>NZ_JBEYRK010000005.1:0-35000 GCF_040704065.1 Streptomyces sp. NPDC047869
CGATCCGAGAACCGACCAACCCCCGACGACTTCACCTGACCCGGCCTTGGCACAACCCATCCAACGACCAGACCCCAACAAAGTCACCGGTATTGGGACTAGGCGCGGTGTTCCGACCTCAGCTTCCTCCCGAGCGGCTTCGTGAAGTGGCCCGGGCCGCGGAGGAGTCAGGGCTCGAGGAGCTGTGGTTGTGGGAGGACTGCTTCCTGGAGGGAGGTGTGTCGACGGCCGCCGCCGCGCTCGCCTGGACCGAGCGGTTGCGGGTCGGGATCGGGTTGCTCCCCGTGCCGCTCAGGAACGTGGCCGTCACCGCCATGGAGGCCGCCTCGCTGGAGCGGATGTTCCCCGGCCGGGCCGTCCTGACCGTGGGGCACGGCGTCCAGGACTGGATGGGGCAGGTCGGCGCGCGGGCCGCCTCGCCCCTCACCCTGCTGGGTGAGCATCTCGACGCCCTGCGCGCCCTGCTGCGCGGCGAGCGGGTCAGTGTGAGCGGACGGTACGTCCGGCTGGACGACGTCGCTCTCGACTGGCCCCCGGAGCGGCCGCTCGGCGTACTGGCCGGCGCCACCGGCCCCCGCACGCTGCGTCTCGCAGGGCAGAAGGCCGACGGCGTCCTCCTCACCGCCTCCACCCCGCCGGACGGTGTACGGCAGGCCCGGCGGATCATCGACGAGGCGCGCCGGGAGGCGGGTCTCGTCGGACCGTACCGGTTCGTCGTGAACCTCCTCGCCGCCACCGGCCCGGACGCCGCCGCACGGCTGCGCGCCGAACTCGTCGCCGAGGGGCTGGAGTCGGTCCCGGACCTCGGGGTCGCGGGGGACGCGGGGGCCGTGGCCGCGGCGGTGCGCCGGCTGGCCGAGGCCGGTGCCGACACCGTCGTCCTGCAGCCGACGGGCGGCGAACCGGACCCCGAGGGCTTCGTGCGCTTCGCCGCGCGGGAGGTCCGGCCCCTCGTGCCGTAGGAGAGCCGCGCGAGGAGGGCGGCGTTGTCAGTGGCGGCTGCCACACTGCACCGCATGACCGACGAACACGACGATGTGCGTCTGCGTGAAGTCAGGGACGACGACCTCCACGTCCTCCACGACTACGAGAACGATCCGGAGGCCGTCCGGCGGTCGAGGTTCACTCCCCGGCCGCTGGACGCCTTCCTCGAGCACTGGCGGGAGCGGATCCTCCGCGATCCCGACAGCCTGGTACGCGCGGTCACCGTCGACGGCGAGGTGGCCGGCAGCGTCGTCTCCTGGACCGCGAAGGACGGGCGCAGATTCGTCGGCTACTGGCTCGGCCGCCGGTACTGGGCGCGTGGCGTGGGAACCCGCGCCCTCGGCCTCTTCCTGGAGTTGGAGCGGGTACGCCCCCTGTACGCCGACCCCTTCTCCGGCAACACCGCCTCGGTCCGCCTGCTGGAGAAGCACGGCTTCGAACACGTCGGCACCGACCGGGACGGCGACGACGTGTTCGCCGTGCTCGCCCTCCGGCCCCCTCCCGCGGAAGGCCGGTGACGGACACCGCGCCGGCCGCCGGCGGTCAGCCGCCCGCCGGACGGTGGGCGCCCGTGGCCCCGTCGATCAGTTCGCGCAGGATGTCCATGTGGCCGGCGTGCCGGGCCGTTTCCGTGGTCATGTGGACGAGGGTCCAGCGCAGGGAGACGGACTGGTCGCGCCAGGAGGGGCGGCCGAGGGCGTCCAGGGGCAGATCGGCGATCATCCGGTCGGCGGCGGCGCGGGCGCGGCCGTAGAAGGCGACGATCCGGTCCGTCGTCTCGTCCGGGGCGATCCGCATGTCCTCGCCCTCGTACGGGTCGAACCACAGGGGTTCCGCCTCGCCGCCGAACGTCTCGACGAACCAGCCGTACTCGACCGAGGCCAGATGCTTCACCAGGCCGAGCAGGGTGGTCCCGGTCGGTGTCATGGGGCGGCGCAGCTGTTCGTCGTCCAGGCCGTCGAGCTTCCAGAGCACGGCGTCCCGGTGGCGGTCCAGGCTCGCGCGCAGGATGTCCTTCTCTTCCGCGGCACTGCCGGCGGGTGAGTTCGTCATGGACGCGGAAATTAGCAGGCCCCTGTGACAACGGGGCTGCGACGATGGCGTTCATGACAGAGGACAGCTCTCCCCGCTCCTTCGAGGACCTCGTGGCCGAGGGCGCCGCCGTGCCCACCGAGGGCTGGGACTTCTCCTGGTTCGAGGGGCGGGCCAGTGAGGCCCGGCCCTCCTGGGGGTATGCCCGTTCGGCGGGGGAGCGGCTGGGGCGGGCCGAGTCCGCGCTGGACGTCCAGACCGGGGGCGGGGAGGTGCTCGACTTCGCCCTGGGCCGGGCGGGGGCGAACCGGCCGCGTCTCATCGCCGCCACGGAGGGATGGCCGCCGAACGTCGCCAAGGCCACCGCCCTGCTGCGGCCGCGTGGCGTGGTGGTCGTCGCCGCCCCGGACGACGTGCCGCTGCCGTTCGCCGACGAGTCCTTCGAACTGGTGCTCAGCCGGCACCCGGTGATCCCGCACTGGGCGGAGATCGCGCGGGTGCTGCGGCCGGGCGGTACGTACTTCGCCCAGCACGTCGGGCCCAGCAGCGTGTTCGAGCTGGTCGAGTACTTCCTCGGGCCCCAGCCGGAGCCGGTGCGCCGGGGCCGTGATCCCGAGGGCGAGCGGAAGGACGCCGAGGCGGCCGGGCTCGAGGTCGTGGATCTGCGGGCGGAGCGGCTGCGGATGGAGTTCCACGACATCGCCGCCGTCGTGCACTTCCTGCGCAAGGTGGTCTGGATGGTCCCGGACTTCACCGTCGAGGCGTACGAGCCCCAACTCCGCGCCCTGCACGAGCGGATCGGGAAGGAGGGGCCGTTCGTGGCGCACAGCGCGCGGCATCTCTTCGATGTCCGGAAGCCGACCTCCTGAAAAGGAGGAGGAAAGCGGCTTTTTCGGCCCTTGGTTCACCTGCGGTTTCCCGGGGGTTTCCACATCGTTATGGGGGACGGTTCACATCCGTCTCATCCGTCACGTAGGTTCAGGCCAAGGTAATTCGCGTCAGCAAAGCTGCGCGGGCGGCACCGCGCAGTGGAGGGGGCTGCGCGGTGCTGCGACGCCCCGCGGATCAACGGTGGAACCGTCAAGCCTCCGTTCGCTCGCCCGGTAGCCCGTCGGAGGGACCCCGGGACAACTCGCCGAGCGTTCACCAAGACGGCCCAAAGCCTCTTGATCTCGCCGATCGCCACCCGATTTCCCTGGGAATCCGCTGTGAACCGGCCATGGGAAACCCCTGAATCCAGCGTTCCGCGCACACCTCGGCGTCGCCGGTCGATTCCGGAGAGTAGTTGTGGGGCGCCGATGCACGCGCCCGCCCTCACGAAGGGTTATGGTGGAAACCCCCCCTCGGGCCGGTCCGTCTCCCCCCCACGGACCGGCCCGTTTTTTCTTCGGGAACCACCCGGCCGAGGGCCGGCGTCCCCGCCCCGGGGGGCGAACCGCCGGCAGCGGTACCCTCGAAACCCGCCCAAACCCCGAAGGGTCTCTCCCGTGAACCTGCGCGACAAGCTGCGTGGCCTGCTCGTCGGGCTCTACGCGCGCCGGGTGGAAGGTCACCTGGACCACGCTCAGGTGCCCAAGCACATCGGCGTCATCATGGACGGCAACCGCCGCTGGGCGAAGGCGGCCGGTTCCACCACGGTCCACGGCCACCGGGCCGGTGCCGAGAAGATCGAGGAGTTCCTCGGCTGGTGCAGCGAGACCGATGTCGGGGTCGTCACCCTGTGGCTGCTGTCCACCGACAACTTCGACCGTCCGCAGGAGGAGCTGGTCCCGCTCCTCGGCATCATCGAGGACGTCGTGCGCACCCTCGCTGCCGACGGCCGCTGGCGGGTGCACCACGTCGGCACCCGCGACCTGCTGCCGGCCGGGATGCAGAGCGTCCTCAAGGAGGCCGAGGAGACCACCGCCCATGTGGACGGGATAGTGGTCAACGTGGCCATCGGTTACGGCGGCCGTCAGGAGATCGCCGACGCCGTGCGCTCCATGCTCCTCGACGCCCAGGGCAAGGGCGCGTCGCTGGAGAGCCTCGCCGAGTCCGTCGACGTCGACATGATCGGCCGTCACCTCTACACGGGCGACCAGCCCGACCCGGACCTCGTCATCCGCACCAGCGGTGAGCAGCGGCTGTCCGGATTCATGCTCTGGCAGACCGCCCATTCCGAGTACTACTTCTGCGAGGTCTTCTGGCCGGCCTTCCGCAAGGTGGACTTCCTGCGTGCGCTGCGCGACTACGCCGCACGTCACCGCCGTTACGGCGGCTGACGCCGCACACCGCCCACACCTCAAGCCCCGCCGGCCACCACACCGGCGGGGCGTCCCGTATACCCCGGTTGGGTGGGAAGTAACAAGGAGTTCACCGGTGCGCTGTCGGCCACTTCTGCATGGTGGCGCTTTTCGCAGGGCATAAGGCAAGCAGGTCGACGCCCGAACCACGGGTGTCGGATCTCAGCGGGCGGCACGGGGCCGTCCGCCCGGGAGGCCCTTTGCACCAGCCCGACCGTGCGGTCACCGCACGGAAGCAGCCGCGGAGGTCCGGTGTCCGGCCCGTCCTGCGCGGGGGCCGGGGACCGGTCGCAACGCTCCCGCCCTCCCGGCCCGGCTTCCGCTTCGTCGCTCCCCGACCTCATCCGAGGGGGTACGTCCTTCCGTGGTGACCAGCACAAAGCGCCACAAGCCAGATCGGCGCACTTATGTTCTCGACACCAGCGTCCTGCTGGCCGACCCCAACGCCCTGACCCGCTTCGAGGAGCACGAGGTCGTGCTCCCCGTGGTCGTGGTCACGGAACTGGAGGCCAAGCGGCACCATCCCGAACTCGGGTACTTCGCCCGTCAGGCCCTGCGCCTGCTGGACGACTACCGGGTGAAGCACGGTCGCCTCGACGCCCCCATCCCGATCGGCGAACTGGGCGGAACCGTCCGTGTCGAGCTCAACCACTCGGATCCCAGCGTGCTGCCCACCGGCTACCGCCTGGGGGACAACGACTCACGCATCCTCGCGGTGGCCCGCAACCTGCAGGCCGAGGGGTACGACGTCACCGTCGTCTCGAAGGATCTGCCGCTCAGGATCAAGGCCTCCTCGGTCGGCCTGCTGGCCGAGGAGTACCGGGCCGAGCTCGCCATCACGGAGAACTCCGGCTGGACCGGAATGTCCGAACTGACCCTTCCGGGTGAACAGGTGGACCTCCTCTTCGAGGAAGGGCACGTGTACGTCCCGGAGGCCTCCGGTCTCCCCGTGCACACCGGTCTGACCATCCAGTCCGAGCGCGGCAAGGCGCTCGGCCGGGTCACCGCCGAGGGCAACGTCCGGCTGGTGCGCGGCGACCGGGAGGCGTTCGGCATCAAGGGCCGCAGCGCCGAGCAGCGCATCGCGCTCGACCTGCTGCTCGACCCGGACGTCGGCATCGTCTCGATGGGCGGCCGGGCCGGCACCGGCAAGTCGGCGCTCGCGCTGTGCGCGGGCCTGGAGGCGGTCCTGGAGCGCCGTCAGCACCAGAAGGTGATGGTCTTCCGGCCGCTGTACGCGGTCGGCGGGCAGGAGCTCGGCTATCTGCCGGGCTCCGAGGCCGAGAAGATGAGCCCGTGGGCCCAGGCCGTCTTCGACACGCTCTCCGCCGTCACCAGCCGCGAGGTCATCGAGGAGGTCACCGCCCGGGGCATGCTGGAGGTCCTGCCCCTGACCCACATCCGGGGCCGTTCCCTCCACGACGCCTTCGTGATCGTGGACGAGGCGCAGTCCCTGGAGCGGAACGTGCTGCTGACCGTTCTGTCCCGGATCGGCGCCAATTCCCGGGTCGTTCTGACCCATGACGTAGCGCAGCGGGACAATCTGCGGGTCGGCCGCTACGACGGTGTCGTGGCCGTGGTCGAGAAGCTGAAGGGGCATCCGCTCTTCGCCCATGTCACGCTGACCCGGTCCGAGAGGTCCCAGATCGCGGCCCTTGTGACCGAAATGCTCGAAGAGGGCCATATCTGACGGGAGTAGTCCCGTAGGCGCCGTCCGGCAAAGGTCAAGAGCCTAGCCGGGCGGCGCCTTGGTGTGTGGGGGTTTCCTGAAAACCCCTGGGCCAAACGAGGTGTGAGCTTTCACACGCAACTCGGAATTGCCACCCGGTGTCTGGTTACGGCAGAGTCTCACTCCTGTCAGGCCCCGCATACGACACACCTGTACCCCTGGGGGTACCCCCACGCCCTTGGCGGTGGGGGAGGTACGGCACCACAGAAGCAGCGCTCCAACTCCATAGCGTCGTCGTATGCCGCCCGCGCACCACGCGGCGCTCTCCGTAGGGGAGTTGCCCACCGGGCCCGCGCCTCCCGTGACCCCGCAGTTGGGAGGCCTGTGCCAGGGGCACGATTGCGTCCGCCAGGGTCACCGAAGCGGGCGATGCTGGAAGGAAATCGTGTGAGCCGGATTTCGGTCCGGGGATTCGCAGTGGCCTCGGCCACCGCGGTCACCGCCGTCGGAAGCGTCGTCGGTGTTGCCTCGGGTAGCACCGCGCAGAACAACGACGCCGAGGCGACGGCAGCCGACACCACGCTCCTCGCGGACATACCCGCGGGTCAGCAGGCCCAGGTGCAGACCGCGTCCCTGACGCAGCAGGCAGACGCGCAGGCCATCGCCGCTGACGCGAGTGCCAAGAAGGACGCCGAGGAAGCCGCCCGCAAGGCAGCCGCCGAGACCGCGGTCGCCAAGAAGGTGGCCGCCCAGAAGGCCGCCGAGGCAGCCGCCAAGGAGCGCGCCGAGGCCAAGGCCGCGGCCACCCGCTCCACCCGGGACTCCTCCAGCTTCCCGGTGCAGAGCAGCTACAGCGTGGCGCAGATCCAGGCGATGGCGCGTCAGATGGTCGCCGGCGACCAGTTCCAGTGCTTCAGCAACATCGTGGACCACGAGTCCAGCTGGAACTACCGTGCCGTCAACGCCTCCTCCGGCGCCTACGGGCTCTTCCAGGCGCTGCCCGGCTCCAAGATGTCGTCCGTCGGCGCCGACTGGCAGACCAACCCGGCCACCCAGATCAAGTGGGGCCTCAACTACATGAACGGCCGCTACGGCAGCCCGTGCCAGGCCTGGTCGTTCTGGCAGGCCAACCACTGGTACTAGAGCGCAGGCACCCGCCCCGTCCACGGGCCGGCCCCCGTTCAACCCCGCGCAGCCCCTCTCCGTCCTACGGGGAGGGGCTTTCGCACTGTACGGTCGTACGCGAACGGCTCCCGGGTGAGCGGTGGCGTACACCCGGGAGGCGGGGGAAGAGGACGGATCATGTCGCGAGTGCCAGGGTGGCTGGGCCGGCTGGGTGCCGGACTGACCGAGATGAGTGAGCGGTTGGACGAGCGCCGCGCCGAAGTGGAGAAGGACACCGGGTCCGAGCCCGTCGCCGGCCGGAGGGCCGACCGGCCCGCCGACCCGGTACCGCCCGCACCCCGGTCGGCCACGGCGCCCGCACCCCGTCCGGCCGGATCACGGCCCGACCCGGCCCAGGCGGTGCCCTGGGGCGTGCGGGTCGCGGCGGAGGCGGGCTGGCGCCTGCTGGTCCTGGCCGGCACCGTATGGGTCCTGATGCGGGTCATCAGCGCCATCCAGCTCGTCGTCTTCACCTTCGTCATCGCCCTGCTGGTCACCGCGCTGCTCCAGCCGACGGTCGCCCGGCTGATGCGGCACGGGGTGCCGCGCGGCCCGGCCACCGCGCTGACCGCGATCCTCGGCTTCGTCGTCATCGGCCTGATGGGCTGGTTCGTGACCTGGCAGGTCATGGAGAACATCGACACCCTCTCCAACCAGATCCAGAGCGGCATCGACGACCTGCGCAACTGGCTGCTGAAGAGCCCCTTCCACGTCACCGACAAGCAGATCAACCAGATCGCCAAGAACCTCCGCGAGGCCATCGGCGCGAACACCGACCAGATAACGTCCGCAGGGCTTGAAGGTGTTCAGGTCGTCGTCGAGGCGCTGACCGGCATCCTGCTGGTGTTCTTCTCGACGCTGTTCCTGCTCTACGACGGCAAGCGCATCTGGCAGTGGTTCCTGAGGCTGGTACCCGCCGCGGCCCGCCCGGGCGTGGCCGGCGCCGGCCCGCGCGCCTGGCGCACCCTGACGGCGTACGTCCGGGGCACGGTGCTGGTGGCCCTCATCGACGCCATCTTCATCGGCATCGGCATCTACTTCCTCAATGTGCCGATGGCCGTCCCGCTGGCCGTCTTCATCTTCCTGTTCTCGTTCATCCCCCTGGTCGGCGCCGTCGCCTCCGGAGCGCTGGCGGTGATCGTGGCCCTGGTGACACAGGGCGTCTTCACCGCGCTGATGACCCTGGTGGTCGTCCTCGCCGTCCAGCAGATCGAGGGCCACGTCCTGCAGCCCTTCATCCTGGGCCGCGCGGTCCGGGTCCACCCGCTCGCCGTCGTGCTCACGGTGGCGGCCGGCGGCATGGTGGCCGGCATCGGCGGCGCGGTGGTGGCCGTACCGCTGGTGGCGGTGACGAACACGGTGGTGGGGTATCTGCGCTCGTACTCGGCGGAGGTGGCCGCGGACCAGGGCGGGCCGTCAGCCGTAGAGGACGACCAGGGCGGCGAGGAGCAGCCCGGCCGAGGCGGCGAGGGCCCAGAACCGGTAGCGGTACCAAGCGGCGAGCGCGACGGAGTATGACCACGCCCCACCCGTGAGGGCGACGGCCCACCAGCCGGCCGCCGCGTGCGCCGCCGAGAGGACGATCGGCGCCGGCAGGAGCGTCGGCGGGACGACGGCGAGCCGCGGCCCGATGCCGAGCCTCTTGTACACGGCGAGCAGCACGGTGAGGGAGACCGCGAACAGGAGCGGGACGGCGGTCAGGTTCCAGCCGGTGAAGCAGAGGCCGTCGGTCGTCCGGCAGTTCCGGTCGCTGCGCAGGCCCACCCAGGAGAGGTAGGCCAGGGCACCGGTGGCCAGAACGGCTCCGGTGACGGCGGCGCCCAGGAGCCGCGGCAGGGCGGACGCCGGTTCCGTGCGGGGGGTGGTCATGTCCCGCAGCCTTCCGTACGCGAGGGCCAAGGGCCTGAGTACGGCTACTCAGGCCTCCGGCGGTGGCCGGTCAAGGCTGCCGCAGGGGCTGTTCCGGGGTGTCCGAACGCACGACGGCCCCCGCCCATCGGATGGGCGGGGGCCGTGATGTTCCGGAGCGGTTACTCGGCCGCCTCGGCCAGGGCCGCCTCGGCGTCGAGGGTCACGCCGACGGCCTGGACCACGGACGCGATCTTGAACGCCTCCTGGACGACGTCGCGCTCGACGCCGGCCTTGCGCAGCACCTGCTCGTGCGAGTCGAGGCACATGCCGCAGCCGTTGATCGCGGAGACCGCGAACGACCACAGCTCGAAGTCGACCTTCTCCACGCCCGGGTTGCCGATGACGTTCATCCGCAGACCGGCGCGCAGGGTGCCGTACTCGTGGTCGGACAGCAGGTGCCGGGTGCGGTAGAAGACGTTGTTCATCGCCATCACCGCGGCGGCGGCCTTGGCGGCCGTGTACGCCTCCGGCGACAGGTTCGCCTTCGCCTCCGGCTCCAGCTCACGCAGCACGATCGGGGAACGCGAGGCGATGGCGGTCGCCAGCACCGTGCCCCACAGCTGCTGGGCGGGCAGGTCGGAGTTGCCGATGACCGAACCCAGGTTGAGCTTCAGGTCCTTGGCGTAGTCCGGGACGCGGGACTTCAGCGAGTCGAGCGACATGGGTCACTCACCGGCCAGCAGCGCGACCGGGTCGAGCGTCTCGTCGCCCTTGCTCCAGTTGCAGGGGCACAGCTCGTCCGTCTGCAGCGCGTCGAGGACCCGCAGGACCTCCTTGGGGTTACGGCCGACGGAACCGGCGGTCACCATGGAGAACTGGATCTCGTTGTTCTGGTCGACGATGAAGACGGCGCGCTTGGCGAAGCCGTCCTCGCCCTCGATGCCCAGCTCGCGCATCAGCTCGTGCTTGGAGTCGGCCATCATCGGGAAGGGCAGGTCACGCAGGTCGTCGTGGTCCTTGCGCCAGGCGTGGTGGACGAACTCGGAGTCACCGGAGAAGCCGAGGATCTGGGCGTCGCGGTCGGCGAACTCGTCGTTCAGCTTGCCGAACGCGGCGATCTCGGTCGGGCACACGAAGGTGAAGTCCTTGGGCCAGGCGAAGACGATCTTCCACTTGCCCTCGTAGGTCTTGTGGTTGATCGTGTCGAACTCCTCGCCCTTCTCCAGCGAGACGCAGGCGGTCAGTTCGAACTCGGGGAACTTGTCACCGACAGTGAGCACACGCTCTCCTTGCAGCGAGGCAGCGCCCGGATCGCGGGCACTACCCATGGGTTGGACTTTGTCGATGTTGGCACAGGGTGCATTGATACGAGAAATAGCTACACTCGGTCGTGTTGATCGGAGGTATCTATCAGTGACCGTAAGTAGCGCGAGTGGTAGGCGGCGCCAGCCCAGCCTGTCCCAGCTCCGTGCCTTCGCGGCCGTGGCCGAGCATCTGCACTTCCGGGACGCGGCCGCGGCGATCGGAATGAGCCAGCCCGCCCTGTCCGGCGCGGTCTCGGCGCTGGAGGAGATCCTGGGCGTGACCCTCCTCGAGCGTACGACCCGCAAGGTACTGCTCTCGCCCGCGGGTGAGCGGCTGGCGGTACGGGCGAGGGCGGTGCTGGACGAGGTCGGGGCGCTGCTGGAGGAGGCCGAGGCGGTCCGGGCGCCGTTCACCGGCGTGCTGCGGCTCGGGGTGATCCCGACCGTCGCGCCGTATCTGCTGCCCACCGTGCTGGGCCTGGTCCACGAGCGGTACCCGCACCTCGACCTCCAGGTGCACGAGGAGCAGACCGCCAGCCTCGTCGAGGGCCTGCAGTCCGGCCGCCTCGACCTGCTGTTGCTGGCCGTCCCGCTCGGTGTCCCCGGCGTGACCGAACTTCCGTTGTTCGACGAGGACTTCGCGCTCGTCACCCCGCCCGACCACCGGCTCGGCGGCCGCGACGGCATCCCCCGCGAGGCGCTGCGCGAACTCAACCTGCTGCTGCTGGACGAGGGCCACTGCCTGCGCGACCAGGCCCTGGACATCTGCCGGGAGGCCGGGCGGGAGGACGCGCCGGTCACCACCACGGCCGCCGGGCTGTCCACCCTGGTGCAGCTCGTCGCGGGCGGCCTCGGCTGCACCCTGCTGCCGCGCACGGCCCTGAAGGTCGAGACGACCCGCGGCAGCCGGCTCCTGACCGGCTATTTCGCCGATCCCGCCCCCAGCCGGCGGATCGCCTTCGCCATGCGCACCGGCGCCGCCAGGGGAGCGGAGTACGAGGAACTGGCGGCGGCCCTGCGCGAGGAGCTGCGGCCCCTGCCCGTGCGGGTGCTGGACGCCTGACCGCCCTGCCGGGGGCCCGACGGCGCCCCGCACGGGCACGCCGGGCGCCTACTCGGTGCGCAGCCCGTCCGGCCGCATCAGCCTCAGCAGGGGCGGCAGGCTGAGCAGGGTCACCGCGAGCACCACCGCGGCGCCGGCGCCGGTCATGGACAGCACGCTCGCCCAGTCGACCGTCACCGGGGTCGCCGTCATCTTCAGCAGCACCGCGCCGAGGGTGAGGCCGACCACCGAGGACAGCAGCAGCCCGAGGACGATCGGGACCGCCGTCTGCCACAGCACCGACAGGCCCAGCGTGCGGCGGCGGGTGCCGAAGGCGACCAGCGAGGACAGCAGCTTGCGCCGCTCGCGGAGCTGCTCCAGCTGCGAGACCAGCAGGCTCGCGCCGATCAGCGCCAGCACGCAGACCGCGCCGACGAACAGGCCGGTGCGCAGCGAGGTGTACTTCGTGGACTCCTCGGTCGCCGTCCAGGTGAACACGTCCGCGGCCGCGTCCGCCCGGGCGGCCGTGTTGCGCACGTGCTCCGCCGCGTCCGGCACCGACTCGTCGGTGCGGACGAAGATGTGGCCGCGCAGCGCGGGCCGTGCCTTCGCGGGCAGCGCGGACGGCGTGACCAGCAGGCCGTTGGCCGCGCTCTGCAGCGAGTCCTCGCGGTAGGGCACCTGCCGGAGACCGGGCGGCAGTTTCCAGGGCACCTGTAGGCCGGGCTCGTCGGAGTAGCCCGGGTCGAGGTAGAGCTGCCGGCCGGGCCGTACGACGGCTCCGACGGAGGCGTTGTACGCGGCGTCGTAGTGCGGGTTGCGCAGCTTGAACACGTCACCGTCCCGGCAGGAGGACAGCCGGGCCACCTCCCGCAGGGCGGCGCAGTCACCGACCGTGAGGTCGACCAGGTTCTCCGGGTCCCGGCGCCTGTCCGCGGCCGACGCGGTGGACAGCACCACCGATACCCGCACGCCCTCGGTCCGCCGGAACGCCTCGCCGACGGCGGCGGCGTTCCCGCTGTCCGGCAGCGTGACCTCCATCGACGCCCGGCCCGGGTCCCGGCCGGTGTTCTTGGTGTACTGGCTCTCCACACCGGCGAACAGCATCTGCAGCGCGATCGCGCCGGCCACCGCCACCGCGATGCCGTTGACCATGCGGGCCGCCGTACCGCTGCTCAACTGCAGCCGTCGCACCGCCAGTTGCCAGGAGACCGGACCGGCGCCGAGCCGGGCGACGACCCGCTCGACGAACCACGGCAGCAGCGCGGTCACGCCGACCAGCAGCAGCAGGACGCCGCCGGTCACCAGGTACTGGTTGAAGCCGCCGCTGTCCCGGCCCTTGCCGACCATCGGATACAGCAGCGCCAGGCCTGCCAGCGGCAGCAGCAGCCGCCACCACAGGCGGCGCCGGGCCGGCCTGGCCGTCCGCACCACGCCGAGCGGCTCCACCACCACGCCGCGCATCGCGAGCAGTGTCACCAGCACCGCGGACGCCGGCACCGCGACCGCGACCAGCGCGACGAGCGCGGGGGAGGGGTTGAGGTAGCTGGGGAACACGCTCTCGCCCAGCACCTCCACCGAGCCCGCGATCTGGCGTCCGATCAGGAAGAAGACCGTACCGACGGCCAGTCCGAGCAGGGCCCCGGCCAGTGCCTCGCCCGCGGCGATCCGCCGGGTCATCCCGCTGTCGGAGCCCACCAGCCGCAGTGCGGCCAGCCGGCGGTCGCGCCGCTCGCCGCCGAAGCGCACGGCCGCGGCGATGAACACGGCGACCGGCATCAGCAGCACCACGAACACCACCAGCACCATCAGCAGCAGCACCGGGTCGGCCTTCTCGGTGGTCGGGTGCGGATCGCCGAAGTGGACCAGCCGGTCCACCCGTACGCCGCCGCCCGCGTCGGGGTCCAGGCCCCTGGCGCCCGCGTAGTAGGCCAGCTCCTGCGAGCCGATCAGCCCGCTCTCGCCGATCGCCCCGACGACCCGGTAGGGCAGCCGCTCGCGCAGCAGCCGGGCGCCGTCCGAGGCGAGCAGCTCCCGCAGGGCGGGGGAGACGACCATCTCGCCCTTGGCCGGGAAGCGCCCGAGACCGGGCGGCAGCGGCGCCCGCGAGCCCTCGGGTTCGAGGAGCCGGCCCCGGACGTTCTTCGAGTGCCACTGGGTGTCGGTCGCGGCGACCAGCACGGTGTTGCCGGCCCTGGGGCGGGTGGTGCTGGAGAACGTGTAGTCGTAGCGGGCCTCCTCGACCCGGTGGCGGGCGGTGAACACGTTCGGCAGCGCGGTGGTCAGCAGCAGCAGGGTGACGCCCAGCCCGACGCCGACCGCCGTCAGTGTCATCCGGACCCAGCCCTCACGCCCGCCGGTGACGGCGAACCGGGCGCCCATGGCGAGATCCCTGAACATCCCCCGCGCCCGGCTCCGCTCGCGCGGGAGGTTTCCCGTCCGGGGCTTCATATGGCCCGCTCCATGTCCCGGGACCTGCCGTCGCGCACGACGATCTCGCGGTCCGAGTACGCGGCCACCCGGGCCTCGTGAGTGACCAGCACCACGGCCGCGTTGGTGGAGCGGGCCGCGTCGGTGAGCAGCTCCATCACGCGCTCCCCGTTGAGGGAGTCCAGCGCGCCGGTCGGCTCATCGGCGAACAGCACCCGGGGGCCGGTGACCAGCGCCCGCGCCACGGCGACCCGCTGCCCCTGACCGCCGGAGACCTCGCCGGGCCGCTTGCCCCTGAGGTCGTCCACCTCGAGCCGCTCCATCCAGCCCAGCGCGGCCCGTTCGGCCTTCTTGCGGGAGGTGCCGTTCAGCCGCAGCGGAAGCGCCACGTTCTCCACGCAGGTCAGCTCCGGCACCAACTGCCCGAACTGGAAGACGAATCCGAAGTCGCTGCGGCGCAGCGCGCTGCGCTCGACGTCGCTCATGGTGGCGAGCTCCCGCCCGGCGTACGTGATCGAGCCCGAGTCGGGCGGCACGATACCGGCGAGGCAGTGCAGCAGCGTGGACTTGCCGGACCCGGAGGGGCCCATCACCGCGACGACCTCGCCGGGGTGGATGGAGAACGCGGCGCCGTCCAGGGCGAGCGTCGGGCCGTAGGCCTTGCGCAGGTCCTCGGCGGCGAGCAGGGAGCCGGGGGGAGGGGTCACCGGGCCACCTCCGCACGGAGCTTGTCCAGCCGGGCGGCGGTCAGTTCCAGCCAGCGCAGGTCGGCCTCCAGGTGGAACAGGGCGTGGTCGCAGATGAGCTGGTCCGCGAGGTCGCCCTTGCGCTTGCGGTCGGTGAGGATGCGCATGCTGCGCAGGTGCTCGGCGCGCTGGGTGTCCAGGATGTCCGCCGCGTTCCGGTGGGTCAGCAGCGCGAGGACGACCTTGGTGTAGAGGGTCGACTGGAGGTACTCCTCCGGCTTCTCCGGGGTCGCGAGCCACTGCTCGACATCGGTGACGCCGGCGTCGGTGATGGCGTACCGCTTGCGCTCGGGCCCGCCGCCCGACTCGATCCCGTCGACTTCCACCAGCCCGTTCTTCAGCAGCCGGGACATCGTCGAGTAGACCTGGCCGTAGTGCAGCGGCCGGTCGTGACCGAACTTCTCGTCAAAGGCCCGCTTCAGGTCGTAGCCGTGTCGGGGGCCGGACTCCAGGAGCCCTAGGAGGGTGTGACCGATGGACATGCGAGCACTCTACACACGGTGTATACGCCGGGTGTATACGCGGAGTGTCCAGTGCCTGGCGCGCGGTGTCGGGGCGCAGGTGGGAGCCGATTGTCCTGATTCGGTAACGACAGCGGCCCGCCCTCGCGTGCGCGGGGGCGGGCCGGCCGGGGCGTATAGCGGCCTCAGCGCGCCGGCGGCCCGGCGCCCGGACCGCCCGGCGGCCGTCCGCGGCGGGGCAGCGGACCGGTGTCCCGCGGCAGGCGCCCCGCCTCCGACAGCGCCTTGCGCAGCAGGAACTCGATCTGCGCGTTGGCCGACCGCAGTTCGTCCCCGGCCCAGCGCGCGAGGGCGTCGTACACGGAGGGGTCCAGCCTCAGCAGCACCTGCTTGCGCTGCTGAGGCCGTCGCCTGGGTGTCTCCTCCGACGGATCCGTCACTGGTAGAGGGTCCCGGTGTTGAGCACGGGCTGCGGGGCGCGGTCCCCGCACAGCACCACCATCAGGTTGGAGACCATCGCCGCCTTCCGTTCCTCGTCCAGCTCCACGATGTCCTGCTCCGCGATCCGGGAGAGCGCCGCCTCCACCATGCCGACCGCGCCGTCCACGATCTGCCGCCGGGCCGCGACGACCGCGCCGGCCTGCTGGCGCTGGAGCATCGCCGAGGCGATCTCGGGAGCGTACGCGAGATGCGTGAAGCGCGACTCGATGACCCGCACTCCGGCCGCCTCCACCCGCGCCTGGAGTTCGACGGCCAGCTTCTCGGTGATCTCCTCGGCGTTGCCGCGCAGCGAGAGGCCGTCCTCCTCGTGGGCGTCGTAGGGGTACTCGATGGCGATGTGCCGTACGGCCGTCTCGGTCTGGGTGGCGACGAACTCGGCGTAGTCGTCCACCTCGAACGTGGCCTGCGCGGTGTCCTGGACCTTCCAGACCACGACCGCGGCCAGCTCGATCGGGTTGCCGTAGGCGTCGTTGACCTTCAGTACGGCGGTCTCGTGGTTGCGCACGCGGGTCGAGATGCGGGTGCGTGAGGTGAAGGGGTTCACCCAGCGCAGGCCGTCCTGCCGGATCGTGCCCCGGTAGCGGCCGAAGAGCTGGACCACGCGGGCCTCGCCGGGCGCGACCGTGTTCAGGCCGCGCATCGCGATCACCGCGGCCAGGAGGACGAGCACACCGCAGACGACGAGCCCACCCTTGGTGCCGTCCGCGGTCACCGCCGAGGCGGCCGCGAACAGGGCCGCGGCCGCGGCGAGCCCCAGCAGGCCGAGGAGCAGGGCGAGACCGCCGCCGATGCTGTGGGCCTGGAACTCGCGCACGCGCGGCGCGGGCATCTCGGGTATGTCGGCGGCCGCGGCCGTGTCGTGCCCGGCCGTGTGGTGTGCGGACATGGAGGCTCCCCCGTTCTCGAAGACGTCCGGCTTCCCCGGACGTCTAGCTTCCTTCTAGCTAAGTGATATCACTTTAGGCTTTCGGGCAACCCGACGCCAGTGTCAGTCGTCGGTTCCCTTGAGGCGGGTGCTGATTCTCACGTCCGTAAAAGAGCGGATCGGACGCCCTTTGTCATATAGACGGGTGTTAGCTTTCGGAGCTGACCACTGAGACGGAAGCGGGAGCGTAGGACTCATGGGACGAGCGGAAGAGAGACGAGCGCGACAGCGTGGTGGTCGCCGCGCGGCGCCCAAGCGCCACCGCTCACAGCCCACGGCCGAATCCGCGGCGGCGGCGCCCGGCGGCAAGCCCGCCAAGGGCCGAATACGCAGGCTGTTCACCTGGAAGAAGATCCTCGGCACGTTCTTCGGACTGTGTCTGCTGTCCATCGGCGCCTTCATCGCGCTGTACATGGCGGTCGACGTGCCCGTCGGCAACATCGCCGCCCAGCGGCAGAGCAACGTCTACAAGTACAGCGACGGCAGCATCCTGGCCCGCGACGGCAAGGTCAACCGCGAGATCGTGGACCTGGACAAGGTGCCCAAGGGCGTCCAGCGGACCTTCGTGGCGGCCGAGAACAAGTCCTTCTACACCGACCCCGGAGTGGACCTCAAGGGCACCGCCCGAGGCCTGGTCAACACCCTGTCCGGGCGGGGCAAGCAGGGCGGCTCCACGATCACCCAGCAGTACGTCAAGAACTACTACCTGAACCAGGACCAGACCGTCTCGCGCAAGCTGAAGGAACTGGTCATCTCGCTCAAGGTGGAGCGCGAGAAGTCCAAGGACGACATCCTCGCCGGCTACATCAACACCTCCTACTACGGCCGTAACGCCTACGGCATCCAGGCCGCCGCGCAGGCCTACTACCGCGTCGACGCCGAGGACCTCGACGTGCAGCAGGGCGCCTACCTCGCCGCCCTGCTCCAGGCGCCCAGCCAGTACGACTGGGCGGCCGCGACCCCCACCGGCAAGCGGCTGGTCAAGGCGCGCTGGAACTACGTCCTGGACAACATGGTCGAGGAGAACTGGCTGCCCAAGGCCAAGCGCGACGCCATGACGTTCCCGGTGCCGAAGGAACCCAAGGGCGCCCCGGGCATGGAGGGCCAGAAGGGCTACCTGGTCACGCTCGCCAACGCCCAGCTCGCCCAGAAGCTGATGCGCGACGAGGGCCTGTCCAGGTCCGACGCGGCGGCCAAGGTCGACAGCCAGGGCTGGACCATCACCCTGAACGTCAGCCGCAAGAAGCAGGCCGCGCTGGAGAAGGCGGTCAAGGAGCGGCTGACCGGCAAGCTGGAACCCAAGAAGCGCAAGGTCGACAACGACGTCCAGGCCGGCGCCGTGTCGGTCGACCCGAAGACCGGCAGGATCGTCGCGATGTACGGCGGCGAGAACTACTTCGACCACTGGACCAGCAACGCCACCCGCCGGGACTACCAGCCCGCGTCCACGTTCAAGCCGATCATCCTCGCCGCGGCGCTGGCGCAGAACGCCACCACGCAGGAAGGCAAGCCGATCGCCGCGAACACGGTCTACGACGGCACCAGCCGCCGCCAGGCCGTCGACCACGGCGCCAAGGTCGGCTTCGCACCGCCCAACGAGGACAACCGCGACTACGGGCCCATCACCGTCCAGCAGGCGATGAACCAGTCCGTCAACTCCGTCTTCGCCCAGATGGGCGTCGACGTGGGCATGGACAAGGTCATGAGCACCGCCAAACAGCTCGGCATGGACACCGAGGGCATGCAGGCCGTGCCCGCCCAGACGCTGGGCTCCATGGGCGCCAGCCCGCTGGAGATGGCCGGCATCTACGCCACCTTCGACAACCACGGCCGCGAAGTGACGCCGAGCATCGTCAAGTCGGCCGAGCAGAAGGGCCGGTCGGTCGAGATGCCCGACCCCGTCGGCGACCAGGTGATCAGCCGCACAGTCGCCGACAGCGTGACCTCGGTGCTCACCGGCGTGGTCGACGACGGCACCGCCCGCACCTCCGTGGCGCGCAACCCGCTGCGCAACGGCCAGCAGGTCGCCGGCAAGACCGGTACCTCCGACTGCAACCGCTCCGCCTGGTTCACCGGCTACACCCCCGACCTCGTCACCTCCGTCGGCCTGTTCGGCGAGGCGGCCAAGTCCGGCGGCACCGGCTGCGACGGCAAGCCGGTCAAGAAGAACGACCACGTCTCGCTCAGCGGCGCGATGGGCGGCGGCCGGGTCAACGGCGGCGGCCCGCCGGCGGAGATCTGGGCCGCCTACACCTTCGGTGTCACCGACAAGTCCGCGTTCGACCTGGACACCACCCAAGGCGCGGCCGTCGAGCCGACGGACACCCCGACGGTCAGCGAGTCGCCGTCCGACACCCCGTCGAGCTCACCGAGCAGCGAACCGCCGGTGTCCGAGTCGCCGTCGCAGACGCCGTCCCAGACCCCCTCGCGGACGCCGAGCCAGTCACCCTCCCAGTCGCCGTCCCAGAGCCCGTCCAGCGGCCCGCCGTCGGCGCCCGTCACGGAGGATCCGCTCGACCCGGCCGACGACTTCGGCCAGTAGACACACGACAGGAGGGGCGCCCGGACCGACCCGGGCGCCCCTCCTGTCATGTACTCACACCCTGTTCAGCTCGAACCAGACCACCTTGCCGGTGCTCAGCCGCGTCGCGCCCCAGCGCCGGGCCAGCCGGTTGACCAGGTACAGCCCGCGGCCGCCCTCGTCCGTGGCCCGCGCCTGGCACAGCCGCGGCAACTGGGGCACGTCGTCGCCGACCTCGCAGCGCAGCACCTCCGTGCGCAGCAGACGCAGCGTCACCGGACGCGAGGCGTAGCGCACGGCGTTCGTGACCACCTCGCTGACCAGCAGCTCCACCGAATCCGTCAGCTCCTCCAGACCCCACCGGGCCAGCGCCCGCCGCGCCAGCCGGCGCGCCTCACGCGGCGCCGCGACCTCCGGCTCCAGCGTCCAGTACGCCACATCGCTCGGCGCGATCCCGTCGAAGCGGGCCGCGAGCAGCGCGATGTCGTCGTCCCGGTCACCCGGGCCGAGCATGTCCAGCACCTCGTCGCACAGCGCCTCGAGCGGCGGCGGATGGTCCGGCCCGGTCAGCCGCGCGGTCGCTGCGAGCTTCTCGCGCAACTGCTCTATACCGGTCCACACGTCCCGCAGCCGGGACTCCACCAGCCCGTCGGTGTACAGCAGCAGCGTGGCCCCGGCCGGCGCGTCCAGCTCCACCGCCTCGAAATCCACCCCGCCCACACCGATCGGCGCGCCCGGCGGCACCCGCAGCACCTCCGCCCGGCCGCCCAGATGCAGCAGCACGGGCGGCGGATGACCCGCGTTGGCGATGGTGATGCGATGCGTCACCGGGTCGTACACCGCGTACAGACAGGTCGCCATACGGTCGGTGCCCAGCCGCTGCGCCTGCTCGTCCAGATGGTGCAGCACCTCCTGCGGAGGCAGATCGAGACCGGCCAGCGTCTGCGCCGTCGTGCGCAACTGGCCCATGATCGCCGCCGAGGTCATGGAGTGCCCCATGACATCACCGACCACCAGCGCCACCCGGCTGCCCGGCAGCGGGATCGCGTCGTACCAGTCGCCGCCCACCCGCGCCGTCTCCGCCGCCGGCAGATAACGCGACGCCAGCCGCACCCCGGTCGGCCGGGGCAGCGTCTCCGGCAGCATGGTGCGCTGCAACTCGTCGGCGATGTACGCCTCCCGGCCGTACAGCACCGCCTTGTCGATGCCGAGCGCGCTGTGCGTGGCCAGCTGAGCCGCCACCAGCAGATCGTCCGCCTCGAACGCCGGCCGCTCCGGACGCCGCAGGAACAGCGCGGCACCGATCACCCGGCGCCGGCCGCGCAGCGGCGCGAGAATCGCGTGCCGTCCGCCCGGCACCGCCGCCTCCCCGCCTTCGCCGAGCAGCTCGGGCAGTGCCGCCCGGGCCGCGGGAGCGTCGGCGAACACCGGCCGCACCCCGCGCAGCACCTCGTTCAGGGCACCGCCGGGACGCACCTCGCACAACTCGGTGGTCAGCGACGACAGCTCGGTGAGGACCGAGGCCTCCGGCTCCGGCTCCGGGAACGGCGGCAGCGCCAGACCCTCCGTGTCCCGCTCGTCCGGAATCCGGTCCGTACGGCGCAGCCGCAGCACCACAGGACCGGTCGGGCGCTCGTCACCCACCGGCAGCGGATCGCGCAGATAGACCAGGATCGCGTCGGAGAACGTCGGCACGGTGGCCCGGCACAGCCCCATCACGATCTCGTCCAGATCGAGGCCGCGCGCGATCCGCCGGGTCGCCGCGCCCACGAACCTGAGGCGGTCCCCGTCGCGCCGCATCGGCATCGGCCGCCCCGGTGGCAGCCCCCGCCCGGTACGGCGGTCCGGGCCACCGGGCCCCCGCTCCTGCTCGGCGCCCGGCTGCGGCGGAATGGCCTCCGGCACCGGACGCGGGCGACCCGTGTCCGTCGGCGCGGTGGCGGGCTGGGAGTGCTCGGGGCCGTTGACTGGGGGCTCCTTCCCCTTGTTCCCCTTACCGCGGGGCGCGGTGGCCCCCGGTGCGGAGGGCGGTCCGTCGGCCAGGGCCTGTGCCGGTAAGACCGGACTGCCGGGCTGCTCCGGGGTACGCAGGAGCGCCCCGCGGGACTCCGCGGGGTCGACGCCCGACTGCGGGCGTTCGTAGGACGTGGGGTGCTCCGTCACGCGCGTCGAATCCATCCGTCCGGGGCTGCGCGCCGGGCGCGCACATGGTCCCGCCGAAAGTCCGATACCCGGAATACGTGCCCCAGGAACGGAATTCCCGCGTGGTCAGAGGTCGTGCCTGTGCCGCCGGTGAACCCTGCCGGGCCCGCCGTGGTCTTGCCCTCGTACCCCTCGCTCACTCCTGCCGCCCCTCGGTGACGTCTGGTCAGACCCGGCTCGCACCCCGGTAGTTGCCTTGCGGATTCTTGCGGAGGACGATCCTACGGTTGTGGGCCGGGGGCGCATCAAGGGTCTCATGAGGACACGTGCGCGGGCGTACGGTCCCAGTCCTCGGGGAGTGACGGTACCGCCCAGGACGGATCCGGGCGCCAGTGCTGCCAGCCGTCGGAGAACGGCGGGCCCCAGGCGTCGATCACCTCCACCGCGGCCCGGCCGGCCGCCCGCACCCGCTCGGCGGTCCCCTCGTCCATCAGCCCGTCCCGCTGAGCCTGTGCGAACTCGTCCTCGTCCCGCCACTGCCAACTGCGGTCCGGGTGGACGGAGATGTCCAGGAAGTGATCCTCGGAGTCGACTCCGCCCGCCCAACGGGCCAGCGGCTGCTCAAGGTTGACGTACCAGTTCTTGAACTGCCAGCCCGGCTCCCAGAACAGCCACACCGACCAGGGCTCGGCGGGCCGCGCCAGCTTCAGCACACCCGTGCCGAACCACCGGTCCCGCTGCACCGAACGCGGCCTGGTGTAGCGGGTCTCCAGCGGCTCCACGTGCACCGGCGTACCGTCGGCGATCACCGGCTTCACGCACTCGGTACCGGGCGCCATCCACACGGCGAGCAGTTCCGCGTCGTCCCGGACCACGGTGACGGGCCGCGCGATGTGGAAGCGCGCGCCGGCGTTCTCCCGGTACCGCCACAGGATCTGGCTCCCGGGCGTCCAGTAGTTCGCAGGCCCCGCCGCCACTCGTCTCACCGCTCCGTTGTCCGCCATGAACAGATATTAGGTGCCGTACACATACGACGCTGCGGTACGCGTCACGGTTCTACGCGGCGGGGCCGGTCGTCACGGCCGTGTCATCCGCAGGACGTCCAGCGCCTCGTCGAGCTGCTCCAGCGTCAGGTCGCCGCGCTCCACATAGCCGCCCTCCAGTACGACCTCGCGGATGGTCCTGCGCTCGGCCAGCGACTTCTTCGCGACCTTCGCGGCCTCCTCGTAGCCGATGTACTTGTTCAGCGGCGTCACCACCGAGGGCGAGGACTCCGCGTACTCCCGGGCCCGTTCACGGTCCGCGGTGACGCCGTCCACGGTCCGGTCGGCCAGCAGCCGGGAGACGTTCGCGAGCAGCCGTACCGACTCCAGCACGTTCTTGGCGATGACCGGGAGCATCACGTTCAGCTCGAAGTTCCCGGCGGCGCCGGCGGTGGCGATGGTCGCGTCGTTGCCGATCACCTGGGCGGCGACCATGAGCACGGCCTCCGGGATGACCGGGTTGACCTTCCCCGGCATGATCGAGGAGCCCGGCTGCAGATCGGGCAGCCGGATCTCGGCCAGCCCGGTGCGCGGCCCGGACGCCATCCAGCGCAGATCGTTCGCGATCTTCGTCAGCCCCACCGCGATGGTCCGCAGCTGCCCGCTGGTCTCCACCACCGCGTCCCGGGCGCCCTGCGCCTCGAAGTGGTCCCGGGCCTCGGTCAGCGGCAGCCCGGTGGCCCGAGCGACCTCCTCGATCACCGCGGCGGAGAATCCGGGCGGCGTGTTGATACCGGTGCCGACCGCCGTCCCGCCCAGCGGCAGCTCCGCCAGCCGGGGCAGCGAGGCCCGCAGCCGCTCCACGCCGTACCGCACCTGGGCCGCGTACCCGCCGAACTCCTGCCCGAGGGTCACCGGCGTCGCGTCCATCAGATGCGTCCGCCCGGCCTTGACGACGTCCGCGAACTCCTCGGACTTGCGCCCGAGGGCGGCGGCGAGGTGCTCCAGCGCCGGGATCAGGTCGTGCGTGACGGCGGCGGTGGCGGCGATGTGCAGGGACGAGGGGAAGACGTCGTTCGAGGACTGCGAGGCGTTGACGTGGTCGTTGGGGTGCACGTCCCGGCCGAGCCGCTCACCGGCCAGGGTGGCGATGACCTCGTTGGTGTTCATGTTGGAGGAGGTCCCGGACCCGGTCTGGAACACGTCCACCGGGAAGTGCTCGTCCCACTTTCCCTCGGCGACCTCCCGGGCCGCCTCCTGGATCGCCTCCGCGACATCCTTGTCCAGCACGCCCAGCCCGGCGTTCACCTTCGCCGCCGCGCCCTTGATCCGCGCCAGCGCCTCGATGTGCGCCCGCTCGATCCGCTGCCCGGACACCGGGAAGTTCTCGACGGCACGCTGCGTCTGCGCCCGCCACTTGGCATGGCCGGGCACCCGGACCTCGCCCATGGAGTCGTGCTCGATGCGGTAGTTGCTCATGTCCTTGTCAGCGATCGGGGCGCGGTGGTTGTTCCGGACCGTGGGTCCATTGGCACCACCGGCGTCACCGGGTCGGGGGACCGGGCTCCCGACCACCGGGCGGGACATCGCGGATAAGTGTGACTATCAGCCCAAGGTGGTGGGCGATTCCCGCCGCCACCACGGCCGGCAGGAGGACCGATCGATGCACTTCAATCCCAAGGGTCTGCTCGGCGCCATCGCGGCGGTGTCCATAGGCGCGGCGACCCTGCTGGGCGCGGGAGCCGGCACCGCCGGCGCCGCGGGCAGAGTCCACTGCGACCGCGCCGAACGGCCCATCTGGAGCGGCGATCCCAGCCGCAATCTGACGGCCCACGGATGCAGCCTGCCGTCCGGCGAACGGCGCTGGTACCGCGTCGAGGTCGACGACCTGGTGGAGGCCCACCACACGACGGACTATCTGAACGGTCCGGTCGACCGGACCGAGAAGCTGCACGACAGGACCATCAGGTGCATGGGCTTCACCGCCGACGGCGCCACGGTGAACTGGTTCGGCTGCGTGCCGCACTGACACCCGGCCCGGTCATGGCCCCGGGGGCGGCGTTGCTCCACGGCGAGTCCGGTTCGCCGACCTTCCTGACGCGGTGATCCCGGGTCTCGACGCGGTCAACCCGTGCCGGGAGAACGGCGCCCCCCGGCGATGAGAGCGGCAGAGCCCCCGGCGACGCGCCGGGGGCTCCCCACGGGTGCTGCCGCCGGATCAGCCCAGGCCCGGACCCCGCACCGGGATGCTGGTGAACGTCGGCTGCTCAGGTTCCCGCGAAGTGAAGAAGTCGTTGCCCTTGTCGTCCACGACGATGAACGCCGGGAAGTCCTCCACCTCGATCTTCCAGACGGCTTCCATCCCCAGCTCCTCGTACTCCAGCACCTCGACCTTCTTGATGCAGTCCTGGGCGAGGCGGGCGGCCGGGCCGCCGATGGAGCCGAGGTAGAAGCCGCCGTGCGCGTCGCACGCGTCGGTGACCTGCTTGCTGCGGTTGCCCTTGGCGAGCATCACCTTGGAGCCGCCCGCCGCCTGGAACTGCTCCACGTAGGAGTCCATGCGGCCGGCCGTCGTCGGGCCGAAGGAGCCTGACGCGTAGCCCTCGGGCGTCTTCGCCGGGCCCGCGTAGTACACCGGGTGGTCCTTCAGGTACTGCGGCATGCCCTCGCCCGCGTCCAGCCGCTCCTTGATCTTGGCGTGCGCGATGTCGCGGGCGACGACCAGCGGGCCGGTGAGGGAGAGCCGCGTCTTGACCGGGTACTTGGTCAGCTCGGCGAGGATCTCGTCCATCGGCTGGTTCAGGTCGATGGTGACGACGTCCCCGTCCTGCTCCAGGTGCTCGTCCGTGGTCTCCGGCAGGAACCGCGCCGGGTCCGTCTCGAGCTGCTCCAGGAAGACGCCCTCTGCGGTGATCTTGGCGACCGCCTGGCGGTCCGCCGAGCAGGAGACGGCGATCGCGACCGGGCAGGACGCGCCGTGCCGCGGCAGCCGCACCACGCGCACGTCGTGGCAGAAGTACTTGCCGCCGAACTGCGCGCCGATGCCGATCCGCTGGGTCAGCTCGAAGACCTTGTCCTCCAGCTCCTTGTCCCGGAAGCCGTGGCCTAGCGGCGAGCCCTCGGCCGGCATGTTGTCCAGGTAGTGCGCGGAGGCGTACTTGGCGGTCTTCAGCGCGTACTCGGCGCTCGTGCCGCCGACGACGATCGCCAGGTGGTACGGCGGGCAGGCGGCCGTGCCGAGCGAGCGGATCTTCTCCTCCAGGAACTTCATCATGGAGGCCTCGTTCAGGACGGCCTTCGTCTCCTGGTAGAGGAAGGACTTGTTGGCGGAGCCGCCGCCCTTGGCCATGAAGAGGAACTTGTAGGCGCCGCCGTCGGTGGCGTACAGCTCGATCTGCGCGGGGAGGTTGGAGCCGGTGTTCTTCTCCTCCCACATGGTGAGCGGAGCCATCTGCGAGTAGCGCAGGTTCAGCTTCGTGTAGGCGTCGTAGATGCCGTGGGAGAGGGCCTTCTCGTCCTGGCCCTCGGTGAGGACGTTCTGGCCGCGCTTGCCCATGACGATCGCGGTGCCGGTGTCCTGGCACATCGGGAGCACGCCGGCCGCCGCGATGTTCGCGTTCTTCAGCAGGTCCAGGGCGACGAACTTGTCGTTGCCCGAGGCCTCGGGGTCGTCGATGATGCGGCGCAGCTGGGCGAGGTGGGCCGGGCGCAGGTAGTGCTGGATGTCGTGGATGGCCTCTTCGGCGAGCTTGCGCAGCGCCTCCGGCTCCACCTTGAGGAACGTCCGCCCGTCCGGCCCCTCGACGGTGGACACGCCTTCCGAGGTCACCAGCCGGTACGGGGTGGTGTCCTCGCCCTGGGGAAGCAGATCGGTGTACGCGAACTCAGGCATCTCAGCCCATTCCTCACTCTGACGGACGGCTGCCCGCCGACGTTGGCGGGCCCCACCAGCGTAGAACCTGCCATCGGCGCGGAACCTGTGAGGTGGGGCTCAGTTCGACACGCCCGGGGTCGTCCACACCCCTAGTCGCGATCTATCGCGTTTCGGTACGCTGCTGCCGTGGACCTTCAGAAGCACGCCCAAGCCCGGGAAGGGGCCCTGGCCCCCGCCGACCTGCGCGCCTCGGACGCCGACCGCGACCGCGTCGCCGACATCCTCCGTGAGGCCCTGGCCGAGGGCAGGCTGACCGCGGACGAGCACGCCGAGCGCGTGGAGGGGGTGCTGCACGCCAAGACGGTCGGCGAGCTGGAGGTCTTCATCCGCGACCTGCCCGCGGCCCATCACGGGCCCGCGGCGCCCGCGTACGCTTCCGTGCCGCCCCGTCCGGCTCCCGGTGCGATACCGGCGGAGGCGGACGCCAATGTGGTGGCCGTCTTCAGCAGTGCCATGCGGCGGGGGCGCTGGCGGGCCGGGCGCCGGCTGCACGCCTACGCGGTGTTCGGCAGCGTCGAGATCGATCTGAGCGAGGCGATCTTCGAGTACCAGCAGGTCGTCATCAAGGCCGTCTCGGTCTTCGGTGACGTGCAGATCCGCGTGCCGGAGAACGTCTCGCTGCGCGGCACGGGCGGCGGTGTGCTGGGCAACTTCGAGGTGGCTCCGCTCGATTCGGTCGAGTCGGAGGCGCCGGTGATCTACGTCGACGGCTGGGCCGTGCTGGGCAACGTGGAGGCGCGGCCCAAGCGCGGCAGGCTGGTGGCGGACATCCTCGACCGTGTCCAGAACAAGGTCGACCGCAAGCTGCGCAAACACCTGGACCGTTGACGCTCGCGCATTCGCCGCCGGCCGGAAGCGTGCCGTCCGGCCGGCGGCGAGGGCGTGGGGGCGTGAACAGGACGGCGTGCGCCCGCGGTTGGGAACGCTGTGCATAGGCGCGCGCACAGCGGGTAGGCCTTGCTGCATCGTCGCTCGCTCGCGAAGCCGTCGTCAGGAGTAGACCGTGCTGCAACCGCCGCATTCGTCCCTGCAGGTCGCTGCCGTTCCGGCCCAGCGGGTGCCAGTGCGAGACAGGGACCAAGACGCCCCCTGGCACACCGAGGCGGTGTGCCGGCGTGACGAGGCCGGCCTGTTCTTCGCCCCGTCCAAGGAGCCGACGGCCGCCCGGCTGTCCCGCGAGGAGGCGGCCAAGCGCGTCTGCGCGCGCTGCCCCGTCATGGTCGAGTGCCGCGAGCACGCTCTGCTCCAGCCCGAGCCGTACGGCGTCTGGGGCGGCCTGACGGCGGCCGAACGCCGTGTGGTGCTGGCGCGCCGCCGCCGGCGCGAGGTGGAGCTGAAGAAGGCGGCACGGGCGACGGCGGACCGCATAGCCGGCTAGCTGTGGGAACGGGCGCCCTCTCCGCACAGAGGGCGCCCATTGGTTCGCGGGGGAGCGGGGCTCACCCGGGTCGGGTCACTTCGCCCGGTCGAAGTCGATCGCGCTGTAGGCCCGCAGCTTGCTCAGCCGGTGCTCGGAGTCGATCCGCCGCACGGTGCCGGACTTCGACCGCATCACGATGGAGTCGGTGGTGGCGGTCTCCGACCGGTACCGCACCCCGCGCATCAGTTCGCCGTCGGTGATGCCGGTGGCGACGAAGAACACGTTCTCGCCGGTGACCAGGTCCTCCGTGGTCAGGACGCGGTCCAGGTCGTGCCCGGCGTCGACGGCCCGCGCGCGCTCCTCGTCGTCCTTGGGCCACAGCTTGCCCTGGATGGTCCCACCCAGGCATTTCACGGCGCAGGCCGAGATGATGCCCTCCGGGGTGCCGCCGATGCCGAGCAGCAGGTCGATGCCGGTGCCCTCGCGCAGGGCGAGGATGGAGCCGGCGACGTCACCGTCGGAGATCAGCTTGATGCGCGCGCCGGTGTCGCGGATCTCCTTGATGATGCCTTCGTGCCGGGGCCGGTCGAGGATGACGACCGTGACGTCCTCGGGCGTGCGGCGCTTGGCCTTGGCGACCCGGCGGATGTTGACCGACACGGGCGCGTTGATGTCGACGAAGTCGGCGGCCTCGGGGCCGGTGACGAGCTTGTCCATGTAGAACACGGCGGACGGGTCGAACATGGCCCCGCGCTCGGCGGCGGCGAGGACCGCGATCGCGTTGGGCATGCCCTTGGCGGTGAGGGTGGTGCCGTCGATCGGGTCGACGGCGATGTCCACCTCGGGGCCGGTGCCGTCGCCCACGTGCTCCCCGTTGAAGAGCATCGGGGCCTCGTCCTTCTCGCCCTCACCGATGACGACGACGCCGTTCATCGAGACGGTCGAGACGAGGGTTCGCATGGCGCGCACCGCGGCGCCGTCGGCGCCGTTCTTGTCGCCCCGCCCGACCCAGCGGCCGGCGGCCATGGCGGCGGCTTCGGTCACCCGGACGAGCTCCAGGGCGAGGTTTCGGTCGGGTGCCTCGGAGGGCACATCGAGCTCGGACGGCAGATGATGATTCTCGGTCATCGGAGCGCACCTTTCTGATACGACGACGGCCGGATGAGGGTGTTGGTCCCGACTCTATCGTTGAGCAGACAAAATGAGCAGGGGACCCCACGGATGAGCGCTCCGGGCACCTGCGACGATAGAGGGCGTGGCAGGTTCCAACGGCAAGCAGAAGACGGTCCGGGACATGATCCTCTCCCTGGGCCTCATCGGGATCGCGGCGGCGGTCATCTACGTCTTCGTCCCGCACGACGATCACGCTCCCGACATCAAGCGGGTCGACTACCGGGTCGAGCTGGAGACGGCGCGTCGTGCCGCGAGCTACCCGGTGGCCGCCCCCGAGGGCCTGCCCGGTGCCTGGAAGGCGACCTCGGTGCGCTTCCAGGGCGAGAACTCCGACCGCTGGCACCTGGGCTTCCAGGATCCCGAGGGTCAGTACGTACAGGTCGAGCAGTCGGCTCAGAAGCGGTCCGACTTCATCCACCAGGCCAGCCAGGGCTCGAAGGCGACGAAGCGGACCGAGCGGATCGGCGACCGTACCTGGACGCGGTACACCGGCGGCCGCTACGACGCCCTGGTCCTGGAGGACACTCCCGGCTCCACCACGGTGGTGGCCGGCACGGCCCCCTTCGACCGGCTGACGAAGATGGCGGCGGCCCTGCGGATGTCCTGAGCGCCCTGCCCGAGCACGCGAAGAGGCCCCCGGTGATGCCGGGGGCCTCTTCGCGTGCTCGGGGGTCAGACGGTCGTGATGACGTCCTCGTATGCCAGGCGCGGCGAGCGGGGGTACCAGGCGTCCGGGCCCGGCCGGCCGATGTTGACGACCATCAGCGGGGTGTGGTCGTCGTCCAGGAACTCCTTGCGGACGCCCTCGAAGTCGAAGCCGGTCATCGGGCCGGCGGCGAGGCCGGCGGCGCGGACGCCGACGATGAAGTAGCCGGCCTGGAGGGCGGCGTTCATCGCGGCGGAGCCCTCGCGGACCGGGCGCTCGGCGAAGAAGAGGTCCTTGGCCTGCGGGAAGGCCGGGAACAGGGCCGGCAGCTCCTCGTGGAACTCGTTGTCCGCGGAGAGGATCGCGACCAGCGGGGCGGCGGCGGTCTTGGCCTGGTTGCCCTCGGACATGTGCTTCACCAGGCGCTCGCGGGCCTCGGGGGAGCGGACCAGGGTGATGCGCAGCGGGGTCTGGTTGAAGGCGGTGGGGCCGTACTTGACCAGGTCGTAGATCGCCTGGACCTGCTCCTCGGACACCGGCTCGTCGGTGAAGGTGTTCGCGGTGCGGGCCTCGCGGAACAGCAGGTCCTGGGCGGCGGGGTCAAGAACGAGAGACATGCGTGACTTCCTCGGGTTCGCGTCCGGTCCGGGGTGCCGGACCGGCTGACGCGTACGACCCTACGGCAAAGTTCAACCTTCAACAAAACTGGTGGCGTGGTGACACCCGGCACAGCGCAGCGTGCCGTCCCGACGCCCTACTCGGCGTCCTCCTCCTCGGTCTCCTCGGCCAGGGCCGCGTCCAGCCGGGCCCGCGCCCCCTCCAGCCAGCGCCGGCACACCTTGGCCAGCTCCTCGCCCCGCTCCCACAGCGCCAGGGACTCCTCGAGCGTCGTACCGCCCGTCTCCAGCCGCCGTACGACCTCGATCAACTCGTCCCGGGCCTGCTCGTACGACAGCGCCTCGTCCACCTTGCTGGTCATCCACCCACCCTAGACATCGACATCGGCATCGACGCGGACGCCGAACTCGCCCTCGGCGACCCGCGCCCGCAGCACCTCGCCCCCGGTCACTTCCTCCGGGTCCCGCACCACGTGCCCGTCCGCCCGCTGCAGCACCGCGTAGCCGCGCCTGAGGGTGGCGGCCGGGGACAGGGCCACCACGCGCGCGTGCGTGTGCGTCAGCTCGGAGTCGGCACGGTCCAGGAGGTGACCGAGCGTGCGCCGGCCGCGGTCCAGCAGCGACGCCACATGGTCGGCGCGCTCGTCGACCATCCGGTGCGGATCCTCCATCGCGGGCCGCGCCAGCGCGTGCGCCAGCCCCCGTTCCTCCCGCTCCACGGCCGCCGACACACACCGCCGGGCCCGGTCCCGCAGCATCCGCACCCGCTCGAACTCCTCGCCCACGTCCGGCACGACCTTCTTGGCGGCGTCGGTCGGGGTGGAGGCGCGCAGGTCGGCCACGAGGTCCAGCAGCGGGTTGTCCGGCTCGTGCCCGATGGCGGACACCACGGGCGTACGGCACTGGGCCACCGCGCGCACGAGCTGCTCGTCGGAGAACGGCAGCAGGTCCTCCACGCTGCCGCCGCCGCGGGCCACGACGATGACGTCCACGTCGTCCAGCCCGTCCAGCTCCTTGACCGCCTGCACGACCTGCGGAACGGCGTGCACACCCTGCACGGCCACGTTGCGCACCTCGAAGCGGACGGCGGGCCAGCGGTGCCGGGCGTTCTCCAGCACGTCCCGCTCCGCGGCGGAGGCCCGCCCGCAGACCAGCCCGATGAGCTGCGGCAGGAACGGCAGCGGCTTCTTGCGCTCCGGCGCGAACAGCCCCTCGGCCGCGAGCGCCTTCTTGAGCCGCTCCAGCCGGGCCAGCAGCTCACCGACGCCCACGGGCCGTATCTCGGCGGCCCGCAGCGAGAGCTGCCCGCGCGGCGCGTACCACTCCGGCTTCGCCAGGACGACGACCCGGGCGCCCTCACCGACCACGTCGGCCACGGCGTCGAACACCTGCCGGTAGCACGTCACGCTGACCGAGATGTCGTGCGAGGGGTCCCGCAGGGTGAGGAACACCACCCCGGCGCCCGGCCGCCGCGAGAGCTGCGTGATCTGCCCCTCGACCCACACCGCGCCCAGCCGGTCGATCCACCTCCCGATGAGCCGCGAGACCTCACCGACGGGCAGAGGCGTCTCGGGCGACGTGTTCACAGCCATGCCGCGAGCGTAACGGCGGGCACCGACAAAAGGCCCCGCCCGCACGCGCGCCCGCGCGGGACCCGTAGGACCGGCCGCGCGGGCACGCGATCCCGGAGCCCGTGAACACACCCTTACGATGGGTCCCATGACCGCTTCGTCTGGCCGCCGTGTCCTGCTCGCCGCCCCCCGGGGCTACTGCGCCGGTGTCGACCGCGCCGTGATCGCCGTCGAGAAGGCCCTGGAGCAGTACGGGGCCCCGATCTACGTCCGGCACGAGATCGTCCACAACAAGTACGTCGTGCAGACCCTGGAGAGGAAGGGCGCCGTCTTCGTCGAGCGGACGGAGGAGGTGCCGCCGGGCAACATCGTGATGTTCTCCGCGCACGGCGTCGCCCCGGTCGTGCACGAGGAGGCCGAGCGCGGCCGGCTGGCCACGATCGACGCGACCTGCCCGCTGGTCACCAAGGTCCACAAGGAGGCCGTGCGGTACGCCAAGGAGGACTACGACATCCTCCTGATCGGGCACGAGGGCCACGAGGAGGTCATCGGCACCTCCGGCGAGGCCCCCGAGCACATCCAGCTCGTCGACGGCCCCGAGGACGTCGCCAAGGTCGAGGTCCGCGACCCCTCCAAGGTCGTCTGGCTGTCCCAGACCACCCTGTCCGTGGACGAGACCATGGAGACCGTCGACGCCCTGAAGACGAAGTTCCCGGGCCTCGTCTCCCCGCCGAGCGACGACATCTGCTACGCCACGCAGAACCGCCAGCTCGCCGTGAAGCAGATGGGCGCCGAGGCCGAGCTGGTCATCGTGGTCGGCTCGCGCAACTCCTCGAACTCCAAGCGGCTGGTCGAGGTCGCCAAGCTCGCCGGTTCCCGCGCCGCCTACCTGGTGGACTTCGCCGACGAGATCGACGAGGCCTGGCTGGAGGGCGTGACGACCGTCGGTGTCACCTCCGGCGCCTCCGTCCCCGAGGTACTGGTCGAGCAGGTCCTGGAGTGGCTCGGCGAGCGCGGCTACGGGGACGTGGAGATCGTCAAGGCCGCCGAGGAGTCCATCACCTTCTCGCTGCCCAAGGAGCTGCGCCGCGACCTGCGCGACGAGGCGGCGACCCTGGCCGCCGAGCGCGGCGGGACCGGCACCTCCGGGGCGTGACCGGCACGTCCGGGCCGTGACCGGCATGGCGTGACCGTCGGTGGCACGTCGTAACGTGGTGCCATGCAGATCTTCGGCGTGGACATCGGTGGATCCGGGATCAAGGGCGCCCCTGTGGACCTGGACAAGGGGGACCTGGCCCAGGAGCGCTGCAAGGTGCTCACCCCGCACCCTGCGACGCCCGACGGCGTCGCCGACGGGGTGAAGCAGGTCATCGACCACTTCGGCTGGACCGGCCCGGTGGGGCTGACCTTCCCCGGAGTGGTCACGGGCGGGGCCACGGTCCGTACGGCGGCCAACGTCGACAAGAGCTGGGTGGACACTGACGCGCGCGCGTTGTTCAGCGGCCGGCTGGGCGGCCTGCCGGTGACAGTGGTCAACGACGCGGACGCGGCGGGCGTCGCCGAGATGCAGTTCGGCGCCGGCCGGGACCGGCGGGGCACGGTCATCCTGCTCACCTTCGGCACCGGTATCGGCAGCGCCGTCTTCGTGGACGGCGTCCTGGTCCCCAACACCGAGCTGGGCCACCTCGAGCTGAACGGCCACGAGGCCGAGAAGCGGGCCTCCAGCAAGGCCAAGGAGGACCACGGCCTGAGCTGGGAGCAGTGGGCGCGCAGGGTCGGGAAGTACCTCGCCCACGTCGAGATGCTCTTCTCGCCCGAGCTGTTCATCGTCGGCGGTGGGGTCAGCCGCAAGGCGGACAAGTTCCTGCACCTCATCGAGGGCGTGAAGGCGGAGATCGTGCCGGCCCAGCTTCAGAACAACGCCGGCATCGTCGGGGCGGCGATGCACGCGGCGCAGGCACAGGCGCGGCTCGGGGGCTGACCGCCCACGGGCTCAGGCCCGGGAAGGACGGCGCGGGACCCGCCGGTCAGCCACGGCTCCGGCGGGCCCGTACCCACAGCACCCGGCGTACCAGCACGATCACCCCCGCGAGCAGCGTCCCCCCGTACAGCCAGCCCGCCTGCGTGGCGAGCCCGGTGACGAGGCCCATCAGCCGCCCGAGCAGGCCCCCGGTGCCGTCCGCGACGGGGAACAGACCCGCCGCGAAGGCGATCGGCACGACGACCGGGGCGGTGAGCACGTCACCGCCGCGGACCCACAGCGCGGTCAGCACGCACACCGGCAGGAACAGCACGCCGTACAGCGTCAGGGACGCACCGAACACGAGCTGGTCCAGCAGACCGAGCAGAAGCATCACCGCCACGCAGAACAGCCCCCCGCCGAGCCCGGTGAGCCGCAGCCCCGCCGGCTGCCCGTCCGACGGCCCGGCACCCGCCGGCCGTCCGTCCGCGGGCCGCGCCCCGCGCGGCACCGGCCGACGTGCCTGCGGCGGTAGCGACGCGGGCGGTGTGCCGCGGCGCCGTCCGTTGTTCGGGGGTCGGCTTCTGCGCTGCTCCATTGGACCAACCTAGGTCTGCTTATGTGCTCAATAAGCCCTCAGACACGCCGGTGGGCGCGGCTCGGCCGGACGTCCCGCGCTCCCGAGAGCCGGCCGTCGCGGACGCCGTAGACTGGTGGATCGGCCAGTGTCTCTGGCCCCTGGCAGCCCCTGGCCCCTCTCATCTACGGGAAGTCGCAACGTGTCGCTCACGATCGGAATCGTCGGCCTGCCCAATGTCGGCAAGTCGACCCTGTTCAACGCCCTGACCAAGAACGACGTGCTGGCGGCCAACTACCCGTTCGCCACGATCGAGCCGAACGTCGGCGTGGTCGGTGTCCCTGACGGCCGCCTCGCCAAGCTGGCGTCGATCTTCAAGTCCGAGCGCATTCTTCCGGCCACGGTCGACTTCGTCGACATCGCCGGCATCGTGCGCGGTGCCTCCGAGGGCGAGGGCCTGGGCAACAAGTTCCTCGCGAACATCCGTGAGTCCGACGCGATCTGCCAGGTCATCCGTGCCTTCAAGGACGAGAACGTCGTCCACGTCGACGGCAAGGTCTCGCCGAAGGACGACATCGAGACGATCAACACCGAGCTGATCCTCGCCGATCTCCAGACCATCGAGAAGGTCCTGCCCCGGCTCCAGAAGGAGTCGCGGATCAAGAAGGACATCGCTCCCAAGGTCAAGGCCGTCGAGGAGGCCAAGGAGATCCTGGAGAAGGGCGACACGCTCTTCGCGCACGGCATCGTCCAGGGCACCGAGCGCAACGAGCTCCTGCACGACCTGCACCTGCTCACCACCAAGCCGTTCCTCTACGTCTTCAACGTCGACGAGGACGAGCTGGTCGACGAGGACTTCAAGAACGAGCAGCGCGCCCTGGTCGCCCCCGCCGAGGCGATCTTCCTCAACGCCAAGCTGGAGCAGGACCTCGCCGAGCTGGACGAGGAGGACGCGCTGGAGCTCCTGGAGTCGGTCGGCGCCGAGGAGCCCGGCCTCGCCACCCTCGCCCGCGTCGGTTTCAACACGCTCGGTCTGCAGACCTACCTCACGGCCGGCCCCAAGGAGTCCCGGGCCTGGACGATCAAGAAGGGCGCCACGGCCCCCGAGGCGGCCGGTGTGATCCA
>NZ_JBEYRK010000005.1:40000-114166 GCF_040704065.1 Streptomyces sp. NPDC047869
GCGAACGCCGAGGGCAGGAACCGCATCCCGCTCGGCACCGAGGTCCCCGTGTCCTGCGTGGCGGCCAACAGGTCCGGCATGGTCAGCGTCAACGCCTGGTACGTGATCGCGGACGGCCCCTGGAAGGGCCTCTACGCACCGGCGAACACCTTCGCCAACGGGGATCCGGTGGGGGAACAGGGCGGCACCCACACCATCGACGTGGCCGTCCCGCGATGCTCCGAGACGTGACCCGCGCTCCTCTCGACCCGCCCTCCACCATCCGGTCGCACGATCCGTGCCTGACCCACCGGGAGCCCCGGCCATGCCCACCGATCCCGCCCGGCGATCGCCGGACGCCGCAAAGCCCGCCGCCCGTCGGCGTCTTCCCCGCTTCGCCGTGGTGTGCGGTGCCACGGTTCTCCTCGCCGCGGCGGCCGTCACCGCCGAGCTGCGCACGGCCGACGCCGCCGGCACGGGCCTGCCCGCCGGCCGGGTGCTGACGGCCGGTCAGTCGGCCGTTTCCGACGACGGGGACTACGAACTGGTCATGAAGGACGACGGCAACCTCGCGGAGTACTCCCTCCATGGAGTCTCACCGATCTACCAGGAGGTCGACGACCCCTACGGCAACGCCTACTTCGGTGGTGGCAACGCCGAGAACGGCATCCTCGTCGGCGACGACAGGCAGCTGCTGTGGGAAACCGGCACCGCGGGGCACCCCGGAGCGCGGGCGATCATGCAGGACGACGGCAACCTGGTGGTCTACTCGGCCGACGGCGGCGTGCTCTGGGCCAGTGGCACCGAGGGGCATCCGGGCGCACGACTGGAGGTGCAGTCCGACGCCAACGTCGTCGTCCACGACGCCGACGGCCGCCCTCTGTGGTCCAACAACCGCGTGAGCACGACCGATTCCGGTGACTCGGGACCCACCACGTTCCGCAACTGCGGCACCGTGGCCGGCTCCGCGCAGTGCGGCATCGCCGGCTACCTGCCGAACGGCACCGGTGTGACCATGAAATGCTGGCTCAGCAGTTCTCACCCCTCCTGGGCCCACCTGTCCACCGACAAGTGGTTCTACGTCGACGCGCACACCGGGCCGGAGCACCGGTACGGGTTCGTCAACGCGGCCTACGTCACCCATCAGATCCGGACGCCCGAATGCGTTCCCCCGGCCGGACTGGGGCAGGGACCGCCACCCGCGGCATCCGTGACCCCCGGCACGCCCGAACCCCATGCGGCTTCGGCTTCCGCGGCTGCGCCGCCTCCGGCACCGGTGACGACGCCTCCGGCCGCGCCTGCGGCCACCGCGTCACCCGAAACGCCCGCGGACCCCCCGCGGCCGTCGGCACCGACGGACCCGCCGTCGGCCTCGTCGCCCAGGTCGCGCCCGGAGCAGTCGGGCAGCCATGGCTCGCCGACCTTCACCGATCCGTACCACGCCTCGGGAGCGGGGCCGAGGATCGCGGCGATGGCGACGGTCGACGTCAGCTGCCGGGTGTACGCCCCGCAGATCGCCAGCGCGAACCCGGACGGCTGGTGGTACCGCATCGCCTCGAGCCCCTGGAACAACGCCTACTACGCCGTCGCCAACACGTTCTGGAACGGTGACGTTCCCGGCCACCGGCCCTACACCCACAACACGGACTCGTCCGTTCCCGTCTGCTGAGCCGTCTCGTCCGCGCCCGCCCCGGCCGGCGGTACTCCGCAGGCCGGCGCCGGGCGCGGCCCGGCGACCGGAGGAGACACATGAAGCACCGCTTCCGGCGATCACACTCCGGCGACCGCGTCACCGAGGCGGCCGTATCGCCGCCGGTCAGTGACCCGGCGGCACCAATGGACCTCGGTGTCGTCCGTATCCGTCCCGGCGGCCCCCGCGGCCGCGGCCCGGACGTCCGGCGGCCCGGCCGGCGGGCGGTCACGGCCTGGGTGGCCGCCGGTGCGGCCGGAGTGCTCGCCGTGGCGCTCGCCGTCACCGCCGCGTTCACGGACGGCGGGCCGGGTCAGCGGAGCCGGACTCATGCGCCCTTCCACGGGCGTCCCCTCTCACCGTCGCCCACCGCCGTCCGGCCGACCCGGTCCACCATGCCGTCGACCAGCGCGGATCCGTCGCCCTCGTCTCCGTCGTCCGGCGGTGCGCGGCGGACGCCGGGGCCCTCCGCCCGCACGAGTGGCAGTCCGACCACCCGCCCGCGTCACACCGGCACCGGCACCGCCGGTCCCCGCACCGGCGGCGGCACCAGGGAGTCGCCGGGCGGCGGGAGGAACGGCGGGCCCGGTGGCAGCACCGGGGGCGGGACCGGTGGCGGCACCGGGAGAGGCAGCGGCGGCGGTAATGGAAGCGGGACCGGAGGCGGAATCGGAGGCGGAACGGGGGGAGGCAACGGCGGCGGCCCCGCGACCGGTTCCCCCACCACCCCGGCGGTCCGGACGGAGATCCAGGGCAACGCCCACGGCGCGGACACCTTCAGCGATCACCACTCCGCGAGTGGTCCCGGCAGGCACATCGACCACCTGACGTCCGTCGAAGTCAGCTGCAACGTCTACGACCCCTCGATCGGGAGCGCCATGCCGGGGGGCTACTGGTACCGCATCGCCTCACCCCCGTGGTCCGACACCTACTACGCGGTCGCCAACACGTTCCTCAACGGCGATCCGCCCGAGGGCCCCTACTCGCACGACGTCGACGAGAAGGTCCCGGACTGTGCGTGACCGCTCGTCGGCGGACGCGGCATCGAGCGACCGCACCGGCCGGGGCCGGCCCGGCGCGGCTTACCATGCGCGCAGTCACATCAGCCCGGTAGCCGGCTGCCTGCCGGGCCTGCGCTGCCGCCGCCCGAACCAGGAGCACGGTACCGGTGTCCATACCCCCGCCCCCCGGCCCCCAGCAGCCGCACGGGCCGTATCAGCCGCCCCAGCCGCCGTACCCGCAGGGGCCGTACGGGCCGCCGCTGCATCCGCAGGGGCCGGCGTACCAGCCGTGGGCGCAGGGCTACAGCCCCTTCAACCGGCCCGCCCCCGTCAACGGCCTCGCCATCACTTCCCTGGTGTTCGGCGTGCTGTGCTGTCTGCCGGGCGTCGGGCTGGTGCTGGGGCTGATCGCGCTGCGGCAGATCCGGCGGCGGGGTGAGCGCGGGACGGGGCTCGCGGTGGGCGGCTCGGTGCTGTCCGGGATCGGGCTGGCGCTGTGGGCGCTGCTGCTGGCCACGGGCGGCGCGGCCGGCTTCTGGGAGGGAGTGCAGGAGGGGGCGCGTGACGGCGCGAACTCCTCGCTGGTGAAGGGGGAGTGCTTCGACGCGCCCGGCGGACTGCTGAGCGGCGGGACCGGCGTCGTGACCGGGGTGCCCTGCTCCGGGGCGCACGACGGCGAGGTGTTCGCCTCGTTCCGGCTGCGGGACGGCGGCTACCCCGGCGACGACTCGGTGACCGGTACCGCCGACGAGCGCTGCTACGGACTGCGGGACACCTACGCGATGGACGCCTGGGCCGTCCCCGACGACGTCGACGTCTACTACCTCACGCCCACGGAACGCAGTTGGTCGGCCGGGGACCGGGAGGTCACCTGCGTCTTCGGCAACGTGACCGAGGGTGCGGACCTCACCGGCTCGCTGCGCAACGACGCGACCGTCCTCGACGCCGACCAGGTGGCCTATCTGAAGGCCGCTCACATCCTGAACGCGGCCGTGGAGTCGGCCCCGGACGAGAAGTACGTCGAGGACGACCTGCCGGGGCACAAGGCGTGGGCCGGCCGGATCTCCACGGCCCTGGACGGACAGGCCCGGTCGCTGCGCGGACACGAGTGGCCCGCCGGGGCCCGAAAGCCGGTCACCGCCCTGGCCGCCGATCTGGACCGGGCGCGTGCCGAGTGGGCGAAGGCCGCGGAGGCGGCGGACGCCGACGCGTTCTACCGGCACTACGACACCGGTCTTCGACTGCTGGACCCGAAGGCGGGGGTCCCCGTGCGGAGGGCCCTGGCTCTGGAGACCACCCCGCCGGCCGGGGGCGGCCGTGCCAGGGGTGACACCGGGGACGGCGGGTCCGACGGCGACAGCGGCATGGCGGTATGAGCCGCGCCGCGGACGTGATGATCGCGCGCAGGTGTGGCTGCGGCCATAGCGGGGAGAAAGTGCCTGGGTAAAGCCCTCCCCGGCCCACTGTCATCACATCGAGTGATTCTCTGGCCTTTGCTTGCACGGGACAACCCACGGTTGCCAGGCTGTTGCTGTCTGTACAAACCGATGGGAGTGGCCAGTGACTTTCGGTGAGCAGCCGGCGTACTTGCGTGTCGCGGGTGATCTCCGCAAGAAGATCGTCGACGGTTCACTGCCTCCCCTTACCCGGCTCCCCTCCCAGGCCCGTATCCGCGAGGAGTACGGCGTCTCGGACACCGTCGCGCTGGAGGCCCGCAAGGTCCTGATGGCCGAGGGGCTGGTGGAGGGGCGCTCCGGCTCGGGGACGTACGTGCGCGAGCGGCCGGTGCCCAGGAGCGTGGCCCGTTCCGGCTTCCGTCCGTCCTCGGGCGCCACTCCCTTCCGGCAGGAGCAGGCCGACGCCTCGGTGCGCGGCACCTGGGAGTCCAGCAGTGCGCAGAGCACGGCCGGGGCCGCCATCGCCGAGCGGCTCGGGGTCGAGCCCGGCGCGCGCGTCATGCGTACGAAGTACCTGTTCCGGGAGGCGGGAGAGCCCATGATGCTCTCCACCTCCTGGGAGCCCCTCGCCGTCACCGGCCGCACCCCGGTGATGCTGCCCGAGGAGGGGCCGCTCGGCGGCATGGGCGTGGTCGAGCGGATGCGGGCCATCGACGTCATCGTGGACAACGTCACCGAGGAGGTCGGCGCCCGCCCCGGCCTCGCCGAGGAACTGCACGTGCTCGGTGGCGTCCCCGGTCATGTGGTCCTCGTCATCCAGCGCACCTACTTCGCCTCCGGCCGCCCGGTGGAGACCGCCGACGTCGTGATCCCGGCCGACCGCTACCGGGCCGCGTACCACCTGCCCGTGAAGTAGCGCACACCCCGGCACGCGCCGCGGGCCGGCGATCCGTCGCACGCCCTGGCACCCGGTGCCGTACCCGCCGCTGCAATCCGGCCGTTCTCCCAGGTGATCGCGGTTGCGGCCGAAGTGCCCCCGACCCACGACAACGGCACGAGGGGCGGCGCGTTCGCGGTTGCGCGCCCCCTGCGTTCTGGCTGGTTGCGTACCTCTTTGTGAAAAGGCGTATTCGCTCCGTGAAGGTTGGGCGTACGCTCGGGCATATGCGGACTGCGGTTTCCTTGGGCGGGGCTCGGCGGGCGCCCGAGTGCGAGGGAGGGCGGGGCGGTGCGAGAAGGAACGGTGGGAGCCATGAGTGAGGGCACGGGGGTCTCCCTGCCCTGGATCGTGATACGGCAGGACGACAACGGCAATCGCTACCGCGTGGGGCGGTACGCGACCCGGGCCGAGGCCCAGAAGATCGCCGACAGCCTCGACGACCACGGACACAAGCAGCTCTACTGGGTCGAGCGCATCGGTCAGAACGGGAACGGCGCCCACAACTGACCTTCTCCGCCTTCCCGTAGGCTCCGTCCCATGACGGATCGCCCCATGACGGACCGGACCGTGGTGGTGGGAGCCGCCCTTCTCGACGCCGGCCGGCTGCTCGCCGCGCGCCGCAGCGCACCCCCCGAGCTGGCCGGACGCTGGGAACTGCCCGGCGGAAAGGTCGAGCCGGGTGAGCGGCCCGAGGACGCCCTGACGCGTGAACTGGCCGAGGAACTCGGCATCGACGCCGAGCCCGTCGAGCGCGTACCGGGGGAGTGGCCGCTTAAGTCTCCGTACGTGCTGCGGGTGTGGACCGTTCGGCTGCGCGCCGGCTCCGCCGAGCCCCGGCCCCTCCAGGACCACGACGAACTGCGCTGGCTCACCCCCGACCGGCTCTGGGAGGTGCCCTGGCTCGACCAGGACGTACCCGCTGTCCGCGAGGTCGCCGCCCGTCTCGGCGCCGGAACGCGCTGAGCGGAGCCCGCGACCGCCGGACGGCATGCGGCGGAACGGGCCCCTACGCCGTTCGCACCACAGCGCGCCGTCCCGCGCGGTACTGCCCGCTGGATACCGGGTATGTGCCCATTAACCCCATGAAAACGGACATGGGTGGGCTCGCTGGCCTGGGAAGTGATCGGCGTGATCGACACCGATGGCGACTGCGCCGAGTGGATTTTCCCGGCGGAGCCAGGCGTCGTGCGCACCGCCCGCGGCGCGGTCCGCGGCCAACTGCGCGGCTGGGACCTCGACTGTGTCGCCGACCTCGCCGCGCTGCTGGTGAGCGAGCTGGTCACCAACTCCCTGCGGCACGCCACCGGCCCCATCGGCGTACGGCTGGTGCGCCCCGCGCGGCTCGGTGACACGCTGCTGGTCGAGGTCTCCGACCCGCTGCCCGACCCGCCGCGCGAGCGTGTCGCCCAGCCCGAGGACGAGAGCGGACGCGGCCTGCAGCTGGTGGCCGGCGCCGCGCGCCGCTGGGGGACCCGGCCCGGCAGTGGTGGAAAGACCGTCTGGTTCGAGCTGGCGGTGCCCGGCTGAGCGCGGTCTACATCGCGGCGCGCGCCGTCCATCGTGCGGGGCCGCCCGGCGACCAGTGCGGGAGTGCGTGATTCGAGGCCGTGTTACCTGGTTAGAAGACTGGAAGTGTTGTCGCGGCCCGGTCCGAAAAGCACCTCGACCGAGCTGTGATCGTGAACACCGTGTTGTGCGGCGCCGTAGTGCTGGATACTGCGGGCAGCCGCCCCCGGTGACCGGTGCCGGGTGCGGTGAGCTGGAGGGGACGGTTCGCGTGAGCGAGATACCAGCGAAGGCCACGGAGTCCGAGGACCCGTCGGACGGCGCTAGTGACCAGGCCGCACGCAACGCGGGCGGGCCGGGCGACGCCATGTGGCAGAGCAGTCCGCCCGGCTCCATCTACGACTACATCAGGGTCGCGTCCTTCTCCATCGGTCCCGGCGGGCTGGTCGACCAGTGGAGCCTGCGCGCCGAGCAACTCTTCGGCATCACCGCCGAACGCGCCGTCGGGACGGACCCGATCGACGCCTTCGTCGACTCGGACCTGCGCGAGCGCAGCCAGCGCAAGATGGCCGAGATCCTCGACGGGCGGGAGTGGACCGGCGTGGTGCCCTTCCGGATGCCGGACGGGCCGGACGGGGCCCGGGGCGAGGAAGGTCTCGCCGAGGTCTACGTCATGCCCACCCGGACCGCCGAGGGCGAGCGGGCCGCCGTCTGCATCGTGGTGGACGTCCGCACCCTGCGCAGCATCGAGACGGACCTCGCCGCCTCGCAGGCGATCTTCGGCCAGTCCCCGTTCGGATTCCTGCTGATCGACACGGATCTGAGAGTCCGTCGGGCCAACATGCGTTTCGCCTCCATCTTCGGCGGAACCCCGGACGACCACCGTGGCAAGGGAGTCCACGATTATCTGCCGCGTGCCGAGGCGGATCGGGTTTCGGCCACGCTGCGGCGGGTGCTGGAGACCGGTGACTCCATCACCGACATGCATGTGACCGGGTTCGTCCCGGGCTCCGAGGAGCGCCGGCACTGGTCCGTCAACCTCTACCGGGTGCACAGCGGCAGCGGCCGTCCCATCGGCATCGCCTGGCTCGGCACCGACATCACCGCCCGCCGTGCGGCCGCCCGGGAGGCGGCGGCGGCCCGGCGCAACCTCGCCCTGCTCAACGAGGCCGGCGCCCGCATAGGCAACTCCCTCGACCTGGAGACCACGGCCCGCGAACTCCTCGACGTCGTCGTCCCCGGCTTCTGCGACCTCGCCACCGTGGACCTCTACCAGGGGCTGCTCATCGGCGACGAGACCCCGCCCGGCCTCGCCGACGGCAGCGCGGAACTGCGCCGCGTCGCCTTCGCCAGCGCCGTCTCCGACGCGCCCCTCACCGGCTCGGGTGATGCCGTCGCGGTCGGCGCGGTCCACCACTTCCCCTTCAACTCGCCCTGCGCGGACGCCCTGCGCACCGCCCGGCCGCAGCATGTGCCGCCGGAGGACGGGGGACTCGTGCAGTCCACGCTGGCCGTGCCGATGGTCGCCCACGACACCGTCGTCGGACTCGCGCGGTTCGCCCGTACGAAGGGCAGCGAGCCGTTCGGCGACCGGGACCGGGACCTCGCGGTCGAACTGGCCGCGCGCGCCGCCGTCTGCATCGACAACGCCCGCCTGTACCGCCGCGAGCACGAGCGGGCGCTAATACTCCAGCGCTCCCTGCTCCCGCCCGGCGACCCCGAGGCCTCCGGCCTCGACATCGCCTGCCGCTACCTGCCCGGAAACGCGGCCACCGAGGTCGGCGGCGACTGGTTCGACGTCATAGAACTCCCCGGTCACCGCACCGCGCTGGTCGTCGGCGACGTCATGGGGCGCGGACTGCGCGCGGCGGTCGCCATGGGCGAACTGCGCACGGCCGTACGCACCCTGGCGCTGCTGGACCTCGAACCGGCCGAGGTGCTCTCCGCGCTGGACGAGATCGCCCGCGGCCTCGGCACCCCCGGGGGCGTCCAGCAGGCCACCCGCGCCGCCCGCCAGCCCCGTGACGCCGACCTCTCCGAGGTCTACCTCGCGACCTGTGTGTACGCCGTCTACGACTCCGTCACCAGGCGCTGTACGTTCGCCAACGCCGGGCACCTGCCGCCGGTGCTGGTGGAGCCCGGTGAGGCGGCCCTGATGCTCGACGTGCCGCCCGGGATGCCGCTCGGCGTGGGCGGCGAGCCGTTCGAGGAGGTCGAGGTCGAACTGCCGGAGGGCGCGCTGCTCGCCCTCTACACGGACGGCCTGGTCGAGTCCCGCGACCACCCCCTCGACGAGGGCCTCCAGGCCTTCGTGGGCGCGCTCACCGATCCCTCCCGGCCCCTGGAGGACGTCTGCGACCACGTCCTGAACGCCCTCGACACCCATCACGGCGAGGACGACATCGCGCTGCTGATGGCCCGGGTCCAGGGGCTGCCCGTCGAGTCGGTCGGCGACTGGACGCTGCCGCGCGAGCCGCGCAGCGTGGGGCGGGCCCGTGAGTACGCCCGGACGCAGTTGGTCGACTGGGGCCTCGAACCGCTGGTCGACACGACCGAGCTGCTGGTCAGCGAGCTGGTGACGAACGCGCTGCGCTACGGGGAGGGTGAGATCAGGCTGCGCCTGCTGCTGGACCGGACCCTGGTGTGCGAGGTGTGGGACTCCGGTCTCGTGCAGCCGCGGCGACGCCGGGCACGGGACACGGACGAGGGCGGCCGGGGCCTGCAACTCGTCGGGCTGCTCAGCGCGGCCTGGGGTTCGCGGCGCACGCCACGCGGCAAGACGGTGTGGTTCGAACTCCCCCTTCCCGGCGGCGAAACCAGCCTGACCGACCCGGCGGAGGCCCTGCTCAGCCTGTTCTGAGAACCTGAAGGGCGTCGCCTGCCCCGTGGCCGGGGTCAGCCCCTGCCGGAGAGCCGGAGAGCCGGAGAGCCGGAGAGCCGGAGAGCCGGAGAGCCGGGGCAGGCGGCTCACGGCAGGTGGCGGCGGGAGCGGGTCCGGGGGCCGCCGAAGCTTGCCGGGGGGCCGCCGTCCGGGTCCTCGGCCAGCAGGATGCCGCCGAGGACGGCGCCGGTGAGGCCGGTGGTGTGGCCGTCGGCGAACGGGTTCCCGTGGGCGCGCACATCCAGCTCGGCCAGCTCCCGGGCCTGCCCGGCGAGCAGGTCCGCCTCGGCGCCCGAGCCCAGGGCCCGTACCGCCTGCGCCAGCCGGGCGCGCGCCGGTGCGCCCACCGCCCCCCGGTGCACGGCGACGAAGTCCTCCGTGGTGTCGACCGAGGCGCGCGACACGAGCAGCGCGGCGGCCTCCAGTACCCCGGCACGCCCCGCCTCCAGGCGTTCCACGGCCCGTGTGATCCGCCGCAGCGCGTCCAGCGGGTCGTACGGGCCGCCGGTCAGCTCGGCGCGCACGGCGGCCGGCGCGGCGTCGGCGTGCGCGAGCCGGGCCCGCAGCTCACCGCCGGTCAGGGAGGTGCGCCCGCCCTCCTTCCGCACCCCGGCGATCTCCGCCTCCGCGCCGGTCAGCGCGGCCGGCACCAGCTCGGCCGCCTCCCGCAGCCGGGCCGCGAGCCGTTCCACGCCGCCCACCAGGACACCGGCCTGGGTGACACCGCCCTCGGCGGCGCGCAACTGGCGGGCCGCCCGCGACAGCTCGCCCGAATCGGCCGCCTGCCGCGTCTCGTTGAGCCGCTCGGTGGCGAACACCAGCCGGTCCTTGGCCTGTTCGACGTAGCCGGTGACGGGAGCGGCCGCCGAGGGCGCGTACCGCTCCCGCAGTCCGGCCGCGGTCGTCTGCGCCGCCGCCGTCCGCCCGGCCAGCTCACGGAACCGCGCTTCGGCGACCTCCAGGGCCGCGGTCACTCCCTGTTCCAGCCCGCGCAGCCGGTCCAGCTCCGCCGCCTCGGAGTCCAGCCGCCGCCCCGCCTCCGCACACCGTCCGACGACCCCCACCAGTGCCTGCCGCCGGGCCGCCGCGTCCACCGGGACCCCCTCCTCGTACCGCCGCCACATCGCGAACGCGGCCGACAGCTCGGTCTCCGCGGCCCGCAGGGCGTGCGTGAACGGCTCGACCGCCTCCGCCCCGAACAGCTCCGCGACGTAGGAGAGTTCCTCCTCGCTGCCGCGCACGCAGTCGTCCGCCAGGACCAGCGCGGCGCGGGCCTGCCGCTCGCTCTCGGCCGCGGTGGGCACGGGCGGCGCCGCCGACACCACGCCCGGTGTGGTGCGGGTCCGGGCCCGCCGGGTGCGCCGCACATACCCGTAGCCGGCGAGCACCCCGGCCGCGCCGAGGGCCGCGAGCGGCAGTACGAGGTCGGTCGTGGAGGTCTCGTCCTGCCGTGGTGCGGCGGAGCCGGCGACCGGTCCGGCCGGGGCGGCGGGAACCGGATCACCGCCCCCCGCCGTCATCACCGGCAACACCAGCCACCCGGTGCCCACGAGCGCACCGGCCGCGGCGAGCGCCAGGCGCACCCGTATGGGCGCGCGGGTGCGCCGGGGCCGGCCACGGATCCGGGAGGACGTCACATTTCGGAGCGTATGGGCAGGTGGGCGCCCGCGCGAGTGGGGCGGACGCGGCTGGGGGAACGCGATGACAGGGGGTCGGGATGGACACGGAACGGCACGGCCGGGAGACGGAACCGGACCGGAAGGCGGAACCGGAGCGGGAAACGGAACCGGAGCGGGAGACACCGCAAGGGCAGGCCCCCGAGGCCGCGCCCGCACCCGCCGACGAGCAGCCTCCACCCGCCGACGAGCAGCCTCCACCCGCCGACGAGCAGCCCCCACCCGCCGACGGCAGACGCCCCGGGCGCCGCCGCCTGCGCCGCGTCCTGGTCGCGGTCCTCCTGGCCCTGATCCTGCCCGTCCTCACCGCCGAGACGGCCCTCCGCGTCAACTACACCGGCACCCCGGCCCCCGGCACCCTCACCCGTCACAAGGACGCCCTCTGGCTGGGCCACGCCTGGGTGGACGGGCGCAAGACCGACGCGGACGTCAAGGCCCTCGCCGACCGCCTCCGGGACACCGGCATCCGCGACCTGTACGTCCACTCCGGCCCCCTGGAGCACGACGGCACGCTCCCGAAGTCGGCCTACAAGAGAGCGGGTTGGCTCACGGCGGCCGTGCACCGGGAACTCCCCGGCGTCCGGGTCCAGGCCTGGCTCGGCGACGTGCTGGCCAGCGAGGGCCCCGACGGCCTGCACCTGGAACGCGCCGCCACCCGCGAGTCGATCGTCGAATCGACCCGCGGCGTCCTCGCCGCCGGCTTCGAGGGCGCCCACTTCGACCTGGAGCCCCTCCACTCCGGTGACCGGGACTACCTCTCCCTCCTCGACGACCTGCGCGCCCTCACGCACGCCCACCACGCCCTGCTCTCCGTCGCCGCACACCAGATCGACCCGCTGCCCGGATTCCACTCCTTCTGGGGCACGACCACCGGCCATCCCAAGTGGTGGTCGCAGGCTTACTTCGGGCAGGTGGCCCGCCGCGTGGACCAGATCGCCGTGATGTCGTACGACACCATGCAGCCGCTGCAGAGCCTGTACGGCGGCTATGTGGCCCAGCAGACCAGCCTCGCCCTGGAGGTCACGCCCAGGACCACCGACCTGCTCATGGGCCTGCCCTTCTACCACGAGAACCGCTTCGGCCACTGGGCCCACGCGGAGACCGTCCCGGCCGCCGTCCGCGGCGTCCGCCTCGGCCTGTCCCGCACCGACGCGGCCCGCACCCGTTTCGGCGTCGCCCTGTACGTCGACTTCGCGGCCACCGAGGACGACTGGAGGGCGTACCAGAGGAACTGGGTGCGGCCGTAGTGCCGTCCGCTACGAGGAACGCCTCCTGATCTTCGACCCCAGCCACACCAGCGGGTCGTACTTGCGGTCGACGGCGCGTTCCTTCAGCGGGATCAGGGCGTTGTCGGTGATCCGGATGCCCTCGGGGCAGACCTCCGTGCAGCACTTGGTGATGTTGCAGTAGCCGAGGCCGTGCTCGTCCTGGGCCGTGCGCCCTCGGTCCAGGCCCTTCTCGGCGGCCGCGTCCAGCGGGTGCATGTCCAGCTCCGCGATGCGCATCAGGAAGCGCGGGCCGGCGTACGCCCGCTTGTTCTCCTCGTGGTCGCGCACGACGTGACAGACGTCCTGGCACAGGAAGCACTCGATGCACTTGCGGAACTCCTGCGAGCGTTCCACGTCCTCCTGCGACATGCGGTACTCGCCGGGGCCGAGACCGGCCGGCGGCACGAACGCCGGGACCTCCCTGGCCTTGCGGTAGTTGTAGCCGACGTCCGTCACCAGGTCCCGGACCACCGGGAAGGCCCGCAGCGGGGTGATGGTGACCGTCTCGTCCCGGTCGAACACCGACATGCGGGTCATGCACATCAGCCGGGGCCGCCCGTTGATCTCCGCCGAGCAGGAACCGCACTTGCCCGCCTTGCAGTTCCAGCGCACCGCGAGATCCGGGGCCTGGGTGGCCTGGAGGCGGTGCACGATGTCGAGCACCACCTCGCCGTCGTTGACCTCGACCGCGAAGTCCGCGAGGCCCCCGCCGTTCGCATCGCCCCGCCACACCTTGAAGCGGGCCTCGTAGCTGGTCACTCGTACAGCTCCTCTTCGGCGAGGTACTTGACCAGCTCCTCCTTCTCGAAGAGGGCGAGCAGGTCCGGGCGGACGGGTTCGGTGGTCTCCCGGGTGAGCCGGATCTGGCCCCGGGCGGGATCGGTGCCGGCGAGGGTGCCGCCGGGGTCGGCGAGCGCGCACAGCAGGTTCACGTTGCGCCAGCCGCGGTCCATCGCGGGGTGGTCCTCACGGGTGTGCCCGCCGCGCGACTCGGTGCGCTCCAGCGCGGCCCGCGCCACGCACTCGCTGACCAGCAGCATGTTCCTGAGGTCGAGGGCCAGGTGCCAGCCCGGGTTGAACTGGCGGTGCCCCTCGACGCCGGCCCGCCGGGCCCGTACCCGCAGCTCGGCCAGCTTGTGCAGGGCCTGCTCCATCTCGCCCTCCCGGCGGATGATGCCGACCAGGTCGTTCATCGTCTGCTGGAGCTCCTGGTGCAGGGTGTACGGGTTCTCCGGCGGGCCCGCCTCGCCCTCCGTCTGCGCGGAGAACGGGCGCAGGGCCTCCGCGGACGCCGTGTTGACCTGGGCGTCGTCGACCCGCGGACGCCGGTCCGCGAGTCCCCGCGCGTGCTCCGCCGCGTGCCAGCCCGCCCGGCGCCCGAACACCAGCAGGTCGGAGAGCGAGTTGCCGCCGAGCCGGTTCGAGCCGTGCATGCCGCCGGCGACCTCACCGGCCGCGAACAGCCCCGGCACCCCGCGCGCCGCGGCCGTGTCGGACTCGACGGCGATGCCGCCCATCACGTAGTGACAGGTCGGCCCGACCTCCATCGCCTCCGCCGTGATGTCGACGTCCGCCAGCTCCTTGAACTGGTGGTACATCGACGGCAGCCGGCGCCGGACGACCTCGGCGGGCATCCGCGTGGACACGTCCAGGAAGACCCCGCCGTGCGGCGAGCCGCGGCCCTCCTTCACCTCGGAGTTGATCGCCCGGGCCACCTCGTCGCGGGGCAGCAGCTCGGGAGGCCGGCGGTTGTGCTCGGGATCGTCGTACCACCGGTCGGCCTCCTCCTCCGACTCGGCGTACTTCTCCTTGAACACGTCCGGGACGTAGTCGAACATGAACCGCTTGTTCTCGGAGTTGCGCAGCACACCGCCGTCCCCGCGCACCGACTCGGTGACGAGGATGCCCTTGACCGACGGCGGCCAGACCATGCCCGTCGGATGGAACTGCACGAACTCCATGTTCAGCAGCGGCGCCCCGGCCAGCAGCGCGAGGGCGTGCCCGTCACCGGTGTACTCCCACGAGTTCGAGGTGACCTTGAACGACTTGCCGATCCCGCCGGTCGCGACGACCACGGCGGGCGCCTCCAGGACGAAGAACCGCCCGGTCTCCCGCTCGTAGCCGAAGACGCCGCAGACCTGATCGCCGTCTTTGAGGATCCGGGTCACCGTGCACTCCTGGAACACCTTCAGCCGCGACTCGTGGTCCCCGGTCTCCCTGGCGTCCTCCTGCTGGAGCGAGACGATCTTCTGCTGGAGGGTGCGGATCAGCTCCAGGCCCGTACGGTCGCCGACGTGCGCGAGCCGCGGGTACTCGTGGCCGCCGAAGTTGCGCTGCGAGATCCGGCCGTCCTTCGTCCGGTCGAACAGCGCGCCCCAGGTCTCCAGCTCCCACACCCGGTCCGGGGCCTCCCGGGCGTGCAGTTCGGCCATCCGCCACTGGTTGAGGAACTTCCCGCCGCGCATGGTGTCGCGGAAGTGGACCTGCCAGGTGTCGTGCTCGTTGGCGTTGGCCATCGCCGCCGCGATGCCGCCCTCGGCCATCACCGTGTGCGCCTTGCCGAACAGCGACTTGCAGATCACCGCCGTACGGGCGCCCCGCTCGCGCGCCTCGATCGCGGCGCGCAGCCCGGCGCCCCCGGCACCGACCACGACGACGTCCCACTCCTGCCGGTCGACCACGGACATCAATCAGTCCCTCACTGGAGTCACTAGAAGAAGCGCGGATCGTCGAAGACGCCGGACGCGACGAGATAGACGTAGAAGTCGGCGAGCGCCACGCTCACCAGGGACGCCCAGGCGAGCGGCATGTGATGGGCGTTCAGCCGCCCGACGAACTGCCACGCGCGGTAGCGCACGGGGTGCCGGGAGAAGTGTTTGAGCTTGCCGCCGACGATGTGCCGGCAGGAGTGGCAGGAGATCGTGTACGCCCAGATCAGCACGATGTTGGCCAGGAAGACCAGGGTGCCCAGGCCCATGTGACCCCAGTGGTAGTGCGGGTCCCGGAAGGACAGCACGGTGTCGTAGGTCAGCACGCCGGCGACCAGCAGGGCGGCGTAGAAGAAATAGCGGTGGACGTTCTGCAGGATCAGCGGGAAGCGGGTCTCGCCGGTGTACCCGCGGTGCGGCTCGGCCACCGCGCAGGCGGGCGGGGACGCCCAGAAGCTGCGGTAGTACGCCTTGCGGTAGTAGTAGCAGGTCAGGCGGAAACCGAGCGGGAAGATCAGGATGATGATCGCCGGGGAGACGCCCCACCAGCTTCCGAAGATCTCCGCGTTCGGCCCGGCGCGCATGGTGTGGCAGTTCTCCGCCAGGCAGGGCGAGTAGAACGGGGAGACGTACGGCGCCGCGTAGTAGTCCGCGTTCGAGAACGCCCGCCAGGTCGAGTAGACGACGAAGGCGAGCAGACCGGCCGCGGTGACGGCGGGCGCCAGCCACCAGCGGTCGGTCCGCAGATGCGGTGCGGCGATCGCGGCGCGGGTACCGCCGCGCACGCCACCGCTGTCCTGTTGGGATTCCGTACCAGTAGCCAAGACGGGACTCCGGTCGGTTCGGGGTTCAGGGAGCGTGCCGGTCGCGGGCGCCCAGACCCTCGTCGTCCGAGTCCGTCCACAGGCTGATGTCGTACGGCGTGTCGGAGATGGTGACGAGGTCGGGCCGGTTCGGGGCGGTCGCGTGGTTCGCCGCCTCGCGCAGCAGCCGCAGGCTGTCGCGCAGATGGTCGGCGTCCATCCGGACCCGGCGCATCTCCAGGCCACCGCTGCCGAGCTGCTGCTCCAGGCGTCCGATCGACCGGTGCAGGTCGTCCAGGCAGCGCTGGACGGATGTCAGTTCGTCGTGCACGGACATGACTTGCCCTCACTTCCGCGGGTCTGCGGGCCTTGAGCGGCGACGTTCATGCGCCTTGGAGTGTTGCGCGTCACACCTGGTGCTGTGAAGAGATGTGCACCGATTGGCCGAGGCGTACGGATGCACTTTCGGTGTGTTGCGCCGCACGGGTGGGGTTCGTGTCCGTTGCCGCCGTGTCGCCCGCTCTTGCCGGATCCTTTCCTCTTCAGTGGGTGCATAGATCTGATCAGCTCCATATACCGCCAAAAGTGATCGTAACGCCCGCGGCTTCCCGGAGGTAGCAGAGATGTCCCACCACGGCGTCGGCCTGCGCGCGGTCCTGCGCCCGGCCGCCTTCCTCACCGCGGGCGCCCTAGCGGTGCCGCTCCTGGCCGGCTGTGGCTCCGACGAGGAGGCGAGCCGCCCCCTGGCCGGGCAGGACATCGGCCTCGTCGCCCGCGACAAGGTCACCGCGGGCGGCACGCTGAAGTGGGCCGTGGACGCCGTACCGGAGACGCTGAACACCTACCAGGCCGACGCCGACGCGGGCACCACCCGTGTCGCACAGGCGGTGCTGCCGTCGATGTTCCGGTCCGACGCCAACGGCCGGCCGGTGGCCAACCCCGCCTATCTGGAGTCCGCCAAGGTCATCGAGACCGAACCGCGCCAGGTGGTGCTGTACAAGCTGAACCAGCAGGCGGTGTGGAGCGACGGCCGGGAGATCGGCGCCGCCGACTTCGCCGCCCAGTGGCGCGCCCTGTCCGGCAAGGACAGCGCCTACTGGACCGCCCGCAACGCCGGCTACGACCGCATCGAGAAGATCGAGCGCGGCTCCGGCGACCTCCAGGTCCGGGTCACCTTCTCGCGCCCCTACGCCGACTGGAAGTCGCTGTTCTCCCCGCTGTACCCGAAGGACGTCATGGGCACCCCGGACACCTTCAACGACGGCGCCCGCCGGAAGCTCGCCGTCACCGCGGGCCCCTTCAAGGTCGAGAAGGTCGACACCGCCAAGAAGGACGTCGTCCTCACCCGCAACCCCCGCTGGTGGGGCAGCCCCGCCAAGCTGAACGAACTCGTGCTGCACGCGGTGGACCGCGACAAGCGGGTGTCGGCGCTCGCCGACGGAACCGTGCAGATCGCCGACATCGACTCCGCCGACGCCGAGCGGATCAAGGCGGCCTCCGGCTCGGGCGGCTCCCCGCTGCGGGGCGGCGGCAAGACCTCCGCGAGCAAGCTGCGGTCCTGGGCGCTGGCGCACGGCTTCGACGCCGAACAGGTGACGGCCGGCAAGAAGAAGCTGCGCAAGGCGATCACCCGGTACCTGGAACAGCAGCAGGAACTGCGCGCCTTCGGCGTCCGCAAGTCGCTGGAGCCCGCCTACACCCAGCTCGCCCTCAACGGCGCCGGGGGCATGCTCGCCGACGAGCGGGTCCGCCGGGGCGTCGCGCGGGCCCTGGACCGCGAGGAACTGGCCAAGGTCGTGCTGACCCCGCTCGGCCTGCCCGCCGTACCGGTCGGCAGCCACCTGGCCCTGTCCGGGCAGGACGCCTACGCCGACGGCAGCGGCGCCCTGGGCGGCCCGGACGTCAAGGAGGCGCAGGCGCTGCTCACGGACGCCGGCTGGGTGGCCGGCGGACCGGTGAAGGAGCAGAAGCAGGGCGAGAAGGCGGCCGGCGCCGAGCGCGGCAAGGGCGACAAGGAGAAGAAGTCCGACGGCGGCGAGGACGGCGAGTACATCGTCGGCGAGGACGACAAGGCCAAGCAGCACGAGTCGGCCGAGGAGCGGCGGGAGAAGGGCGACGAGGGCGGCAAGCACCTCGCCCAGGACGGCAGGCAGTACACCGGCGGTGCGCCGGGCGCCTACGCCCCGCAGGGCACCGCCGCCCCGGCCGGCGCCGTGACCGCGCCGCTGGCCAAGAACGGCAAGGCGCTCGACCTGCGCTTCGTGCTTCCCTCGGGGCCGGGTTCCGGGACGCTGGACACCGTCGCCGCCCGGATCTCGGCGATGCTGGCGAAGGTCGGCATCCGCACGACGGTCACCAAGGTCTCGGACGAGAGCTACTTCAAGGACCACATCGCCTCCGGCGACTACGACCTCGCCCTGTACTCGTGGCCCTCCTCCGCCTTCCCCGCCACCGACGCCCGGCCGATCTACGGCAAGCCGATCCCGGCCGCCGACGGCTCGGTGAACATCGAGCAGAACTACACCCGGGTCGGCACCGACCAGGTCGACCAGCTCTTCGACCAGGCCGCGACGACACTGGACGAGGACGAGGCACGCGACCTGATCCGCAAGGCGGACTCCCGGATCTGGGCCGCGGCCGCCTCCATCCCGCTCTACCAGCGGCCCGAGCTGGTCGGCGTGCGCAAGGACGTGGTCAACGCGGGCGCGTTCGGCTTCCGGACGCCGGTCTACGAGGACATGGGCTTCCTGAAGAAGGGCGCGAAGATCGCACCCGGCCCGACCGCCACGAAGTGAGACCCGGCCTGTCCAGCTCGTGAACCGGAGCCCGTCCGGAGCGTGAACCCGGGTCGTCCGGCACCCGACCCCGTGGCCCTGCGGAGGCCTTCACCCGCAGGGCCACGTACCATGGGGTGAGGCCGTGGCGTGTCCAGCCCGGCAGGGCCCGCGCATCAGAAGACGTCCGCGCAGGGCAATCCTCATACTCCGGGAGTACGCCGCACCATGGCTGTGACTGCAACGCGTCACGACATCCGCAACGTCGCCATCGTCGCCCACGTCGACCACGGCAAGACCACCATCGTCGACGGCATGCTGAAGCAGGCCGGCGCGTTCGCCGCTCACCAGCTCGACCAGGTCGACGACCGGGTCATGGACTCGAACGACCTGGAGCGTGAGAAGGGCATCACGATCCTCGCCAAGAACACGGCGGTGAAGTACCACCCGAAGGCCGGCGGGGACCCGATCACCATCAACATCATCGACACCCCCGGCCACGCCGACTTCGGTGGTGAGGTCGAGCGCGGTCTGTCGATGGTCGACGGCGTGGTGCTCCTCGTCGACGCCTCCGAGGGCCCGCTGCCGCAGACCCGCTTCGTGCTGCGCAAGGCCCTCCAGCAGCGCCTGCCCGTCATCCTCTGCATCAACAAGACGGACCGCCCGGACTCCCGGATCGACGAGGTCGTCAACGAGACGTACGACCTGTTCCTGGACCTGGACGCGGACGAGGACCAGATCGAGTTCCCGATCGTCTACGCCTGCGGCCGTGACGGCGTCGCCTCGCTGACCAAGCCGGACGACGGCACGGTCCCGGCCGACAGCGACAGCCTGGAGCCCTTCTTCTCCACGATCCTGGAGCACATCCCGGCCCCCACCTACGACGAGGAGGCCCCGCTCCAGGCCCACGTCACCAACCTCGACGCCGACAACTTCCTCGGCCGTATCGCGCTGCTCCGCGTCGAGCAGGGCGAGCTGCGCAAGGGGCAGACGGTCGCCTGGATCAAGCGCGACGGGTCCATCAGCAACGTCCGCATCACCGAGCTGATGATGACCGAGGCGCTCACCCGCAAGCCCGCCGAGAAGGCCGGCCCGGGTGACATCTGCGCCGTCGCCGGCATCCCCGACATCATGATCGGCGAGACGCTGGCCGACACCGAGAACCCGGTTCCGCTGCCGCTGATCACGGTGGACGAGCCCGCGATCTCGATGACGATCGGGACGAACACCTCGCCGCTGGTCGGCCGGGGCGGCACCGGCAAGGGCGCCGACGCGAAGGCGGCCGTCAAGGACCGCAAGGTCACCGCCCGCCAGGTCAAGGACCGCCTGGACCGCGAGCTGATCGGCAACGTCTCACTGCGGGTGCTGGACACCGAGCGCCCGGACGCCTGGGAGGTCCAGGGCCGTGGTGAGCTGGCGCTCGCCATCCTGGTCGAGCAGATGCGCCGCGAGGGCTACGAGCTGACCGTCGGCAAGCCGCAGGTCGTCACCAGGGACGTCGACGGCAAGACCTACGAGCCGGTCGAGCGCATGACGATCGACGTGCCCGAGGAGCACATGGGCGCCGTCACGCAGCTCATGGGTGTCCGCAAGGGCCGGATGGACAACATGTCCAACCACGGCTCGGGCTGGGTCCGCATGGAGTTCGTCGTGCCGTCCCGCGGTCTCATCGGGTTCCGGACCGAGTTCCTCACCCAGACCCGCGGCACGGGCATCGGCCACTCCATCCACGAGGGCTTCGAGCCCTGGTTCGGCGCCCTGACGACCCGCAACAACGGCTCCCTGGTCGCCGACCGCTCCGGCGCCGTCACCGCCTTCGCGATGACGAACCTGCAGGAGCGCGGCGTGCTCTTCACCGAGCCGGGCACCGAGGTGTACGAGGGCATGATCGTCGGTGAGAACTCGCGCTCCGACGACATGGACGTGAACATCACCAAGGAGAAGAAGCTCACGAACATGCGGTCCTCGTCGGCCGACTCGTTCGAGGCGATCGTGCCGCCGCGCAAGCTCTCCCTGGAGCAGTCCCTGGAGTTCTGCCGCGACGACGAGTGCGTCGAGGTGACCCCGGAGGCGGTTCGCATCCGCAAGGTGAACCTGGACGCCCGCGAGCGCGCCCGCGCCGCGAGCCGCGCCAAGCACGGCTGACGCCGGCGCCCGAAGCCCGCAGAACCCGGTCCTCCGCCGTCAGGAGGGCCGGGCTTTCGGCGTGTATGTCCGGACGCCGCACGGGTAGCGACTCCGTGACCGGTTCGCCCGGACAGCCGCCGGTACCGAGTGTTCGGATACCGGGGACAAGCGCGTCAAGTTTCGGACATGTAACGAAAAAAAAGTAACGACCTGTCCGATTTGCCGAGAACCCTTTGGTTGTGTCAAGCGCGCACAGGTGTCGATCTCTGCAATTTTTGCTCAAAATAATGACGGTAGGGAGATCCCTATGTCTTCCGCCCTTGACGCGCGTTGAACGCATTGGCGAAAGTTCCCCCAAACCGCAGAACTCTCCGGTATCTGCGCTGCGCTCAGCTCTCCAACCCCCCGGGGGAAGAACTCACATGTCCAGTCCTGCCAAGGCTGAAGGCTCCGGGCCGTCGGTTGCCCTGGAGCCCGAACTCGAGCCGGCTCCTGTGCCCGCCAAGGGCGAGACCAAGCTCGAGGGTCGCTCTCCCGGCCAGTTGATGTGGCAGCGCTTCAAGCGTGACCGTACCGGTGTCATCTGTGCGGTGATAGTGATTTTGTACTTCGTCATCGGTCTGGCCGCGCCGCTGCTGACGAAGCTCAGCGGGACGGACCCGTACACGCTGTACGGCCAGGACCCGACCTACCAGGACTCCCCCGTCCTCGACGAGTTCGGTCTGCCGCTCGGTTACTTCGGCGGTCTGTCCGGGTCGCACTGGTTCGGCGTCGAGCCGCAGTACGGCCGCGACGTGTTCGCGATGCTGGTGTACGGCATGCGCACCTCGCTGTACATGGCGGTGGGCATCACGGTCCTGATGATGGTGACCGGAATCGTCCTCGGTCTGATCGGCGGCTACTTCGGCGGCAAGACCGACTACTGGATCGGCCGCGTCACCGACTTCTTCCTCGCCTTCCCGCAGCAGCTGTTCTTCATCGCCTTCATGCCCGTGGTGACCGCGTTCTTCGTGGACCCGCGCGAGTCGACGCCCACGTACCTCCGTGCCGTCGCGATGCTGATCGTGCTCTGGCTCCTCGGCTGGATGGGCATGGCGCGCCTGGTGCGCTCGACCGTGCTGTCCCTGCGCGAGCGGGAGTTCGTGGAGGCCGCCAAGGTCTCCGGCGCCTCGCCCTGGCGGATCGTCCGCAAGGAGATCCTTCCGAACGTGGTGACGCCCATCCTGGTGCAGTTCACGTACACGCTGCCCAGCACCATCCTCACCATCGCGTTCCTGTCCTTCGCCGGTGTCGGCTTCGTCGAGCCGACCCCGGACTGGGGGAAGCTGTTCGCCAACGGTGCCAAGTACACCGAGCAGGACCCGGCGTTCCTCTTCTTCCCCGGTCTCGCCTTGGTGATCTTCGTCCTTGCCTTCAACCTCCTCGGAGACTCGGTACGGGACGCGTTCGACCCCAAGTCCGGGCGGTAGATCGTCCACTTGTGGGGGGATCACTGCCACCCCCGGAGTCGGCCTACCAGCCGCGTAAGGCAGTACTCAGGAATATCAAACCGACAGGTAGGTGCATTCGCCTCATGAAGTCGTTCAGCTCGCGCAGAGCGCAGGCCATCGTCGTCGCGATAGCGGCCGGCTCCCTCGTGCTCACCGGGTGCTCCGAGAACAAGGGGGGCAACACCGGGCAGGACTCGAAGAAGGACCAGCAGCAGGCCTCGGTCCAGTCCAAGGCGGTCACCTACGCCGACGCCGCCGGCTCGACCGGTCCGGCCGAGGATGTCCCCGGTGCCCAGAGCGGCGGCACCATCACGGTCTACCAGGAGGCGGGCCTCTCGCACCTGGACCCGGGCCAGATCTACGTCTCCGACGCCGGTCAGGTCGCCAACCTGCTGTTCCGTCGCCTGACCCAGTTCAAGGAGGACGGCAAGGGCGGCGTCTCGGTCGTGGGTGACCTCGCGACCGACGCGGGCAAGATGTCCGACGGCGGCAAGACCTGGACGTTCACCCTCAAGGACGGCATCAAGGACTCCAAGGGCAACGCCATCACCTCCGGCGACGTCCGCCACACCGTCGAGCGCCAGTTCGCCAAGTTCATCTTCGACGGCCCGCCTTACCTGCACGACTGGCTGGCCGGCAAGAAGTACACGGGCAAGTACCGTGAGCTGCTGCCCGGCGGCGGCTTCGACGGCAAGCACCTGCCGAAGTCCGTCCTGGACACCCCGGACGACAAGACCGTCGTCTTCCACTTCGACCAGGCCCGCCCGGACCTGCCGCAGACGCTGGCCATGGCCGGCTACGCGATCGTCCCCAAGAAGGACGACACGAAGGAGAAGTACGACACGGCCCCGGTCGCCACCGGCCCGTACAAGATCCAGTCGTACAAGAACGGCAAGTCCCTGGTGCTCGTCAAGAACACCAACTGGGACCCGAAGACCGACTCCGTGCGTCACCAGTACGTCGACGGCTGGAACTTCCAGTTCGGCGTGACCGAGTCGACCCAGACCAAGCGTCTGATCGCCGACCAGGGCAACGACAAGAACGCCATCCAGCTCACCGGCGGTGTCGAGGCCACGCAGATCCAGGACGTCATCAAGAACCCGGCCGTCAGCAAGCGCACGGTCAAGGGCTACCAGCCCTACGTGATGCAGCTGTCGTTCAACCTGGACCGCGTGAAGAACCTGAAGGTCCGCCAGGCCATCACCTACGCCGTCAACTCGAAGTCGCTCATCGCCGGTGAGGGCGGTGTCTACGGCGGTGACGTGGCCCCGAACTACTTCGCCCCGACCCTGCCGGGCTACGAGGCCAAGTACGACCCCTACGGCCGTCTGAAGACGCCGCAGGGCAACCTCGAGAAGGCCAAGGAGCTCCTCAAGGGCGTCCCGGCGGCCGAGAAGAAGGTCGTCTTCGCCTACGGCAACAGCGAGAACGGCCAGAAGCGCAAGGTCGCCATCGAGGACGCGCTCTCCAAGGTCGGCTTCAACGTCGTCTCCAAGGAGGTCGACGCCGCGAGCTACTACGAGCAGATCGGCAAGCTCGACAACCCGTACGACATGTACGTCACGGGCTGGGGCCAGGACTGGCCGAGCGCCTCGACCGTCATCACCCCGGTCTACGACGGCACGCAGGTCGCGGACGGTTCGCCGAACTACTCGCACGTCAAGGACGCGAAGCTCGACGGCCTCATCCAGAAGGCTCTGTCCCAGAAGCCGACCGAGGCCGCGGCCACGTGGAAGGAAGCCCAGCACTACATGCTGGAGAAGCTCGTCCCGGCTGCTCCGCTGTGGTACACCAAGCAGTTCCAGCTCTCGGGCTCGAACGTGGGCGGCGCCCGCTACGGATCGGTGTCGAGCCTCATCGACATCAACCAGCTGTACCTGAAGAAGTCGTAACTCTCTACGGCTGAACGCGGGGACGCGCACCAGGCGGAGCGCGTCCCCGCACCTCCGTGAACCCCCCCTTTCGTCTCCGCAGAGAGCAGCCCTCCCGCCATGCTTCAGTTCATCCTCCGGCGCACGGTCGGCGCCGTCGTCACTCTGTTCCTCATCGGTGCCGTCACGTTCTTCCTGTTCGTAGCCGCGCCCTCCGACTACGCCTCCCTGGCCTGTGGCAAGGACTGCTCTCCTCAGCGGCTGGAGGACATCCGCCAGGCCCTCGGTCTCAACCTGCCCATCACCCAGCAGTTCTGGGACTTCATGTCCGCCATCTTCGTCGGCCGTGACTTCCCGACCGGTCACTGCAGCGCTCCGTGCCTCGGCCAGTCGTTCTACTCGGGCGAGATGGTCTGGTCGACGATCATGGACCGTTTCCCGACGACGCTGACGCTCACCGCAGGCGGCGCGGTCGTCTTCCTCGTGGTCGGTGTGGGAGCCGGCATGGTCGCCGCGTACAAGCGCGGCTCCGTGGTCGACAAGGTCGCCACCGGCGCCTCGATGGTGCTCAGCTCGTTCCAGATCTACCTCCTCGGCCCGATCGCCCTGTGGATCTTCGTCTACAGCACCGGCTGGATGGAGAACCCCGCGTACGTCCCCATCACGCAGGACCCCTGGGGCTGGTTCGTCGGCATGCTGCTGCCGACGCTGGTGATGGCCACGATCTTCACCGCGCAGTACACCCGTATGGCGCGCTCCTCGATGATCGAGCAGCTCGCCGAGGAGCACGTGCGCACCGCCCGCGCCAAGGGCATGTCGCGCAAGTACGTCTTCTTCCGCTACGCCTGGCGTGGCGCGCTCATCCCGATCGTCACCGTCCTCGGCATCGACCTGAGCAGCATGCTCGGCGGTGCCGTCGTCACCGAGCTGACCTTCTCCCTGCAGGGCATCGGTCGCCTGGCCGTGGACGGCGCGATCCACAAGGACCTTCCCATGACCATGGGCGTCATGCTGTTCGGTGCCTTCTTCATCCTGATCTTCAACATCGTCACCGACATCGCGTACGCCTGGATCGACCCGCGCGTCCGGCTCTCCTAGGAAGAACGAACCACCGTGACCACACTGACCAAGACCGAGGACGCGTCGGCCCCGACCGGTCCGGAGAGCTTCCTCTCGGTGCGCGATCTGAAGGTGCAGTTCTCCACCGAGGACGGCATCGTCAAGGCGGTCGACGGCCTCTCCTTCGACGTCGAGCGCGGCAAGACCCTGGGCATCGTCGGCGAGTCCGGCTCCGGCAAGTCCGTCACCAACCTGACGATCCTGGGCCTGCACAACCCGCGGACCTCCACCGTCGACGGTGAGATCGTCCTCGACGGCAAGGAACTCGTCACCGCCGGCGAGCGGGAGCTCGAGCGGCTCCGCGGCAACAAGATGGCGATGATCTTCCAGGACCCGCTGACCGCGCTGTCGCCGTTCTACACGGTGGGCCGCCAGCTGTCCGAGCCGTACATGAAGCACCGCGGCGCCTCCCGGAAGGAGGCCAAGGACCGGGCCATCCAGATGCTGGAGAAGGTCGGCATCCCGCAGCCCAAGGTCCGCTTCGACGACTACCCGCACCAGTTCTCCGGCGGTATGCGCCAGCGCGCGATGATCGCCATGGCGCTGATGTGCGACCCCGAGCTGCTGATCGCCGACGAGCCGACCACCGCGCTCGACGTGACGGTGCAGGCGCAGATCCTCGACCTGCTCAAGGACCTCCAGCAGGAGTTCGGCTCCGCGATCATCTTCATCACCCACGACCTCGGCGTCATCTCCCACATGGCGGACGACCTGCTGGTGATGTACGCGGGCCGGGCCGTGGAGCGCGGCAGCGTCCGCGAGGTGCTGCACGAGCCGAAGCACCCCTACACCTGGGGCCTGCTCAGCTCGATGCCGCGCCTGGACAGCGACCTCGACCAGCACCTGACGCCGATCCCCGGCAGCCCGCCCTCGCTGCTCAACCCGCCCGCCGGGTGCCGCTTCCACCCGCGCTGCGCGTTCAAGGAAGAGGTGCCGGGCAACCTCTGCTCGGAGGTGCGGCCGCCGCTGGGCGAGGGTCGCGCGGCCGCGTGCCACCTCACGGCCGAGCAGAAGCAGACCATCTTCATCGACAAGATCCAGCCCCGGCTGCGCTAGGGAGAACTGAGACATGAGCGACAACCTCACCCTCCCCGCACAGCAGGACACCTCCGGCACGCCGGCGGAGACGCTGCTCGAGGTCAAGGGCCTCACGAAGCACTTCCCGATCTACGGCGGCTTCCCGATCAAGCGGCGGGTCGGCGCGGTGCAGGCCGTCGACGGCATCGACCTCACGGTCGGCGTCGGCGAGAGCGTCGGCCTGGTCGGCGAGTCGGGCTGCGGCAAGTCGACCACGGGCCGGCTCATCACCCGGCTGCTGGAGCCGACCGCCGGCTCGATCACCTACGCGGGGCAGGACATCACGCACGCCTCGCGCCGGCAGATCGCGCCCGTGCGGTCCGAGATCCAGATGATCTTCCAGGACCCGTACTCCTCGCTGAACCCGCGGCAGACCGTCGGCTCGATCATCAAGTCGCCGATGGAGGTCAACGGGATCGAGCCGGAGGGCGGCCGGGAGAAGAAGGTCCGGGAGCTGCTGGAGCTCGTCGGCCTGAACCCGGAGCACTACAACCGCTTCCCGCACGAGTTCTCCGGCGGTCAGCGTCAGCGCATCGGCGTCGCCCGCGCGCTGGCCCTGAACCCGAAGCTGATCGTGGCGGACGAGCCGGTCTCCGCGCTCGACGTCTCCATCCAGGCGCAGGTGGTGAACCTGCTCCAGGAGGTCCAGCGGGAACTGGGCATCGCCTTCCTGTTCATCGCCCACGACCTCGCCGTGGTGCGGCACTTCTCGCAGCGCGTCGCGGTGATGTACCTCGGCAAGATCGTCGAGGTCGGTGACCGCGAGTCGATCTACAACAGGCCGCGTCACCCCTACACGCACGCCCTGCTGTCGGCCGTGCCGGAGGTCGGCGTCGACGAGGAGACCGCGGACCGGGAGCGCATCCGGCTCTCCGGCGACGTCCCCTCGCCGATCCACCCGCCGTCCGGCTGCCGCTTCCGCACCCGGTGCTGGAAGGCGCAGGACAAGTGCGCGACGGAGGAGCCGCCGCTGGTGCAGCTCTCCGGCAACCGTGACGGCCACCTGACGGCCTGCCACTTCCCGGAGGACCCGACGACCGAGGCCCGTGACGAGGACATCGTCATGGACCCGGCGCTGGTGGCGCTGGAGGAGGGCGAGACCCCGGAGGCCTGAGCCGGAGGCGGCCTAGGAAGCCGCCCGGGCCACGGTGATGATCTCGGGGCCGGCGGGGGTCAGTGGCCCCCGCCGCCAGTCCCCGTAGCGCTCGGCGACGGCCAGCCCGGCCTCGCCGAGGAAGCCGTCCAGGGCGTCGGTGCCGAGGAAGCGCAGGGTGCTGCGGCACACCAGCGGCCGGTCCCACCGCGCGCCCGCGTAGGTCTCAGTGAACCCGAGCCGGTCCCCGACGGGGGCCGGCTCGGCGTCGTGCCACACCTTCACGAGGCCCCCGTCCCCGTCGGGGATCTCGTACACCTTCTCCGGCGTCCAGCGCTCCCAGGCGCGGGCCGCCGGATTCCGCGTCTCGAAGACGAACCGGCCGCCGTCGGCGAGCGCCCGCCGGACCCCGCGCAGACAGCCGCGCACGTCCTCGTCGCCGAGCAGCTCCTGGAAGGCGTGACCGGTCATCACGACCAGGTCGAACGCCCCCTCGCAGCGGTGCGTCGCGAAGTCCCCGAGCACCCATTCGACCGCCGGCTCGGCCCGCCGTGCCTGTACGAGCATGGCGGCGGCCGGATCCAGGCCGGTGAGCCGTCCCTGGTGGCCCGCGTCCCGGGCGGCGCGCAGCAGCCGGCCGGTCCCGCAGCCGACGTCCAGGACCGTCTCCGCCTCCATGACGAGCCCGAGGTAGAAGTCGTCGGAGGGTCCCCAGGCGTTCAACTTGTCGTACAGCGAGGCGAGTTCCATGTCGGCGAATACGCGATCGACCATGCCGTGAGTCTGCCTGCTGATCCCTCGATCAGTAAGGGGATCGGGAAATCCACCGCGAGGCATGAGTTTTATATGCCTTTTCCTGTGATATGTCTGATTATGTATCAGGAGGAGGTGCCGATGCGCGGAGCCGGGCACGCCCGACGGGTCGCGGGCGCGGTGGTGCTGGCCCTCGCCGCCGCGACGGCATGCGGAAGCGGCGCCGGCGGCGCGGGCGGCGCCGGAGTGCTGTCCTCCTCCTGGGGCGACCCGCAGAACCCGCTGGAGCCGGCCAACACCAACGAGGTGCAGGGCGGCAAGGTGCTCGACATGATCTTCCGGGGCCTGAAGCGGTACGACTCCAGGACCGGCCAGGCGAAGGACATGCTCGCCGAGAGCATCGAGACCACGGACTCCACGAACTTCCGCGTCAGGGTCAGGGACGGCTGGACCTTCTCCAACGGGGAGAAGGTGACCGCCAGATCCTTCGTGGACGCCTGGAACTACGGGGCGAGCCTGCGCCACAACCAGAAGAACGCGTATTTCTTCGGCTACATCGAGGGCTACGACAAGGTCCACCCCGACAGCGGCAAGCAGACCGCGGACACCCTGTCGGGGCTCCGGGTCACCGGCCCCCTGACCTTCACGGTCAGGCTCAACCAGAAGTTCTCCAGCTTCCCCGACACCCTCGGCTACGTCGCCTTCGCGCCGCTCCCGAGGGCGTTCTTCACCGACCACGCGGCCTGGGTGAGCAAGCCGGTCGGCAACGGGCCGTACCGGGTCCGGTCGTACATCAAGGGCTCCGCGATGGCCCTGGAGAAGTGGGACGCCTACCCGGGCCGGGACCGCGCCCGCAACGAGGGCGTCAGCCTGCTGGTCTACACCGACAACAACACCGCGTACACCGACGTGCTGGCCGGCAACCTCGACCTGGTCGACGACGTGCCCGCCACCCAGCTCAAGAACGTGCGGACCGACCTCGACGGCCGCTACATCAACACCCCGGCCGGCATCCTGCAGACCCTCGCCTTCCCGTTCTACGACCCCAAGTGGAACACCGACGGAGCCCGCAAGGTGCGCACCGGCCTGTCCATGGCGATCAACCGCGCGCAGATCACCCGGACCCTCTTCCGCGGCACCCGCACCCCGGCCACCGACTGGACCTCCCCGGTCCTCGGCGCGAAGGGCGGCTACCAGTCCGGCCTGTGCGGCCACGCCTGCGACTACGACCCCGGCGGCGCCAGGAAGCTGATCCAGGAGGGCGGCGGGATCCCCGGCGGGCGGCTGAAGATCACCTACAACGCGGACTCCGGCTCGCACAAGCAGTGGGTGGACGCCGTGTGCAACTCCATCAACAACGCCCTCGGCGACGACCGGGCCTGCGTCGGCAACCCGATCGGCACCTTCGCCGACTTCCGCAGCCAGATCTCCCGGCACAAGATGCCCGGTCCCTTCCGGGCCGGCTGGCAGATGGACTACCCGTTGATCCAGAACTTCCTGCAGCCGCTGTACTACACGGGAGCCTCGTCCAACGACGGCAGGTGGACGAACAAGCAGTTCGACCGTCTCGTCGACCGGGCCAACGCCGAGACCGACACCGCCCGCTCGGTCGCGCTCTTCCAGCAGGCCGAAGGTGTGGTGCGGGACAACATGGCCGCCATCCCCCTGTGGTACCAGAACGGCAGCGCCGGCTACTCCGCCCGCCTGTCGCACGTCGCGCTCAACCCCTTCAGCGTCCCGGTCTACAACGAGATCAAGGTCGGCTGAGCCGTCATGGGGCGCTATGTCGTGAGGCGGCTGCTGCAGATGGTCCCGGTGTTCATCGGGGCCACGCTGCTGATCTTCCTGATGGTGAACGTCATGGGCGACCCCATCGCCGGCCTGTGCGGCGAGCGGAGCTGCGACCCGGCGACGGCGGCCCAGCTCAGCAAGGAGTTCGGCCTCGACAAGCCCCTGTGGCAGCAGTACCTGATCTACATGGGGAACGTCTTCACCGGGGACTTCGGGACGGCGTTCAACGGCCAGCCGGTCACCGAGCTGATGGCGGCGGCGTTCCCGGTAACCATCCGGCTGACGATCGTCGCGATCCTCTTCGAGATCGTCGTCGGCATCGCCCTGGGCGTGGTCACGGGGCTGCGGCGCGGCCGGCCCGTCGACACCTCGGTGCTCGTCGTCACCCTCGTGGTCATCGCCGTGCCCACCTTCGTCACCGGTCTGCTGCTCCAGTTGCTGCTGGGCGTCGAGTGGGGCTGGATCAAGCCCTCCGTCTCCCCGGCCGCGAGCTTCGACGAGCTGATCGTGCCCGGCCTGGTCCTCGCCTCCGTCTCGCTCGCCTACGTCACCCGGCTGACCCGCACCTCCATCGCCGAGAACAAGCGGGCCGACTACGTGCGCACGGCCGTCGCCAAGGGCCTGCCCCGGCACCGGGTGATCACCCGGCACCTGCTGCGCAACTCCCTGATCCCCGTGGTCACCTTCATCGGTACCGACATCGGCGCGCTGATGGGCGGCGCCATCGTCACCGAGCGGATCTTCAACATCCACGGCGTCGGCTACCAGCTCTACCAGGGCATCCTGCGGCAGAACACCCAGACGGTCGTCGGCTTCGTGACCGTGCTCGTACTGGTCTTCCTGGTCGCCAACCTGCTCGTGGACCTCCTGTACGCCGTACTCGACCCGAGGATCCGCTATGCCTGAACGGCGACGGGAGCAGGACGGTGCGATCGCCGGGACCGGCATGGGAGGCGCCATGGATTTCGCGGCCAGTGAGGCGACGACGCTCGAACGGACCCCGGGCGGCCCCGGACCCGGGGGCACGAAGGACACCGGCAGGCCGCGCTCGCTGTGGTCCGACGCCTGGCGGGACCTGCGCCGCAACCCGGTCTTCCTGGTCTCCGCCCTCGTCATCCTCTTCCTCGTCCTCATCTCCCTCTGGCCGTCCGCCATCGCCCCCGGCAGCCCCCTGAGCTGCGACCTGGCCAAGGCCCAGGACGGCCCCGGCCCCGGCGCCCCCTTCGGGTACGACGGCCAGGGCTGCAACGTCTACACCCGGACCGTGTACGGCGCCCGTACGTCCGTCACGGTCGGCTTCTGCGCCACGCTCGGGGTCGCGCTGCTCGGGTCGGTGCTGGGCGCCCTGGCCGGGTTCTACGGCGGTGTGTGGGACTCGGTGCTCTCCCGGGGCACCGACATCTTCTTCGCCATCCCGGTCGTCCTCGGCGGTCTGGTCCTGCTCTCCGTGGTCACCAGCAACACGGTCTGGCCGGTCATCGGGTTCATGGTGCTGCTGGGCTGGCCGCAGATCTCCCGGATCGCGCGCGGCTCGGTCATCACCGTCCAGCAGAACGACTACATCCAGGCGGCCCGCGCCCTCGGCGCCTCCCACTCCCGGATCCTGCTGCGGCACATCGCCCCGAACGCCGTCGCCCCGGTGATCGTCGTCGCGACCATCGCGCTCGGCACGTACATCGCGCTGGAGGCGACCCTGTCCTACCTCGGGGTCGGCCTCAAGCCGCCCAGTGTCTCCTGGGGCATCGACATCTCCGCCGCCTCGCCCTACGTCCGCAACGCCCCGCACGCGCTGCTGTGGCCCGCGGGTGCCCTCGCCGTCACGGTCCTGGCCTTCATCATGCTCGGCGACGCGGTGCGCGACGCCCTCGACCCGAAGCTGAGGTGACGGACGGCATGCTGCTCGAAGTGCGCGACCTGCACGTGGAGTTCCGTACCCGGGACGGGGTCGCCAAGGCCGTCAACGGGGTGTCGTACGCCGTCGACGCGGGGGAGACCCTGGCGGTGCTCGGCGAGTCGGGCTCGGGGAAGTCGGTGACCGCGCAGGCCGTGATGGGCATCCTCGACATGCCCCCGGGCCGGATCACGGACGGGGAGATCCTCTTCCGGGGCCAGGACCTGCTGCGGCTGAAGGAGGAGGAGCGGCGCGCCGTCCGGGGCTCCGGCATGGCGATGATCTTCCAGGACGCGCTGTCCGCCCTCAACCCCGTGCTCAGCGTGGGCGACCAGCTCGGCGAGATGTTCGTGGTGCACCGGGGCATGTCGAAGAAGGACGCCCGGGCCAGGGCGGTCGAGCTGATGGACCGGGTGCGCATCCCGGCCGCGGCGCAGCGGGTGCGGGACTACCCGCACCAGTTCTCCGGCGGTATGCGCCAGCGCATCATGATCGCCATGGCGCTGGCTCTGGAGCCCGCGCTCATCATCGCCGACGAGCCCACCACCGCCCTGGACGTCACCGTGCAGGCCCAGGTCATGGAGCTGCTGGCCGAGCTGCGGCGCGAGTACCGGATGGGCCTGATCCTGATCACCCACGACCTCGGGGTCGTCGCGGACGTGGCCGACCGCATCGCGGTGATGTACGCGGGACGGATCGTGGAGTCGGCCCCCGTGCACGACATCTACAAGGCGCCCGCGCACCCCTACACCCGCGGCCTGCTGGACTCCATCCCGCGCCTGGACCTGAAGGGCCGGGAGCTGTACGCCATCAAGGGCCTGCCGCCGAGCCTGACGCACATCCCGCCCGGCTGCGCCTTCCACCCCCGCTGCCCGATGGCCCGGGACGTCTGCCGCACCGACGTGCCCCCGCTGTACGCGGTCTCCGAGGAGCGCGGCAGCGCCTGCCACTTCTGGAGGGAGTGCCTGGATGACCGCGACCACTGAGCCCGTCCTGGAGGTCGACGGCCTCGTCAAGCACTACCCGCTGACCCGGGGCATCGTCTTCCGGAAACAGGTCGGCGCGGTCAAGGCGGTCGACGGCGTCGACTTCCACCTGGGCCGGGGCGAGACCCTGGGCATCGTCGGGGAGTCGGGCTGCGGCAAGTCGACGGTCGCGAAGATGCTGTGCAACCTGGAACGGCCGACGGCGGGCTCGATCCGGTTCAAGGGCGAGGACATCACCGGGCTGTCGGGCCGGGCCCTGAAGGCCGTCCGCCGCAACATCCAGATGGTCTTCCAGGACCCGTACACCTCGCTCAACCCCCGTATGACGGTGGGGGACATCATCGGGGAGCCGTACGAGATCCACCCGGAGGCGGCCCCCAAGGGCGAGCGCCGGCGCAAGGTCCGGGAGCTGCTGGACGTCGTGGGTCTCAACCCGGAGCACATCAACCGCTACCCGCACCAGTTCTCCGGCGGACAGCGCCAGCGCATCGGCATCGCGCGGGGCCTGGCGCTGCGCCCAGAGGTGATCGTCGCCGACGAACCGGTCTCCGCCCTGGACGTCTCCGTGCAGGCCCAGGTGATCAACCTGATGGACCGTCTCCAGTCGGAGTTCGACCTCTCCTACGTGTTCATCGCGCACGACCTGTCGATCGTCCGGCACATCTCGGACCGGGTCGGGGTGATGTACCTCGGGCGCATCGTGGAGACCGGCACGGACACCGAGATCTACGACCATCCGACCCACCCCTACACCCAGGCGCTGCTCTCGGCGGTCCCGGTGCCCGACCCGGAGACCAGGAAGGACCGCGAGCGGATCATCCTGTCCGGCGACGTACCGTCGCCCACGGACATCCCCTCCGGCTGCCGCTTCCGCACCCGCTGCTGGAAGGCCCGGGAACGGTGCGCCCGGGAGGTCCCGGCCCTGGCGGTCCCGGCCGTCTTCCGCGACGCACCGGGCCCGGCGGCCCACGACTCGGCCTGCCACTTCGCCGAGACCCTGCCCACGGGCCGCTCCGGGCCCGGCCGGGCGGAGGAGGCGGGCGAGTCCGCGGGCAACGGCAGCGGGCCGGGATGACATGGCGCATCCCGGCCCGCTCACGGCACCCGCACGGCCGTACGCTGTTCAGCCTCGCGCGTGCGTATATCGGCACCGCTTCCGTGAAGTTGCCTGTTTGTTAAGGCAGTTCACGCGGATTCGCCGGGCTGGGGCAGCGAACGGCGGAGGAAGTCGAGCTGCAGGCGCAGCAGGTTCTCCGCGACGTTCTCCTGCGGGGTCATGTGGGTCACCCCGGACAGCGGCAGGACCTCGTGCGGGCGGCCCGCGGCCAGCAGGGCGGAGGACAGGCGCAGGGAGTGGGCGACGACCACGTTGTCGTCCGCCAGGCCGTGGATGACCATCATCGGCCGGTGCGGCTCCGCCGCGTCGACCAGGCCCGCGTCGTCGATCAGCGAGTTGCGGCGGTAGACCTCCGGCTGCTCGTCCGGCAGGCCGAGGTAGCGCTCCTGGTAGTGGGTGTCGTACAGCCGCAGATCGGTGACGGGCGCGCCCACCACCGCGGCGTGGAAGACGTCCGGGCGGCGCAGTACCGCCAGCGCGGCCAGGTAGCCGCCGAAGGACCAGCCCCGGACGGCCACCCGGCCGAGGTCGAGCGGGAAGTCCCGGGCGAGGGCGTGCAGCGCGTCGACCTGGTCCTGGAGCACGACGGCCGCGAGGTCGTCGCGGATCTCCTTCTCCCACGCCGGCGAGCGGCCCGGTGTGCCCCGCCCGTCGGCCACGATCACCGCGTACCCCTGATCGGCGAACCACTGCGAGGTCAGGTGCGCGTTGTGCGCGGCGACCACCCGCTGGCCGTGCGGGCCACCGTAGGGGTCCATGAGCACGGGGAGGGGAGTGTCACCGGGGTAGTCCGTTGGCATAAGCACGGCGCACGGAATTCGGCGTGCGCCCCCCTGGGTGAGCGTCACGCGGGGGGACATACCAGGATTTTCGGCGTACGAGGTGACAGTCGCCGTCCGTTTTCCGTCACGCAGCACCTGGACACGGGTCCCCGGACTGTCCAACGTGGCGGACACCAGGACCGTCACGCCTCCCGCCCGCACCGCCGAGTGCACGCCGGGCTCCTGCGACACGCGCTCCACGCCCAGCTCGTTCACCCGGTACACATGGATCTCGCCGATCTCCGGTGACGCGGCCTCCTCGCCCGCGGACGCCGTGACCAGCACGTCGTCGGCCGTCACATCCAGCACCGAACGGATGTGCAACTGCGGGCCGGTCAAGGGCCGTTCGCCCACCGTCAGTACCCGCGCGCCGCCCTCGTCCGCGATCCGGACAAGCTGTCCGGACGGGCTCCAGCAGGGCACCCCTGCGAACAGTTCCAGCCATGTTGGATCTTCGTCGGCATGCACCATCCGGGTGGCACCGGTGTCCGGGTCCACCGCCAGGAAGAGCTGGCTGCGCTGGTCCCTGGCCTGCACCAGGATCAGCGGCGCCCCCGCGTCCGACCAGTGCACTCGGGCCAGATACGGATAGCGCGCCCGGTCCCACGCGACCTCCGTGCGCCCTCCGTCGAGGCCGAGGACGAACAGGCGTACGTCCGCGTTGGGAGTCCCCGCCGCGGGGTACGCGACGTGGTTCGGGTCACGTTCGGGGTGGGCCGGGTCGGCGATCCACCAGCGCCGCACCGGCGTGTCGTCCACCCGCGCCACCAGCAGCCGGTCCGACCCCGGTGCCCACCAGAAACCCCGGTTGCGGCTCATCTCCTCGGCCGCGATGAACTCCGCGAGCCCGTAGGTCACCTGCTCGCTCTCGGGCTCCGCCAGCGCCCGGTCGCCCTCGCCCTCGGCGCCCGTCACCCGCAGCGCGCCCCGCGCCACGTACGCGATGTGCCGTCCGTCCGGCGACGGGCGCGGGTCGATCACCGGCCCCGGGACCCGGAGTTCGCGTGCCGTACCGGCCCGCAGCTCGGCCGTGAAAAGCCGCCCTGACAAGGCGAAAGCCGCCAACTCCACGTTGACGTCGGTGGCGTGGCCGACGATGCCGGCCCCGCCCTCCCGGCTGCGCTCCCGGCGCGCCCGCTCCTCGGGCGGCAGCTCCTCCGAGGCGCCCTGCAGCAGGGCATCCGGATCGGCGGCCAGGCGTTCCGAGCCGTCCGCCGGGTCCAGGACCCAGAGCGAGTTGGCCCGGTCGGTACCGGAGTTGGAACGCAGGAACGCGACACGCGAACCGTCGGGTGCCACCGCGAACGCGCGCGGCGCGCCGAGCGTGAACCGCTGCGTGCGGGCGTGCCGACGGGGGAAGGAGTGAGCCTCGGTCGTCATACCCCGACCATATTGGCCATGCGCCCCCTTGTGCGGCCGTGCGCCGAGCGATGCGCGAGTACGGATAGTTATGATCACTACCGCTGAGTGGGTATGAACCCGCTGGCGTCCGCATGGACTTGCCGTACAGATCGACGCCCGGCATACGACCGGGTCACAACCCCCATAGTCCGAACCCCCGCGTCCCTGGGATTTTTGGAGGTGAGCCGCCGTGGCACTCTCGATTTCGGCGGTGGTGCTGCTGGCGATCGTCGTCTTCTTGCTGATCAAGAAGTCGGGACTGAAGGGCGGTCATGCGGTCGTCTGCATGCTGCTCGGGTTCTACCTCGCCTCCTCCACCGTGGCCCCCACGATCAGCGAGCTGACGACCAACGTCGCCAGCATGATCGGCAGCATCAAGTTCTGAGGGCTGCCGACGCCGGACAGCGGCGGCAGCCGGGTCAGCCCTCGACCGCGTACGGCACGAAGCGGGACCACGCGGCGGGGGCGAAGGTGAGGCGCGGCCCCTCGACGTCCTTCGAGTCACGGACGTGCACGGTGCGGGGGGCTGTCGCGATCTCGACGCAGGAGTCGCCGTCGGGGCCGTCGCTGTAGCTGCTCTTGAACCACACCAGTTCGGCGTCGCCGGTAGTGGACTTGCGGATCATGTCGCTCCCAGCAGTTGCTCGATGAGGGCCAGTGACTCCCCGGGTGGAAGAGCCTGGGCTCTGACGGTGCCGTAGCGCAGTTCGAGGATGCGCAGCTCCCTCAGGCTCGAGACCGGCCGCCCGTTGAACATGCCGTCCCCGCGTCCCACCGCCGTGCCGTCCTCGAACTTCAGCAACTCGATCCTGCCGCTCATGCCGGGGTGCGGTGTGCTGTCCAACGGCATCACCTGAAATGTGACGTTGTTCAGCCGCCCCACGTTCAGCAGGCGTTCGAACTGCTGTCGCCGCACCATTGTGCAACCAACCCTGCGGCGCAGTGTCGCCTCCTCCAGGACGAAGCCGAGGGCAGGGGCGGGCGACCGCTCGAAAATGGACTGCCTGGCCATGCGGGCGGCCACCCGTCGTTCCAGATCCTCCGGTGAGTAGGCGGGGAGCCAGCTCTCCAGCAACGCCCGCGCGTGCTCCGGTGTCTGCAGCAGGCCAGGAATGCTGCTGCACACGTACACCCCGATCTCGACGGCTTTGTCCTCCATCTCCGCCAGATCCCGCACCTTCTTCGGATACCGGACCTTCTTCACGTCCTCCTTCATCGCCGCGATGAGGCCCCCGGCGTCCAGCACCCCGTCCGCCGTGTCCAGGAACTCGGGCCGGGGGATCCGCTTGCCGGCCTCGATCTTGTAGACGAGGTCCTCGCCGTAGCCGACCGCCGCCGCGAACTCACCGGCCCGCATCCCGGCCGCCTCCCGGCGGAGCCGCAACTGCCTGCCCACGGTGGCCACCACGGCGAGCGCCCAGTCGTCGTCCGGATCCACCTCCCACCCGGGCTCATCGGCCTGCGCCGCCCCGGTCCGGACCCGCACCGCCTCACCGTCCACCGACATCCGCGTCCCTCCGTAGTTCCCAGTGACCCTGCGCGACAGTGCGATCACTCATCAAGGGTGGGGCGCCCGGGCGTCCCAGGGTGCGTGAATCGGGAAAATCGGGAGATCGCCGATGGGAGAGCCCGGTTCCGGACGCCGCCGCACGGCGCCTCGTAGGGTGGTCCCATGACGGAACTGCCCGACCGGCGTCTGCTGCTGGTGCACGCGCACCCGGACGACGAGTCGATCAACAACGGCGCGACCATGGCCAGGTACGCGGCCGAGGGCGCACATGTGACCCTGGTCACCTGCACCCTCGGTGAGCGGGGCGAGGTCATCCCGCCCGAGCTGCGGCATCTGACCGGTGCCGCGCTGGGCGCGCACCGCCGCGGCGAGCTGGCCGCAGCCCTCGGCGAGCTGGGCGTGACGGACTTCCGGCTGCTCGGCGGCGCCGGCCGCTACGGCGACTCCGGGATGATGGGCACCCCCGACAACGAGGACCCCGGCTGCTTCTGGCAGGCCGACCTGGACACCGCCGCCGGGTCGCTCGTCGAGGTGATCCTGGAGATCCGCCCGCAGGTCCTGGTCACCTACGACGACGACGGCGGCTACGGTCACCCGGACCACATCCAGGCCCACCGCGTCGCCATGCGCGCCGTCGAACTGGCGGCCGAACAGGGTCACCGGATCGAGAAGGTCTACTGGAACCGCGTCCCGCGCTCCGTCGCCGAGGCCGCCTTCGCCCGCCTCCAGGACGAGCTGCCCGCGCTGCCGTTCGCCAAGAGCGCCTCCCTGGACGACATGCCCGGAGTGGTCGACGACGAGCGGATCACCACCACCGTCGACGGCACCGCCCACGCCTCGGCCAAGGCCGCCGCGATGCGCGCCCACGCCACCCAGATCGAGGTGGCCGAGCCCTGCTTCGCGCTGTCCAACGAGCTGGCGCAGCCACTGTTCACCACCGAGTACTACGAGTTGGTGCGCGGTACCGCCGGGCCCGGGGAGACCGACCTGTTCGCCGGTGTCACCGGCGACGCCGAGGAGGCGTCATGAGCACCGCCGGACGCGGATCCGCGCTGGCCCAGCCGTTGCGGCGCCCCTCGGCCGGGCGGATGGCCGCCTACGCCGGGCTGTTCGTGCTCGGTGCGGTCGTCGCCCTCGCCGGGGCCCTGGTCCAGGGTGCCTGGTTCCCCGGGGGCCTGCTGCTCGCCCTCGCGGGCGCGGCCGGGCTGTTCCTCGGCGGCGCCTACGTGCTGCGTGGCCGGGGCGGGGCGGTGGCGCCGGTGGCCGGCTGGATCATCGCCGTCATCCTGCTCACCGCCAGCCGTCCGGAGGGCGACTTCCTGTTCAGCGCCGGACTGGGCTCCTACCTCTTCCTGTTCGGCGGCATGGCGGTGGCTGTGATCTGCGCCACCCTTGGCCCGGGGCGGCAACCCGGCGGCGACGCTGCCCGACTTGGCAAGTGACGTACCACTTCGCCGTACGGCGCACGTGCGAGTCCGGTGTGCATTTCCTCAGCGGTCATGGGATACGCGCCAGAAGTGGCCAGTATGGTGGTGCGCGCCGCCGAACTGCCCGCTGAGGTCGTAACGGGCGGTGGAGCCAACCGGGAGAACCTGCCTTGAGTCGTGAAACTGACACTCCGTCCTCCGGGCCCAACGGGCGCGGCGGAGCCGCATACCCCTCCGGGACGCCTCCGTACGGAACCCCCGTCGCCTCCGAAGCCGGTGCGGACGCGGGCCGTTCGGCCGCGCAGCCGGAGGAACGCAAGACCGAGACCACGCTGACGACCCGGATCCGGATCAACATCCCCGGATCGCGGCCCATCCCGCCGGTCGTGGTGCGCAAGCCCGTCGGCGATGCCGAGGCCGTCAAGGACGACGCGGGGTCCGACCCGCGGCCCGCTCCGGCCGCCCCGGCGCCCGCCGAGACGCCCGCCGAGCCCGCGCCGCAGGCCGAGGAGAAGACCAGCGACTGGTTCGCGCCCCGCAAGTCGTCCGCGCCCAAGGGCGGTCCGGGCGGCGGCGGCACGAACGGCTCCGGGCAGCCCGGCGGTTCGGCGGCGGCAGCGTCCGCACCCGCCGCACCGTCTCCGCGGCCGGGTGCCACCGGCTCCCGCCCGGGCGCCGGCCGCCCCGGCGGTGTCGTCGGCGCCATGGGCGCACCGGGCGGCTCCCGCCCCGGCGGCACCAACGGATCCGGCCTGCCCGGCGCCACCGGCGGCCCCGTGGCCCCGGGCCACGGCGGCGGCACCGGTTCCTTCGACGTGACCGAGGCGCTGGCGGCGGGCCCGCGCGGCGGCGCCCGTTCCGGCGGCACCGGTGACGAGCCGAGCCGCGACGACCTGCCGTTCTTCTCCGAGGGCGGACCGAGCGGGTTCGACGGCCCCGGCGGCGGCCCCGCGGGCGGAGCCGGCGGACTCGGCGGCCCGGGCGGGCCCAGCGGCTCCAACGGGCAGAACGGCCAGGGGGCCCGCGGCCCCAAGGGCCCCGCGGGCCCGACGAGCGGACCGGTCACCGGCGACGGGCCGAGGATCCCGCCGGCCGCTCCCCGCAGCTCGCTCAGCGACCTGGACCGGGATCTGGGCGAGTCCTTCGGCGGCTACGGCGACACCGGCAGTCACCCGCTGCCCGGCGACACCGGCAGCCATCCGCTGCCCGGCGACACCGGCAGCCATCCGCTGCCCGGGGACACCGGCAGCCACTCGCTCCCCGGCGGCGCGAACGGCCAGGGCCGCCAGGGCGGTCCGCTGGCACCAGGAGCCTTCGCCGGCCCCGGCGGCGGCCTCAGCGACGACACCGCGATCCTCACCCCGCAGAAGCCGGCCCCCGAACCGGGCACGCCCGGATACCGCCCCGCCGGCAACGTGTCCGGCCACACCGTCACCAGCGGCATCCCGGTCGTCCCGTCCGCCGGGAACTCACCGTTCGGCCCCGGCGCCCCCGCCGACGGCCCGGTGCCGCACCAGGCACCCAAGCTGCCCGACCCGGCCCCGCGGCCCAAGGCGGCGGCCCGGCCGAAGAAGAAGGGCCGCAGCAAGCTGGTGCTGCTCGCCGTCGGCGTGGTCGTCGTCGCGGCCGGTGCCTACGGCGCCGGGCTGCTGATGAACCACACCGACGTGCCCAAGGGCACCACTGTGCTCGGCGTCGACATCGGCGGCGGCACCCGCGACGAGGCCGTCAAGAAGCTCGACGACGCCTTCGGCGGGCGGGTGAACAAGCCGCTGAAGCTGGCCGTGGGCGGCAAGACCGTCTCCGTCGAGCCGGACAACGCGGGCCTGCAGTTCGACTTCGCGGCCACGGTGAGCGACGCCGCGCAGAGCGACTACAACCCGGTCTCCGTGATCGGCTCCCTCTTCGGGCAGAAGCGCGAGGTCGAGCCGGTCATGCCGGTGGACGAGGAGAAGCTGCAGGCGGCCCTCCAGCAGGCCGGCGGCGGCTCCGGCTCCGGCTCCGTGGTCGAGGGCGGTGTCGAGTTCCGCGCCGGAAAGGCCGTCGCCGTCTACGGCAAGGAGGGCAAGGCCATCGACGCGGCCGGCTCCACCCGGGCCGTCGAACAGGCCTACCGCACGCTGGTGGAGACCGACACCGCCACCCCCGTCGCGGTCCCGACCGCCACCCGGCAGCCGACGGTCTCCAAGGCCGAGGTCGACCGCGAGATGAAGGAGTTCGCGGAGCCGGCGATGTCGGCCAACGTGACGGTGCGGACCGACGCCGTGCACTCGATCGAGATGAGCCCGCAGAAATCCCTGTGGAAGTTCCTCCGGGTCGAGGCCACGCCCGACGGCAAGCTCACCGACAAGCCCGACCTGGCCGCCCTGAAGCAGCTCTACGGCCAGACCTTCGACGGCGTGCTCATCACCCGGGGCAACGGCAAGAAGACGGCGGTCACGCCACAGGACGTGTACGTCGCCCTGCGCCAGGCGCTGACGAGCGGGACGAACCGGGTCGCGGTCATCGACACGAACCCGAGCTAGCGAGACAGGGAAGGGGGGCGTCCGCGGGTTGGACGCCCCCCTTTTTTCGTCATGTCACCGGAACCGTATGACATCTGTCATCCGGCACCGAGGACCGCCGACACTGCCGGGCCCCCGCCCCGCCCGGCCAGCATGGGGACATGACAACGACAGCGGCACCGGCCACCACCACCCCGGTGGTCGGGTTCGACCAGGTGACCAAGACGTACGGGAGCGTGCGGGCCGTCGACGGCCTCTCGCTCCGGCTGTACCCGGGGGAGACCGTCGCACTGCTCGGCCCGAACGGCGCCGGCAAGTCCACCACGCTCGACCTCCTGCTCGGGCTCAAGCACCCCGACAGCGGCACGGTCGGCGTGTTCGGCACCAGCCCGCGCGAGGCCATCGTCGCCGGGCGGGTCGGGGCCATGCTGCAGAGCGGCTGGCTGATGGACGAGGTCACCGTCGCCGAACTGGTGAAGCTGGCCTGCTCACTGCACCCGAAGCCGTACAAGGCCGCGGACGTCCTCGCCCGCGCGGGCATCACGCAGATCGCCGACCACAAGGTCAACAAGCTCTCCGGCGGCCAGGCCCAGCGCGTCCGCTTCGCCCTCGCCACCGCCGGCGACAGCGACCTGATCGTCCTGGACGAGCCCACCACCGGCATGGACGTCTCCGCCCGCCAGGCCTTCTGGGCCACCATGCGCGAGCAGGCAGACCAGGGCCGAACGGTCCTCTTCGCCACCCACTACCTCGAAGAGGCCGACGCCATCGCCGACCGGGTGCTGGTGCTGCACCGGGGCCGGCTCCTCGCGGACGGCACCGCCGCCGAGATCAAGGCCCGCGCCGGAGCCCGCCGGATCTCCTTCGACCTGGAGGGGAGCATCGAGGAGGCGGCACTGCGCGGCCTTCCGTTCCTCACGTCGTTCGACGTCTCGGGGCAGACCGTCCGCATCCAGTCCTCCGACGCCGACGCCACCGTCCACGCCCTGTACGGCCTCGGTGTCTACCCCCGCAACCTCGAAGTCGCCGGGCTCGGTCTGGAGCAGGCCTTCGTCGCCATCACGGAGGCCGAGGAGGCCAAGCAGTCGTGAACTCCCTCATCAAGCTGGAACTGGCCCGCTCCCTGCGGAACAAGAAGTTCCTGTTCTTCTCGGTGCTCTACCCCTCGTTCATCTATTTGATCTTCTCCAGCAGCGCCGGCTCCGGCGAGAAGGTCGACGAGACCGGCCTGACGGTCGCCACCTACCTGATGGTCTCCATGGCGTCCTTCGGCGCCCTGACCGCCGTCCTCATGGGCAACAGCGAACGCATCGCCAAGGAGCGCGAGAGCGGCTGGGTGCGGCAGCTCCGGCTGACCCCGCTGCCCGGTCGCGGCTACGTCCTCGCCAAGACCGCGAGCGCCGCCGTGGTGAGCCTGCCGTCCATCGTCGTGGTGTTCGTCGTCGCCGCCGCCTTCAAGGACGTGCGCCTGGCCACCTGGCAGTGGCTCGCCCTCACCGGGGTCATCTGGGCGGGCAGCCTGGTCTTCGCCGCGCTCGGCGTCGCCATCGGCTACGTCGCCTCCGGGGACGCGGTCCGCCCGATCACGATGATCGTCTACTTCGGTCTGTCGATCCTCGGCGGCCTGTGGATGCCCTCCACGACCTTCCCGCGGATCCTGCAGGACATCGCCGAGTGGCTCCCGACGCACGCGTACGCTGCACTGGGGCGGGCGATCGAACAGAGCCAGGCCCCGCACACGTCGGACATCGCCGTCCTCGCCGTCTACTTCGTCCTCTTCGCGGGCGGTGCGGCCTGGCTGTACCGGAAGGACACGCTGAAGGCGTGAGCGCCATGACGACCGAGGACCGACCGCGCGGCCCGGAGCACCCCACGGGCCTGGGGCAGCCGCCCCGCAACCGCCGGGAGCTGCTGCGCAAGCTCGTCTGGATCGCCGTCTGGCTGGTCTTCATGAGCTCCCCGGTCCACGACCTGGCCGCCGGCCACCACACGCCCTCCGGCACGGCGGCCGGCTGGCTGGGCCTGACGGTGTTCGCCGGGGTCTACCTGCTGCTGGTCTTCCGGAACATGGGGCATCCGATGCGCCGGTCCCTGGTCGCCGGCCTCATCGTCGTCCTCTGCCTGCTGGCCGTCGTGCTGTGCCTCACGCTCGGCGCCGCCTGGCTCGGCCTGTTCTGCTACGTCTCCGTCGCCTGCGGGGCGGCCCTGCCGCTCCGGGCCGCCTACTGGGCCGTCCCGGCGACCGGCGTGGTGATGATGCTGGTCGGCCTGGCGACCGACGTGACGACGGCGTGGAACCTGGTGCTGGTGGTGGTGCTCATCGGGTTCGCGATGACGGGTGTCGTCCAGCTCATCCGCACCACGGTGGAGCTGCGCGAGGCCCGGGCCACCGTCGCCCATCTCGCCGCCAACGAGGAGCGGCTGCGCCTCGCCCGGGACCTGCACGACCTCCTCGGCCACTCGCTCTCCCTGATCACGCTGAAGAGCGAGCTGGCCGGGCGGATGCTGCCCGGGCACCCCGACAAGGCGGCCCAGCAGGTCGCGGACATCGAACAGGTCAGCCGGCAGGCCCTGGTGGACGTCAGGGAGGCCGTCACCGGATACCGGCGCCCCCGCCTGTCCGCCGAGCTGGCGGGCGCCCAGGTCGCGCTGACCGCGGCCGGGGTGAGCGCCGAACTGCCCGCCGAGCCGGACCTCGCGGGCGCCGGTGAGGACAGCGAGGCCGCGCTCGCCTGGGCGCTGCGCGAGGCCGTCACCAACGTGGTCCGGCACAGCGGCGCCCGCCGCTGCGTCGTCCAGCTCCTGCACCGCCAGACCCTCGACGGCCCGATGCTCGAACTCTCCGTGGAGGACGACGGCCCCGGCGGCCCCGGCGGCGCCCCCGGCAACGGTCTGACCGGCCTGACCGAGCGGCTGGAGAAGGCCGGCGGCATGCTCGAGGCCGGGCGTGCCAGGCGGGGCTTCCGGCTGGTCGCCCGGGTGCCGCTGACGCCCTGACGGCACGTAGGATCCCGGGCATGAGCAGCCCGATCAAGGTCCTCCTCGCCGAGGACCAGTCGATGGTCCGTGAGGCGCTGGCCGCCCTGCTCGGCCTAGAGGACGACATCGAGGTCGTCGCCCAGGTGGCGCGCGGCGACGAGGTGCAGGCGGCCGTCGGCGCGCACGGCGTGGACGTGGCGCTGCTCGACATCGAGATGCCCGGCTGCACCGGCATCGAGGCGGCGGCCCGGGTGCGCCGGGAGTACCCCGAGGTGAAGCTCGTCGTGCTCACCACCTTCGGCCGTCCCGGTTATCTGCGCAGCGCGATGGAGGCCGGCGCCGACGCCTTCCTGGTCAAGGACGCGCCGGCCGCCCAACTCGCCGCCGCGGTGCGCAAGGTGCTCGCCGGGGAGCGGGTCATCGACCCCACTCTGGCCGCGGCGGCCCTCGCGGAGGGCGCCAACCCCCTCACCGACCGCGAACGCGAGATCCTGCGCGCGGCGGCCGACGGCTCCACCAACGCGGAACTGGCGGCGGCCCTGCACCTGTCCCAGGGCACGGTCCGCAACTACCTCTCCACGGCCATCCAGAAACTCGCGGTCCGCAACCGGGCTGAGGCGGTCCGCACAGCCCGTGAGAAGGGCTGGCTCTGAGGTTCCGGCCGGGCGCGGCCCGCGTTCCGGGCCGGACCCGGCTGCCTAGTTGAGCATCGACCGGGCGGTCCGGGCCTGCCGGCGCACCCGGTCGGCGGCCGGTTCGTCGACCACCTCGATCAGATGCGCGTAAGCGTCCAGCTCCATGGCGCCGTCCTCGAACTCGCCGCGCTGCACCAGAAGTTGACCGCGCTCGTAGCGCAGCCGGGCCGGATGCGCGGGCAGCAGCAGGCTCAGCTCCACGGCCCACAGCGCGACGTCCGACCGCTCGGGACGGGCCGAGGCCCACGCCCGGACGTTGTTGAGGATGCGCTGCACGACCTCCAGCGGTGTCGCGGGCTCCAGCATCGACGGCTGCAACGGCGCCCCGGTGGCCCCGGCCACGAGCAGCTCGGCATCCGTACCGGTCAGCACCCGCCCGCCGTCGAACGGATCGGCCAGCACCTGCTCCCGCGCCGCGCCGAACCCGACCACGAAGTGCCCCGGCAGCGCGACCCCGTACACCGGCGCCCCCGCCCGCCGGGCGACCTCCAGCCACACCACCGACAGCAGGATCGGCAGCCCGCGCCGCCGCCGCAGCACCTCGTGCAGCAGCGAGGACTCCAGCCGCTGGTAGTCGGCGGGGACGCCGTGGAACGCCTCGTCCTCGCCCAGGAGCCGGCACACCGCCTCCGCCCACGCGCGCGGCCCGCCCGGCCGGTACGGCAGCCGCCCGGCCAGCCCGTCCAGCTCCTGCTGGGCCGCGTCGATGCCGTCCTCGTCCAGCGAGCCGTCCGCCTCGGCGCCGATCAGCAGGCACAGCGCCGACAGGTCCGGCCGCTCGGACCGGGCCTCGGCGTCGAACCGCCGCCGCAGCGCCGCCGACCGCTCCGGCGGGGGCGGGTACGGGGGCGGGAGTCGAGGGTGCCGCATGTCTGGGTCATGCCCTCCCACGGCGATCGCTACGACCCTCCGGTGCCACCGGTGTCCGGCAGGCGGTAGTGGTGGTACGCGTGGTGGGGCGCGAAGCCCAGCCGGGCGTACAGTCCCCGGGCCCCCTCGTTGTCGCTCTCCACCTGCAGCCAGGCCGCCGAGGCGCCCTCGTCCAGGGCCCGCCGGGCCAGCGCGGCCATCACCTCGGTGGCAAGACCCTGCCGGCGGCGGGCGGGATCGACCTCCACGGCGGCGAACCCTGCCCAGCGCCCGTCCACCACGCACCGCCCGATCGCCGCCGGAGCCTCGCCGGCGGCATCGGGCACGGTCGCGAACCACACCGAGGGGCCACCGCCCAGCACCCGCAGGGCCACCTCGCTCACCCCCTTGCGCCGGTACCGGGCGAGCCACGCCTCGTCCGCCTCCCGGGACAGCACCACCCCGGCGCCCTCGGCGGCGTCCGCGAGCGGTGCCAGCGCACCGGTCCACAACTCGGCGGTCACCTCGCGCACCCAGCCGCGCCGCTCCAGCTCCGCGCACAGCAGTTCCTGCGTGCCCTCGGCGCCGGTGGCGGTCTGCACGTAGGCGGGCAGGCCCCGCTCGCCGTACCAGCGCCGTACGGCCTCCAGGGCGGCGTCGAGACCGAGCCCCGGATCGCCGAGCGGCAGCACGCTGTTGGCGCGCCGGGTGAACCCCTGGGCCGCCCGCAGCTCCCACTCGCCCAGCCGCTCGCTCTCCACCGGCCGCCACGCCCGTGCGGCGACCCGGGCCAGCTCCGCGTAGGCGGCGGCCGGGCCCCGGCGGCGGGCCGGCGCGGCCGGGATCACCTTCCCCGCGACCAGCGCGGACTCCGCGATCCGGACGGCGCGCCCGTCCCGCGATGTGATCATGAGCACGCCGTCGTCCCATGATGTGAGAACACCGACCGTGTCGGTGAACTTCTCCGGCCCCGACCCGGGCTCGCTCAAGCGCCGAACGGAGACGCGTTTGCCCACGTCAGCATTGGTGATACGGACCTCGAGGCGTCCGTGCGCCGAGATTTCCACCGGTCAGTTCACCCCTCCTGTTCGGATCTTGCCCCAGAACGGAGATACTAGGGGCGGGCATCGACGACGCCGCGCTCCCGCGCGCCAGGCGGCGGAGCCTACGGAGGCCCGCCAGCGCCCTATCGAGGAGGAACGACAGCGTGACCTACGTCATCGCGCAGCCTTGTGTCGACGTGAAGGACAAGGCGTGCATCGAGGAGTGCCCGGTCGACTGCATCTACGAGGGCCAGCGGTCCTTGTACATCCACCCGGACGAATGCGTCGACTGTGGTGCCTGTGAGCCGGTCTGCCCGGTCGAGGCGATCTTCTACGAGGACGACACTCCGGAGGAGTGGAAGGACTACTACAAGGCGAACGTCGAGTTCTTCGACGAGCTGGGCTCCCCCGGCGGGGCCAGCAAGCTGGGCCTGATCGAGCGGGACCACCCCTTCATCGCCGCGCTGCCGCCGCAGGCCTAGTGACCCGCTGGGCGGCGGCCCAGCGGCCCGCAGCGCGCCGCCCCGGTCCCGTACGGCCGATCGCCTCGATCAGTGCCGTGCGGGACCGTGGCGTTCGCCGAAGCAGAAAGTGAGCCAGCACCCGTGTCCGCAGTCTCCGACCGGCTTCCGACCTTCCCCTGGGACAAGCTGGAGCCGTACAAGAAGACGGCCGCGGCCCACTCCGGCGGCATCGTCGACCTGTCCGTCGGCACCCCGGTCGACCCGGTCCCCGAACTGATCCAGAAGGCGCTGGTCGACGCGGCCGACTCGCCGGGCTACCCGACGGTCTGGGGCACCCCGGCGCTGCGCGACGCGATCACCGGCTGGCTGGAGCGCCGCCTCGGCGCCCGGGACGTCACCCACCGGCACGTCCTGCCGATCGTCGGCTCCAAGGAACTGGTGGCCTGGCTCCCCACCCAGCTCGGTCTCGGCCCCGGCGACAAGGTCGCGTACCCGCGTCTGGCCTACCCGACGTACGAGGTCGGCGCCCGCCTGGCCCGCGCCGCGTACGAGGTCTACGACGACCCGCGCGACCTGGACCCGGCGAACCTCAGGCTCCTGTGGCTCAACTCCCCGTCGAACCCGACCGGCAAGGTCCTGTCCAAGGACGAGCTGACGGGGATCGTCGCCTGGGCCCGCGCCCACGGCGTGCTGCTCGTCTCCGACGAGTGCTACCTCGAACTGGGCTGGGAGGCCGACCCGGTCTCGGTCCTGCACCCGGACGTCAACGGCGGCTCCTACGACGGCATCGTGGCCGTCCACTCGCTCTCCAAGCGGTCCAACCTGGCCGGCTACCGCGCCGCCTTCCTGGCGGGCGACCCGGCCGTCCTGGGCCCGCTGCTGGAGATCCGCAAGCACGGTGGCATGATGACCTCGGCTCCGACGCAGGCCGCGGTGGTGGCGGCCCTGGGCGACGACGAGCACGTCCGCGTCCAGCGCGAGCGCTACGCCGCCCGCCGCGCGCTGCTGCGCGAGGCCCTGCTCGGCCACGGCTTCCGCATCGAGCACAGCGAGGCCAGCCTCTACCTGTGGGCCACCCGCGACGAGTCCTGCTGGGACACCGTCGCCCATCTGGCCGGCCTGGGCATCCTGGTCGCGCCCGGCGACTTCTACGGCGAGGCCGGCGACCGGTTCGTGCGCGTGGCCCTGACCGCGACGGACGAGCGGGTGCGCGCGGCGGTGGGGCGCCTGGCCGCCTAGGCCGTCAACGCACACGCGAACGGGGTCCGGGAGCGTTTCCCCGGACCCCGTCGGCCGTGCGCCGGTGACGGCGTAGCTCAGCCGCCGAGCGGGAGCTGCGCGGCCGGCAGGGACGACGTCGGCAGCCCGCCCTGGGTCAGCGAGCCCGTGGCCAGACCGCCCGCCGCACCGGTCGCGGTGCGCCCGATGACGCCGCCGGCCGCGCGGGCCGCGTTCCCGGCCGCGTCCTTCGCCGCGGGGGCCGCCTTCTTCACGGTGCCGGCGCCGGTCCGGGCCGCGGACGGGCCCGCCTTCTTGACCGCCTTGCCGCCCGTGTTGCCGGTGATGCCGGTGACGTGCTGCGTCGCACCGTCGACGGTGCTGCCGACGTTGGCCGCGCTGTCCAGCGCGGACATGCCGCCCAGCTCCGGGGTGGCTACCGGCAGGTTCGTGGCCGCGCCGGCAGAGCCGGCCGCACCGACCCCGGCGGCCGCTCCCGCTGCGACGAGCAGCGCGGCACGGGCGATCCGGCGGGTCAGGGGGAGGGACATGGTGCTCCATTCGACGGGAGGAACGGTGAGCCCGGGCCGGGCCCGGACGCCGTGCTTACCGCTCGAGGCCGATGAAGGTTGCGGACGCCGAAGGTAAAGAATGGGCAACGCATCGCATTATCGTTTGTGGATAAAAACGGGCAAAGGGAGTCCGTCGGGGGTGGTGCAGAATCCTTACAGCCCTTGATTCCCAAGGGCTGTAGCGGTGTCTTCCACCCCCGGTTGGAAAGGCGCCCGCACCACGGCCGCGCAACCCGGCCGGGGGAGTCCCCGTACTACTGTCCGGCCACGATCCGGACCGACCCGGCGGACTTCTCCGCACCGCCGGCACCGTCCGCGCCGACCCGGTGCCAGGTGCCGCCGCCGTCTCTCGCGGTCCACTCCCGGTCCGCGTAGAACACCCGCTGGATGTGCAGCGCAGAGGAGTTGGCCACCGCCCAGTGCGCCAGCTGCCAGCCCCGCTCGCGCTCCCGCTCGCCCGCCGTGCCCGTGTCCCTCCGCGCGCCCTCGGACACCGGCACGGTCACCGTCCGCCCGTGCGCGGTCGCGGTCACGCTCGGCGACGGCGACGGCGAGGGCACCGGCGTACCGCCCACCACGGCGTTCGTCTCCTGCAGCGCGTCCCGCCCGAAGTCCCGTACCAAGGCCGCCCGTACCGCGTCCGGGCCCGTCGCCCGCGCGGTGCGCTCCGGGCGCCCGGCGCAGGTCAGCGAGGCCGCCGCGCGGCCGGTCAGCGCGGCCGCCAGCAGCTCGGCGTCCGGCTCGTGCTTGGCGTACGCCTCCGGGTAGCCGCTGCGCTGCACCCGCTGCGCGGCCACCGTCAGCGGCAGGCCGGCGTAGTCCGGCACCTTGGCCAGGTGGGCGTAGAAGATGCCCGCCGCGTAGGCCGGGTCCATGATCTGCCGTTCGGTGCCCCAGCCCTGCGAGGGCCGCTGCTGGAACAGGCCGATGGAGTCCCGGTCGCCGTGTTCGAGGTTGCGCAGCCCCGACTCCTGGAGGGCGGTCGCCAGCGCGATCGTTATGGCCCGCTCGGGCATGTTCCGCCCGGTGCCCACGGCGGCGATCGTCGCCGCGTTCACCGCCTGCTCGGGAGTGAACTCGTAGGACGCCCCGTCGTCGCCGGCGACCACCTTGCAGCCGCGGGCGCCCGAGCCACCGGTGACGTACTGCACCACGAGGTAGGCGGCGACGCCGCACAGGACCAACAGGGCCGCCCCGAAACGCAGGAGGCGGCCGCGACGCTTGGGACGGCTGGGGGACGGCTCTGGCACGCGTACAAGGTACTGGAGGGCCTCCCGCCCCGGGCGGCGGGTCCGCGCAGCGCGGCGCGGACCCGCCACGACGCCATGGCCTAGGGTCGAGGTCATGGCCGACACCTCCCTGGACCTCACGCTGGACGCCGCCGAGCTCACCGCCCGGCTCGTGGACTTCCCCTCCGAGAGCGGCACCGAGAAGCCCCTCGCGGACGCGATCGAGGCCGCTCTGCGCGCGCTGCCGCACCTGACGGTCGACCGCCACGGCAACAACGTGATCGCCCGCACCGACCTGGGCCGCGCGGAGCGGGTCGTGCTGGCCGGCCACATCGACACCGTCCCGATCGCCGGCAACGTGCCGTCCCGGCTGGACGAGGACGGCGTGCTGTGGGGCTGCGGCACCTGCGACATGAAGTCGGGCGTCGCGGTGCAGCTCCGCATCGCGGCGACGGTCCCCGCCCCCAACCGCGACCTGACGTTCGTCTTCTACGACAACGAGGAGGTCGCCGCCGACCTCAACGGCCTCCGGCATGTCGCCGAGGCCCACCCGGACTGGCTGCGCGGTGACTTCGCGGTCCTGCTGGAGCCCTCCGACGCCCAGGTCGAGGGCGGCTGCCAGGGCACGCTGCGGGTGCTGCTGAAGACCCGGGGCGAGCGGGCGCACTCGGCGCGCGGCTGGATGGGGTCCAACGCCATCCACACGGCCGCCCCGATCCTGGCCCGGCTCGCCTCCTACGAGCCCCGGTGGCCGGTCATCGACGGCCTGGAGTACCGCGAGGGCCTGAACGCCGTGGGGATCTCCGGGGGAGTGGCGGGCAACGTCATCCCCGACGAGTGCGTGGTGACGGTCAACTTCCGCTACGCCCCCGACCGCACCGAGGAGGAGGCGATCGCGCACGTCCGTGAGGTGTTCGCGGACTGCGGCGTGGCGGAGTTCGTCATCGACGACCACAGCCCCGGCGCGCTGCCCGGCCTCTCCCACCCGGCCGCGGCGGCCTTCATCGAGGCGGTGGGCGGCACCCCGCAGCCCAAGTACGGCTGGACGGACGTCTCCCGCTTCTCCGCGCTCGGCGTGCCCGCCGTCAACTACGGTCCCGGCAACCCGCACCTGGCACACAAGCGGGACGAGCGGGTAGAAGTGGCCAAGATCCTCGCGGGTGAGGAGCGGCTGCGTTCCTGGCTGACCGCGTAGCGGGGGCCACCGGGCGCCGCACGCCGGACATGCTCACGTCCCCCCTCCGAAACCCACGTGGATCTAGGCTGAGCCCGTACTACCCGCAAGCGGAGGGAGCGCACATGGCGACCGGCAACCCCCTGGGGAAGAAGCAGCCGCCGGACGAGCAACGGCTCGGACCGGTCCTCCGGCGGCGGGACAAGGTGACGGCCAGCACCACCGACCAGCGGCTGCTGGACGAGCGCGCCCCCGCGGACTGGGTCCACACCGACCCCTGGCGGGTCCTGCGGATCCAGTCGGAGTTCGTCGAGGGCTTCGGCACGCTGGCCGAACTCCCGCCCGCGATCAGCGTGTTCGGCTCGGCGCGGACGCCGGTGAACTCCGCGGAGTACGACGCGGGCGTGCGGCTGGGCCGGGGACTGGTGGAGGCCGGCTGGGCCGTGATCACCGGCGGCGGCCCGGGAGCCATGGAGGCGGCCAACAAGGGCGCGTGCGAGGCCGGCGGCACCTCGGTCGGGCTCGGCATCGAGCTGCCCTTCGAACAGGGGCTGAACCCCTACGTCGACATCGGCCTGAACTTCCGCTACTTCTTCGTCCGCAAGATGATGTTCGTCAAGTACGCGCAGGGGTTCGTGGTGCTGCCGGGCGGCCTCGGCACGCTGGACGAATTCTTCGAGGCCCTCACCCTGGTCCAGACCCAGAAGGTGACCCGCTTCCCGATCGTCCTGTTCGGCAGCGAGTACTGGGGCGGGCTGGTGTCCTGGCTGAAGAACACGCTCGTGGCCCAGGGGAAGGCGACGGAGAAGGACCTGCTGCTGTTCCACCTGACCGACGAGGTCGAGGAAGCGGTGGCACTGGTGTCCAAGGAGGCGGGGCGCTAGGCGCTGTGCCTGGGTGGGGCGGGGCCTGGGGCTTCGCCCCGGCCCCCTTTTTTCCCGACCGCCCGCCCGTCTCGGGGGTTTGCCAGGGCCTTTCGCCGGCCTCTTCTACGCCAGGCCCTCGTCTACGCCAGGCCCTCGTCTACGCCAGGCCGCGGCGGGCGACCGCCGGGGGGCGGTGGCCGGCGATGGAGGCGACCATGTCCAGGACCTGGCGGGTCTCGGCGACCTCGTGCACGCGGTACACCTGGGCCCCCAGCCACGCCGACACCGCGGTCGTCGCCAGCGTGCCGATCAGCCGTTCCTTCACCGGCCGGTCCAGTGTCTCGCCCACGAAGTCCTTGTTGGACAGCGACACCAGCACGGGCCACCCCGTGGCGACCATCTCGTCCAGCCGCCGCGTCGCCTCCAGGCTGTGCCGCGTGTTCTTGCCGAAGTCGTGCCCGGGATCGATCAGCACCGACTCCCGCGGCACCCCCAGGGCGACGGCGCGCTCCGCCAGCCCCAGGGTCACCTCCAGGATGTCGGCGACGACGTCGTCGTAGGTCACCCGGTGCGGACGGGTCCGGGGCTCGGCCCCGCCCGCGTGCGTGCACACCAGCCCGGCACCGTGCCGCGCGGCCACCTCCGCGAGGGCCGGGTCGACGCCGCCCCAGGCGTCGTTCAGCAGGTCCGCGCCCGCCTCGCACACCGCCTCGCCGACATCGGCCCGCCAGGTGTCCACGCTGATGATCACATCGGGGAAGCGGCGGCGTACCTCGGCGACGAAGCCCACCGTCCGCCGTGCCTCCTCCTCCGCCGTGACCTCCTCGCCGGGTCCCGCCTTCACCCCGCCGATGTCGACGATCGCGGCGCCCTCGGCCACCGCCCGCTCCACGCGCGCGAGGGCCGCCTCGTCGTGGAAGGTGGCCCCCTGGTCGTAGAAGGAGTCCGGGGTCCGGTTCACGATCGCCATGATCACGGGCTCGTGCGACCCGAATTCCCGCTTGCCCAGCCTGAGCATCCGCTGTGACCTCTCCTAGTACGTCCCTCGGTACAGCCGCCTGCGACCCTAACCGCCCGGCTCGCATGGCACGATCGGAGCCTGACAGATTCGTCTTCCGGCACAGCGTCCGGTACCGAGCGTGGGGACCCCTGGCGATGCTGATGTTCTTGTTCCTGGTCGTCGCCCTGGCCGTCGTGGTGGCCGCGGTGACACTCGCCGTGGTCAGCGGCGGTGAGCGCGGCCCGTTGCCGGAGGCCGCCCCGGAGCGGCTGCGGGACCCCCTGCCCCCGGACCGCCCGGTCGGCGGCCAGGACGTGGAGAACCTGCGCTTCCCGCTCGCGCCGCGCGGCTACCGCATGTCCGACGTGGACGACGCCCTCGGCCGGCTCGCCGCCGAACTCGCCGAGCGGGACGCCCGTATCGCCGACCTGGAGTCCGCGCTGGCCGGCGCCCGCGCCGCCGCGCACGCCCGGCTGGACAAGCCGGGCCAGGAGGACCAGCGATGAGCGCCGGAGCCGCCCTCGCCGGCCCGGACGGCAGGGCGCGTTGCCCGTGGGCCCTGTCCGCCGAGGACTACGTCTCGTACCACGACGAGGAGTGGGGCCGGCCGGTCCACGGCGACGACGCCCTCTTCGAGCGGGTCAGCCTGGAGGCCTTCCAGTCGGGCCTGTCCTGGATCACTATCCTGCGCCGCCGCCCGGGCTTCCGCGCCGCGTTCGCGGGCTTCCACATCGAGAAGGTCGCCGCGTTCACGGACGAGGACCGCGAGCGGCTGCTGGCCGACCCGGGCATCATCCGCAACCGCGCCAAGATCGACGCGACGCTCGCCAACGCGCGCGTGCTCGCCGGCTGGGCCGAGGGCGAACTGGACGAGCTGATCTGGTCGCACGCCCCCGACCCGGCGGGCCGCCCGGTGCCGCGGACCCTGGCCGACGTCGCCGCCGTCACCCCCGAGTCCACGGCCCTGTCCAAGGCGCTGAAGAAGCGGGGCCTGAAGTTCGTCGGCCCCACGACGGCGTACGCGCTGATGCAGGCCTGCGGGCTGGTCGACGACCACCTGGAGGGGTGCGTGAGCCGCACCCGCCCGCAGGCCCGGTAGCTCAGCGGCCCAGGTACTTCGGCTTCTCCTTGTTCACGAAGGCCTGGACCGCGATCGCGTGGTCCTCGGAGCTGCCCGCGCGGGTCTGCAGCTCGTCCTCCTTGTCCAGGGTCTCGGCAAGGGAGTGCGTCAGGCCGTAGGCCACCGCTTCCTTGATCGCCGAGTACGCCACCGTCGGGCCCTCGGCCAGGGCCCGGGCCACCTTCTCGGCCTCGGCCCGCAGCTCGGCGGCGGGCACGAGCCGGTTGGCGATGCCCAGCTCCAGGGCGTCCTGCGCGCTGATGTTGCGCGGGAAGAGCAGCAGGTCGGCGGCGCGGCCCGGGCCGACCACCCGGGGCAGCGTCCAGGAGATGCCGGAGTCGGCGGTGAGCGCGACGCCCGCGAACGAGGTGTTGAACGCCGCCGTGTCGGCCACCACCCGGTAGTCGGCGGCCAGCGCGAAACCGAAACCGGCCCCGGCGGCGACCCCGTTCACCGCGGCGACCACCGGCTTCGCCGCTCCGGTCAGCGCCCGCACGATCGGGTTGTAGTGCTCCCTGACCGTGGTCATCGTCTGCCCCGAACCGGTCTCGCGGTCCGACACCAGCAGCCCGATGTGCTCCTTGAGGTCCTGGCCCACGCAGAACGCCCGGTCCCCGGCCGCGGTCAGCAGGATCGCCCGTACGGCGCTGTCCCCGGCCGCGGACTCCGCCGCCTCCCGGAGGGCGACCTTGGTCGCGATGTTCAGCGCGTTCATCGCCTCCGGGCGGTTCAGCGTGATCGTCGCGAGTCCCTCGCTCACCTCGTAGAGAACGGTGTCGGCCATGGGGCATCCCCTCCGGTCAGAAGTGGTGACGTACCGCTCAGTACGCCACGGTCCGAAGGACAGCATGGCGGAGATCGCCGCCCGGGGGCCGGACCGGACGTGTGACCTGCGTCAAACAAAAACGGAGCGGGGCCGCTCCCCATGCGTCCGCGCGGTGGCGCAGTATCGCAGCCACATCGCCGAATTGGGTGGTTTTGCTCGCGCGCGTTGCGCAAGCGATGCCGACTGATGTTGGTCATCGGGTCCTGCGATGCGGGATAATGGCCTGGAAGCAATGTGTTCGATGCCGGTGTCGCGTGTCCGGTACGAGGACCGCGGGGTGCCCTTCGTGGGGCTTCGGCAGACGATGAGCCTGGTTTCAGGAAGGGGAACGAGCATGGCGGCCATGAAGCCGCGGACGGGTGATGGCCCGCTCGAGGTGACCAAGGAGGGGCGGGGCATCGTCATGCGCGTTCCGCTCGAAGGCGGCGGTCGACTCGTCGTCGAGCTGACCCCTGACGAGGCCGAGGCGCTCGGCGACGCCCTCAAGAAGGTCGTCGTCTGACGAGCCGGCGATCCTGTCCTTCCGTCCGCCCCGGCATCGTAAGCGGTGCCGGGGCGGACGTGTGTCCGGGACCCCCGGGGGCCCGTCTCACCGCTTGACGGCGCACAGCAGCCCGTCGCCCACCGGCAGCAGCGACGTCACCAGTTCCTGGCTCTCCCGCACCGTGCGCAGCAGCTCACGCAGCCGCAGCACCTCCGAGGGCTGCGGTCCCGAGTCGACCGTGCGGCCGTTGGCGAAGACGCCCTCGAAGACCACCAGGCCGCCCGGACGCAGCAGGCGCAACGATTCACCCAGGTAGTCCGAGTACTCCTGCCGGTCCCCGTCGCAGAAGACGAGGTCGTAGCCGGCGTCCGCGAGCCGGGGCAGCACGTCCAGCGCGCGGCCCGGGATGAACCGGGCCCGGTTGCTGGCGAAGCCGCAGGCACGGAAGGCCTGCCGGGCGAACTGCTGGTGCTCCGGCTCCGGGTCGACTGTGGTGAGCACCCCGTCCGGGCGCATGCCGTGCAGCAGATGGATTCCGGACACCCCGCAGCCGGTGCCGATCTCCGCGACCGCCTTCGCGTCCACGGAGGCGGCGAGCAGCCGGAGCGCGGCACCCGTGCTGGGCGACACCGAGCGCAGCCCTGCCTCGCGGGCCCGGTCGCGGGCCCAGCGCAGCGCTTCGTCCTCGGCGACATAGGCGTCGGCGAACGCCCAGCTAGTCTGCCGGTTGCCGGTAATGACGCTCTCCTGTCCCCGTGGGTGCCTGGGCGTGACTGTATCCGTTGGCGTCGGGAACCCGCAGATGGGACCGCGCGTTTACAGGGTTGAGACGAAGGGCCCGGACGCGATGGGGGGCGAGCGGTGGATCGGGACGCCGAGCACATGCTGACGCAGCCGTATGAGCCGTATCAGCCCAGATCAATTTCTCGTAAAACCGCTTATCCGGTCCTAACGGGCGAGGTGGCTATGGTAGGGGCTCCACTGGACACCACCAGAGCTGACAGGGGAGGTGCGGCTGCGCCTGTTGACCGCAGAGGGATGCTGAGGCGTCTTCTCGGGTCGTCGGGGAAGCCGAAATCCGTGACCGACACTGCTGCTGACCACAGCCGGACCGCCGGCGCCGCCCAGACCGCGACCTTCTCCACCGACGCGGACGGGCAGGCGTGGACTCCGCCCACCTGGGAGGAGATCGTCAGCACGCACAGCGGACGGGTGTACCGCCTGGCCTACCGCCTCACGGGCAACCAGCACGACGCCGAGGACCTCACCCAGGAGGTCTTCGTCCGTGTCTTCCGTTCCCTGTCGACGTACTCGCCCGGCACCTTCGAGGGCTGGCTGCACCGCATCACCACCAACCTGTTCCTGGACATGGTCCGGCGCAAGCAGCGCATCCGCTTCGACGCCCTCGGCGAGGACGCGGCCGAGCGCCTGCCCAGCAAGGAGCCGACCCCGCAGCAGGTCTTCAACGACGCGCACTTCGACGCCGACGTGCAGCAGGCGCTGGACACCCTCGCGCCCGAGTTCCGCGCCGCCGTCGTGCTGTGCGACATCGAGGGACTGTCGTACGAGGAGATCGCCGCGACCCTCGGCGTGAAGCTCGGCACGGTCCGCTCCCGTATCCACCGCGGCCGCTCCCAGCTCCGCAAGGCCCTCGCCCACCGGTCGCCGGAGGCCCGCCGGGCCGAGCGGCGCTCCTTCGTGGCCCGTGTCCCCGCTCTGGGGGGAGGGGGCGCGACCGCGTGAACGGATCCCGTCCGAAACCCGCTCAGCCGCACCTCGCGGAGCAGCACCTGGGAGACCGGCTCTCCGCCCTGGTGGACGGGGAGCTCGGTCATGAGTCGCGCGAGCGTGTCCTCGCCCACCTGGCCACCTGCGCCCGGTGCAAGGCGGAGGCGGACGCCCAGCGCCGGCTGAAGAACGTGTTCGCCGAGGCGGCCCCGCCGCCCCCCTCCGAGAGCTTCCTGGCCCGTCTCCAGGGCCTTCCCGGGGGAGGCGACCTCGACGGCGGCGGCACGCCGGCGCCCGGCGGAGGCTTCCTCGGCCGGGGCTCCGACACCGGGGTCTTCGGGGTGCGGCGCGAGGAGCGCTTCGAGTTCGGCTACGTCCCGGCCGCGTCCGCCCATGCGGCGGCCCCCGCTCCCGAGGAGCGCGGTTTCCGCATCCATCCCGTCGGCCGCCCGGACGCCGACCGCTCCGCCTCGCGCGGACTGCGGTTCGCGGCAGCCGCCGCCGGGGCGGTGTCGCTGGCCGCGGTCGCCCTCGGCGGCGTCACCACCGCCATCCCCGGCGACCTCGCCGCGGACGCCCGCGGCGGCTCCGGCACGGGCAACGTGGTCCCGGCCCGCTCGGCCGGTGCGGGCGCGGGCTCGGTCCCGGGTGCGGCGACGCCGGACACGCAGCGCCGCCGTGCGGTGGGGCCGCTTCTCGCCCAGGGCAGCAGCCTGCTCGGTCCGGGCCCGGCGGCGCCGACCTCCCTGTCGGCCCCGCTGCTGCCCGGCTCCCAGCCGCCCCTCACCGGGCAGGTCGAGGACGTCATGCGCGACCTGACGGCGCCGGTGATGGCCGGCGCGGCCGCGGTCTCCCCGCTGATACGCCCGCTGGACGACATCTCGCCGCTGCCGCTGACCTCCTGGCCCGCCACGCCCGGGCCGAAAGGTCCGGACACACTGTCCGCACCCGTCCCCGACACGCCCTCGGCCTCCGGCGCCCCCTCGGCCGCCCCCGCGAACCCGTCCGGGCGGAACTGACCCAAGTCTCACCACCGGTCGGTACCCGTCCGACAGGCGGGCCGGGTACCGTTGGGCGACCGAGGATCGCAAGAGGAGCGTCAGGTGTTCAATGACATAGGCCCACTCGAGCTGGTGACCATCATTGTTCTCGCCGTGCTCGTCTTCGGTCCGGACAAGCTCCCCAAATTCATCCAGGACGTGACGCGGACGATCCGGAAGATCCGCGAGTTCTCGGAGAGCGCCAAGCAGGACATCCGCACCGAGCTGGGCCCGGAGTTCAAGGACTTCGAGTTCGAGGACCTCAACCCCAAGGCCTTCATCCGCAAGCAGTTGGACAACGAGGACCTGGGGCTGAAGGAGATCCGCAACGGCTTCGACCTGAAGAAGGAGATGGCCGAGGTCACGGACGCGGTCCACAGCCGGGACAGCGACGCCTCGTCCTCCTCGTCGGGCGGGCGCATCGACATGACCAAGAAGCCCGAGGACTCCGGCAAGGACGGTCCCCCGCCGTTCGACGCGGACGCCACCTGATCCGAACCGGGCTGGAGTGACGCACCTCACAGCCCGCTCGTGTCGTACAGGCCCCACACGGGCGGTCCGCGCGACCCACGCGCCGGGCGGTTTCCCTGCTGCCCTCATGCATGTGGATATGCTGCCGAGTTGTTGTGCGGACCGGACGAGTACGCCCGAAGGGGGGCGGGCCTCCCGGTCCGACGAGAGCGAGGAGGCGTCCGGGCAGATGGAGACGACAAGTCGGGTGGGCGCACAGACGCCGGCCGCGGAGGGCGGACAACAGGCCCCCTCCGCCCCGCGCGCCATCGACGGGTACCTGCGGGCACCCTTCCCCTGGTACGGCCTCGACGAGGCCTTCACGGGGCCACGCTGGCTGATGCAGGTCGGTACGGCGGCCGAGGGCGCCGTCGAGCACGGTTCGATCGGCCACGGCGACGAGCCCTCCGTGCGCAACGAGCACATGGCCGCGGCCACGGACGAGCCGCGGGAGAAGTTCGCGGTCGTCGTCACCGTCGCCGCGAACCCGTCCCGCCGGAGCGCCGACGGCACGGGACTGCTGGAGGCGACGTCGGTCTCCTCGGCGGCCTGGCTGGCGGGCGTGGGACTGCTGTCCTTCACCTGGCCCGGGCAGATGGACCACAGCCTGCGCGACGACTGGCTGGACCAGCAGACCGAGACCGCCTGGGCGCTGGCCGACGATCTCGAGGGACCGGAGTGGTCCCGGCTCTCGCTGCCGGTGGACGGGGTGACCATGCCCTTCTACTACCGGGAGTCCGAGTTCGGCTGGGTGCTGGCCGGCTCCACCGGGTCCGGCGTGCACGTCGGCGCCTACGGGCGGGGGATGAGCGCGTACGGACTCGGCTTCGCGGTCGTCAAGGACGTCGCCGCGTACGCCTGAGGGACCCGGCGGCGTACGCACGGTGAATCGCCGCGTACGCCCGGCGGGCCCCAGAGGCATGGGAAAGGGGCGCCAGTACCTCCCGGCGCCCCTTCGTCCCGGGCCGTACGGCCGCGAGAGTCCTCAGAACTTGTTCCTGGGGGTCAGCCCCAGCGACAGGCCCGACAGGCCGCGCTGACGGCCGCCCAGCTTCCCCGCGATCGCCCGCAGGGCGGAACCCGCCGGGGAGTCCGGGTCGGTCAGGACCACCGGCTTGCCCTCGTCGCCGCCCTCGCGCAGCCGGACGTCGATCGGGATGCTGCCGAGCACCGGAACCGACGCGCCGGTGGTACGGGTGAGGCCGTCCGCGACCCGCTGGCCGCCGCCCGTGCCGAAGACGTCGACCATCTCGCCGCAGTGCGGGCAGGGCAGGCCGGACATGTTCTCCACCACACCGACGATCTTCTGGTGGGTCTGCACGGCGATGGAGCCGGCCCGCTCGGCGACCTCGGCCGCCGCCTGCTGAGGCGTCGTCACGACCAGGATCTCGGCGTTCGGCACGAGCTGCGCGACCGAGATGGCGATGTCACCGGTGCCGGGCGGCAGGTCCAGCAGCAGGACGTCCAGATCGCCCCAGTACACGTCCGCGAGGAACTGCTGCAGCGCGCGGTGCAGCATCGGGCCACGCCAGACGACCGGCGCGTTGCCCGGGGTGAACATGCCGATGGAGATGACCTTCACGCCGTTCGCCGACGGCGGCATGATCATGTTCTCGACCTGGGTCGGACGGCCGTCAGCGCCCAGCATGCGCGGCACGCTGTGGCCGTAGATGTCGGCGTCCACGACACCGACCTTCAGACCGTCGGCCGCCATCGCGGCGGCCAGGTTCACCGTCACCGAGGACTTGCCGACGCCGCCCTTGCCGGAGGCGACCGCGTAGACCCGGGTGAGGCTGCCCGGCTTGGCGAACGGGACCTCACGCTCGGCCTGGCCGCCGCGCAGGGCGTTCGCCAGCTCCTTGCGCTGCTCGTCGCTCATCACGTCCAGCGCCACGTCGACGCGGGTGACGCCCTCGACCCGCGAGACCGCCTCGGTCACCCGGGTCGTGATCGTCTCGCGCATCGGGCAGCCGGAGACCGTCAGGTACACGGTGACCGCGACCGCGCCGTCCTCCCCGATCTCCACCGATTTGACCATCCCCAGCTCGGTGATGGGTCGGTTGATCTCGGGGTCGTTCACCGTCGCCAGTGCCTCGCGCACCGCGTCTTCCGTAGCCATAGAGACGATGGTACGGCGCCCCGAGGGGCGTGCGGGTAGCCCCTCAGCGGTCGTCTGCGTCACGTCCGGGCGACCGTTCCGCCCGCTCTGCCGGGAATACGACATGCCCGTCGTGGCGCCGCCGTTCCTCCAGTTCCTTCACCAGGTCCTGCAGCTCCGAGCGGATCCAGTCGCGGGTGGCCACCTCGCCGAGACCGGTGCGCAGCGCGGCGACCTCCCGGGTCAGGTACTCCGTGTCGGCGATGGACCGCTCGTTCTGCTTGCGGTCCTGCTCGAGGTTGACCCGGTCGCGGTCGTCCTGCCTGTTCTGCGCCAGCAGGATCAGCGGGGCCGCGTAGGAGGCCTGCAGGGACAGCATCAGGGTCAGGAAGATGAACGGGTACTGGTCGAAGCGCAGCCCCACCGGCGCGGCGATGTTCCACAGCACCCACAGGATGATGACGACCGTCATCCAGACGATGAAGCGTCCCGTGCCGAGGAAGCGGGCGATCCGCTCCGACAGCCGGCCGAACGCCTCCGGGTCCCACTCGGGCAGGATCCGGTGCCGCGGCGGGCGCGGCTGGTCCAGACGCGGGGCGCGGGGCCGGGTGGCGGCCGTGGCGCCCACCGGGTTGCGCTCGCGGGTCGCGGTGTCGCGCTCAGGAGCCATGAGTGGCCGCCTCCTCTCCCTCATCCAGGTGGAACTCCGTCTCGCGCCAGTCGTCGGGCAGCATGTGGTCGAGGACGTCGTCCACGGTCACCGCGCCGAGCAGCGAGCCGGACTCGTCCACCACGGGGGCGGCCACCATGTCGTACGCGGCGAAGAACCCGGCGACGACCGGCAGGGCGGCGTCCGGGTCCAGGGTCTGCAGATCGTCGTCGACCATCGAGCTGACCAGGGTGTACGGAGGGTCGCGCAGCAGCCGCTGGAAGTGGACGGTGCCCAGGTACTTGCCGGTCGGGGTCTCGTCGGGCGGGCGGCAGACGTAGACCTGGGCGGCGAGCGCGGGGGAGAGGTCCTGGTTGCGGACCCGGGCGAGCGCGTCGGCGACCGTGGCGTCCGGGCGCAGCACGATCGGCTCCGTGGTCATCAGACCGCCCGCGGTGTGCTCCTCGTACGACATCAGGCGCCGCATGTCGGCCGCGTCGGCGGGCTTCATCAGGCTCAGCAGCCGTTCCTTGTCCGCCTCCGGCAGTTCGGCCAGCAGGTCGGCCGCGTCGTCCGGGTCCATGGCCTCCAGGACGTCGGCCGCGCGCTCCTCGGCCAGCTTGCCCAGGATCTCGATCTGGTCGTCCTCCGGCAGCTCCTCCAGGACGTCGGCGAGACGGTCGTCGTCCAGGGCCGCGGCGACCTCGGCGCGGCGCTTGGCGGACAGATGGTGCAGCACGTTGGCGAGGTCCGCGGGGCGCAGCTGCTCGAACGTGGCGAGCAGGTTCTCGGCGCCCTGTCCGTGCTCCTCCAGGGAGAAGCCGGTGACGGACGACCACTCGACGGTCAGGGTCTCGCCCTTGGCCCGGCGGAAGGCACCGCCCTTCCTCCCCCTGCGGACGAAGACGCGGTCGATCTCCCAGTCCCGGCGGGCGGGCAGCTGCTGCACGGACAGGTCGAGGACGGTGACCTCCTCGTCGCTCTCCACCAGCCGCACCCGCCGGTCCAGCAGCTCGCCGAAGACCAGCCGCTCGGTGGGCCGCTGCTCGAAGCGGCGCACGTTGAGCACACCGGTGGTGATGACCTGGCCGGACTCGATACCGGTCACCCGGGTCATGGGCAGGAAGATCCGGCGCCGGGTCGACAGCTCGACGACCAGACCGAGGACGCGCGGGGGCCGTCGCCCGACACGCAGCATGACCACCAGGTCGCGTACACGACCTACCTGGTCGCCGGCCGGATCGAAGACGGGGACCCCGGCGAGGTGCGAGACGAAGATCCGGGGGGCGCCGGCTGCCATGGCTGTGCTTCCTTTGCTCGCCTTGCGTGGGATTGCTGTTCTCTGCCCGCTCGCGTGCGCTTCAGGCTAGCCCGTACCGATCCGATACGCCCTGGTGGGCGGTCCGGACGGACTGGCTCCGCCGGGCGGGCGGGGCCCCGGTACGCTGCCGTACGCCGCTCAGCAACCGTCAGAAAGGCAGCCCCACCTGTGACTGCGATGCCCCTGGGCCGGGTCCGCCGGGCCGCGCTGGTGACCGCGACATGCGCACTGGCCGTGACGGGAGCGACGGTGCTGACGGGGTGCGGCGACGATCCGGACGCCGGGACCAACGGGGTGGGCAAGCTGCCCGCCGACCGGATCCAGGCGAAGACCCGTGCCGCCGCCGACGCCGCTCCCGCGGTGCGGCTGGCCGGGACCGTGGTCACCAGCGGCCGTACGTACCGGCTGGACATGCGGCTGAAGGACGACGGCGGCACCGGCTCGGTCACCTCCCAGGGCGCCACCTTCGGGCTGCTGCGGGTCGGCGAACAGCTGTATCTGAAGGCCGACGCGGAGTTCTGGAACGGCGGCGACAAGTCCGCGGCGGGCAAGCTCGACGGCAAGTACGTGAAGGTGCCGCAAGGGGACCCCGCGTACAAGAAGTTCAGCGGCTTCACGGACAAGGACCTCCTCCTCGACGGTCTGCTGACCCTGCACGGTCCGCTGGCGACCGACGGCCACCACGAGACGGCGGGTACCCGCACCATCCGGATCACCGGCGACGGCGGCGACGGCGGCACCCTGGAGGTCTCCCTGGAGGGCCAGCCGTACCCGCTCCGCCTGGAGCGCGCCGGTTCCGCGGGCACGCTCACCTTCTCGGACTGGGGCAAGGACTTCACCGTCGCCCGGCCCGCGAAGGGCGAGACGGTCGACTACGGCAAGCAGCTCCCGACGTCGTAGCCGGCCCGGCGCTACTTCTTCCTTCGGCGCCCGGCCAGCAGCCGGGGCAGAGCGGCCGGGGCCGCCCGGCGCGTCGTCGCCGGGGAGGGCACCGGACGCTCGGCCAGACTCCCGGCGGGCAGCGGAAGCGAGGTCCCGGCCGGCACCAGACGGAGCACCCTGCACTCGCGGGCCCACCGCGCGGGCATCTCCTCACCGTCGGGGGCGTTCAGCCGCTTGCCCTTCAGCTCTGCCACCGCGGCCTCCCACTCCGGTGAGCCGGGGGCCGCCTCGGACACGGTGGCCCGCCAGGTCACCAGCCGGCCGCCCTTGTCCTTGCTGCGCACGGTCACCTCGGCCGCGCCGCCGTCGGCGAGGCCGGTCAGCGGCTGCTCCCCGGGCCCGTCGCCGACCAGGCACACCGCGCCCTCGTGCCACACGTGCCACAGCGCACGCGCCGCCGGGGCCCCGGCGCCCCTGACCCAGATGAGGCCGGACTTCTTGGTGGCCTCCTCGACGAGGGCCTGATCGAGCAGCTCGCTTGTCATGCGCCCAGCCTAACCAGGGGTCTCACAGCCAGCCGTTGCGCTTCAGGGTGCGGTGGATGCCCAGACACAGGGCGACCGTGACACCCATGATCACCGGGTAGCCGTACCGCCAGTGCAGCTCCGGCATGTACTTGAAGTTCATGCCGTACACCCCGCACACCATCGTCGGTACGGCGATGATCGCGGCCCACGCGGTGATCTTGCGCATGTCCTCGTTCTGCGCGACGGACGCCTGCGCCAGGTTGGCCTGGAGGATGGAGTTGAGCAGTTCGTCGAAGCCCAGCACCTGCTCCTGGACGCGGGCGAGGTGGTCGGCGACGTCCCGGAAGTACTTCTGGATGTCCGGGTCGACCAGCCGCATCGGCCGCTCGCTCAGCAGCTGCATGGGCCGCAGCAGCGGGGCCACCGCCCGCTTGAACTCCAGCACCTCACGCTTGAGCTGGTAGATCCGCGCCGAGTCCACACCACGCGAGACACCGCCCCGGCGGCCCGGCGAGAAGACCTCGGTCTCCACCTCGTCGATGTCGACCTGCACCGCGTCGGCCACCGCGATGTAGCCGTCCACCACGTGGTCGGCGATCGCGTGCAGCACGGCCGAGGGGCCCTTGGCGAGCAGTTCGGGGTCGTCCTGCAGCCGGTGCCGCAGCGCCCGCAGCGAGCCCTGGCCGCCGTGCCGGACGGTGATGAAGAAGTCGCGGCCGGTGAAGCACATGACCTCGCCGGTCTCCACCACCTCGCTGGTCGCGGTGAGCCGGTCGTGCTCGACGTAGTGGATGGTCTTGAAGACGGTGAACAGTGAGTCGTCGTACCGCTCCAGCTTGGGCCGCTGGTGGGCCTGCACCGCGTCCTCCACGGCCAGCGGGTGCAGCCCGAACTCGCGGGCGATACCGGCGAATTCCGACTCGGTGGGCTCGTGCAGGCCCATCCACACGAACCCGCCGTCGCGGCGCACCAGCCGCATCGCCTCCTGCGGGCTCAGCGGCTCCGCACTGCGCACCCGGGCGCCGTCGCGGTAGACGGCGCAGTCGACGACCGCCGAGGGCGTCGAGGGGTCGCGCGTGGTGTCGTACGGCGCGCTCTGCTCCTTGCGCGGCGAGACACGGGACGACGGGCGGACCACGGCGCGCAGGTCGCGGATCATCGACATGGGCAGGCTCCTTCGCGGGCGGGCAGCGAAAGCGCGTGTCGACGGGTGGAACTACCCGGAATGGGGACGTCCGGCGGAAGTCTTCCCGGCCCGGGGCGGGGAAGGATGTTTGGCACGTCCACAAAGCGGGGAGCACCGCACCGTCGCGGTGGCGACTTCGCTACTGATGCAGAACTGATTCAGGTCAGACAGATCAGGCAAAGCGAGACGAAGTGCTCTTCCGAACGACGACGCGATTGGGAAGGCGGCGGCCAGCCGGTAACTAGATCAGCAGCCGGAAGAGCGAGTGGTACTGCACGGTCGACTTCGATCCATGACAGCCCCACCTCCTCCGGCCGGTCCCTCGTAAGGGAGTCTCAGCGTCGGGACTCGATAGCGACGCTTCTGCGTGCTGCCCCGAACCACCGGCTCAGCGTAGCAGCAGCGTGTGGTGTCAAGGCGCCGCTTTGCCCGGTGCTGACGAGTTCTATGCTCACCGCATGGTTGATGTTCTTCCTCTGGTCGAGGCACGGTTGAGCACCGCGCTGGGCGAACCGGACGCGCGCGCCGCGGTCACCTTCCTCGGTACCGACCGCATCGAGGTGCTCCGGTTCCACGAGGGGGACGTGGTCCGTTACGCCTCGCTCGGCATGTCCGCGCACCCCATGACCGACCCCACGGCGATGCTCGCCGACCCCGTCAAGGGCCCGCGCGTCGAACTGGTCCTGTCGGTCCGCGCCGGTCTCGCCGACACCGACAAGGTGCTCCGCGCGCTCGCCGTGCTCGCCGCGTCCCCGCAGGTGGAAGGTGTGGTCGTGGCGCCCGGCGCCTCCCTGGACGTCGGTGAACCGCTCTGGCCCGGCGCCCCGTTCAGCTCCGTGCTGGTGGGCGAGCCGGGCGGACTCGTCGAGGATCTGGCGCTGGACGACCCGATGGACCCGGTGCGGTTCCTGCCGCTGCTGCCGATGACCCCCAACGAGGCCGCCTGGAAGCGGGTGCACGGCGCCGCGGCCCTCCAGGAGCGCTGGCTGGCGAACGGGACGGACCTGAGGGATCCCGCCCGCGGGTCCGTCCCGCTGGACGCCGGGGCCGAGTGAGCAAGCTCACCAAGACCCTTTCCTGACCGGTCAGTTGGCGAAGACGCCGACCCCGTCCTCGGTGGCGTGCCGCGGCTCGAGCTCCTCGGCCTCGTGCGTGAGGGCCTTGCGCCGTACGAGGACCACGACCGCTCCGAGCAGGGCGGTGACCGCCGCGACCACGAACGGGACGTGGATGTCGGTCCACTCCTCGATCTTCGGCGCGAAGTAGGGCGCGGCCGCGGCCGCGAACCAGCGGACGAAGTTGTAGCCCGCGCTCGCCACCGGGCGCGGCGCGTCCGACACGCCGAGGGCCAGTTCGGTGTAGACCGTGTTGTTCACGCCGATGAAGGCGCCGGACAGGATCGTGCAGACGACGGCCGTGGTGTGGTCGCCGTAGCCGAGCACGAGCACGTCCGCCGCGAGCAGCACCAGCGAGCCGCCGAGCACCCTCAGCGAACCGAACCGCTTCTGCATGCGCGGGGCCACGATCACCGAGAAGACCGCGAGCAGCAGGCCCCAGGCGAAGAACACCGCACCGGAGCGGTACGGGGTCATGTTCAGCACGAACGGCGTGAAGGCCAGCACGGTGAAGAACGTGTAGTTGTAGAAGAACGCCGAGACGGCCGCCGAGGCCAGGCCGCCGTGGCCGAGCGCCTTGAGCGGGTCCAGTACCGAGGTCTTCCGGGCGGGCCTCGGCTGCTCCTTCAGGAACGCCGTGATGCACAGGAAGCCGATCGCCATGAGCGTCGCCGTGCCGAAGAAGGGGTAGCGCCAGCTCGCGTTGCCGAGGAGTGCGCCGAGCAGCGGGCCGCAGGCCATGCCGAGGCCGAGGGCGGACTCGTAGAGCAGGATCGCCGCCGCGCTGCCCCCGGCCGCCGCGCCCACGATCACCGCGAGGGCGGTGGAGACGAACAGCGCGTTGCCGAGGCCCCAGCCCGCGCGGAAACCGACGAGCTCGCCGACCGATCCCGAGGTGCCGGCCAGGCCCGCGAAGACGACCACGAACGCGAGGCCGAGCAGCAGGGTCCTGCGGCCGCCGATGCGGCTGGAGACGAAGCCGGTCAGCAGCATCGCCACCGCGGTGATCAGGAAGTACGAGGTGAAGAGCAGGGACACCTGGCTGGGTGTGGCACGCAGGCCCTGTGCGATGGACGGCAGGATCGGGTCGACCAGACCGATGCCCATGAAGGCGACGACGGAGGCGCCGGCCGTGGCCCACACCGCCTTGGGCTGTCGCAGGATGCCGCCGGCTCCCGCGTCGAAGGGGTCCATGTGCTTCTCCCGTCCCGGCTGAATAGTTGGCTTATGCATACAGTAAGTTAGCGGAGCTAATTAATGCAAGGTGCATCTAGTTTTCCCTGGTCGGGCGGGCCACGCGGCTTCCGCCCGGACGGGTGATCGTCCTTGACGCGGGCCGGTCGGGGTAGGACCGTGGGGCCCTATGAGGGGCGAACCCAGTTGCCCGAAGTGTGGTGGCCGGGTCAGGGCTCCCGGCCTTTTCGCCGATTCCTGGCAGTGCGACGCGCACGGGACGGTGTATCCGCTGCAGCCCGTGATCCCGCCCAGCGTCGAGGCGCTCAACGTCGTCGTGCACCGCACGCAGGTCCCGGTGTGGATGCCGTGGCCGCTGCCGGTCGGGTGGCTGTTCACGGGCGTGACCTACGCGGGGGACGACCGCAGCGGCGGCCGTGCCACCGCCGTGGCGTGCTCCGGTCCCGGTCCGCTGGGCGGCATGGGCGAGCTGATCCTCGTCGCCGAGGAGTTGGGTGTCGGTCTCGGCGCGCACTACGCGGGCGTCGACGGGCCGGACCCGGGTCCTTACATGAACGTCGAGAAGCCGCCCCAGGCCAAGGTCCTGGCCGCCGGGCGCCCCACCCCGCTCTGGCATGTCTCCGGCGGTCCCGACGACCGCGCGGTCTTCGCGGGCGAGGCGCTGGGGCTGTGGCTGTGGGCGGTGGTGTGGCCCGAGCAGTCCGGCCTGCTCATGTACGACGAACTGGTGCTGGCCGATCTGCGGGACGCGGGCGCCGAGATAGACCTGGTGCCGTGCGGCGCGCTGTCGCCGAGACTGTTGAAACCCTGAGCGCCGGCTGTAGGGGGCGCTCAGGGGTTGCGGGTGTGACAGGGCATCCGGTTCCTGCCGCTATCCTTAGGTGTCCCCACCCGTCCCGTCACCGCCTGGAGCAGCCGTGCGCATCGACCTGCACTGTCACTCCACGGCCTCCGACGGCACGGACACCCCGGCCGAGCTGGTGCTGGGCGCCGCCGCGGCCGGTCTGGACGTAGTCGCGCTGACCGACCACGACACCACCCGTGGGTACGCCGAGGCGATCGCCGCGCTGCCCGAGGGGCTCACCCTGGTGACCGGCGCCGAGCTGTCCTGCCGTGTCGACGGCATCTCCATGCACATGCTGGCCTACCTCTTCGACCCCGAGGAGCCCGCTCTGCTCGCCGAGCGCGAGCTGGTCCGGGACGACCGGGTGCCGCGGGCCCGGGGCATGGTCGCCAAGCTGAACGAGCTGGGCGTGCCGGTCACCTGGGAGCAGGTGGAGCGGATCGCCGCCGGCGGTTCCGTGGGGCGGCCGCACGTCGCCACCGCGCTGGTCGAGCTGGGCGTCGTGCCCACCGTCGGTGACGCGTTCACCGAGGAGTGGCTCGCCGACGGCGGCCGGGCCTACGTGGAGAAGCACGAGACCGACCCCTTCGAGGCGATCCGGCTGGTCAAGGGCGCGGGCGGGGTCGCCGTCTTCGCGCACCCGGCCGCCGCCAAGCGCGGCCGCACGGTGCCGGAGTCCGTGATCGCCGAACTGGCGGCCGCCGGTCTGGACGGCGTCGAGGTCGACCACATGGACCACGACGCCGACGCGCGGGCGCGGCTGCGCGGCCTCGCCGCTGAGCTGGGGCTGCTGGTCACGGGGTCCTCGGACTACCACGGCAGCCGCAAGACCGTCTCGCTGGGCGAATACACGACCGACCCCGAGGTCTACGGCGAGATCACCCGGCGGGCCACCGGAGCGTTCCCGGTGCCGGGGACCGGCGGGGTCTGAGGCGGCCGGCCCGCCTCACCCGATCGTCCCTGTATCTCTCTCTTCAGCAAGGCCTGTAGCACCACCATGTTCGACCTCGCCGTCTTCGGCTCCCTGTTCCTGACCCTTTTTGTCATCATGGATCCCCCCGGGATCACCCCGATCTTCCTCGCCCTGACCGCCGGCCGTCCGGCGAAGGTGCAGAAGCGCATGGCCTTCCAGGCCGTGTGCGTGGCGGGCGGGGTCATCGCCACCTTCGGCGTCCTGGGCCACCAGATCCTCGACTACCTGCACGTCTCCGTCCCCGCGCTGATGATCGCGGGTGGCCTGCTGCTGCTTCTGATCGCGCTGGACCTGCTCACCGGAAAGACCGACGAGCCGAAGCAGACCAAGGACGTGAACGTCGCCCTCGTGCCGCTGGGCATGCCGCTGCTGGCGGGGCCCGGCGCCATCGTGTCCGTGATCCTCGCCGTGCAGAAGGCGGGCAGTGTGGCCACGCAGGCCTCGGTGTGGGCCGCGATCCTTGCGATCCATGTCGTGCTGTGGCTGGTGATGCGTTACTCGCTGCTGATCATCCGGGTCATCAAGGACGGCGGGGTGGTCCTGGTGACGCGGCTCGCGGGCATGATGCTCTCCGCGATCGCCGTGCAGCAGATCATCAACGGTGTCACTCAGGTGATCCGGGGGAGCTGAGAAGCGGGCCTCGGCTCCCCCGGAAAGCTTGAGTGAGCGCCGGGTGTTACGAGGCCGGGCTCTCGGCCGGGCGGATCCAGAGGCGCTGTCCTACGGCTGCGGCCTGCTGAACGATCCGGTTGACGGAGGCGGCGTCCACGACGGTGCTGTCCACGGTGGTGCCGTCGACCTCGTCGAGTCGCATGATTTCGAAGCGCAAGGGCTTCTCCCTTCGTCTGGTCATCCTCCTGCGGAGAACTACTGGTGTGACGTGCTGTCGTAGGTATCCAACGAGCTGCGTGTTACAAACATTCCCTACGCTAAATAAATTTTTCGAACGTCTAATTACTGACCGGTAAGCGGCGTAGGGAGGACTGACCGAGAGCGGTTGTGTTCGCAGCGTGATCGCCAGGACAATGGAGGCGATGAACGACGACCTGGCGGCACTCGCCGCCCGCATCGACCACACCAACGAGCTGCTGCAGCGCATGCTCGCCGAGGTGGCGAAGACGCCCTCGACCCACGCGATCTTCGTCGACGCGGGATACCTCTACGCGGCCGCGGGCCGGCTCGTCGCCGGGACGGAGGACCGGCGCGCCTTCGACCTCGACGCCGAGGGCCTGATCGACGCCCTCATCGACCGGGCCCGCACCATCTTCGCCGACAGCCGGCTGCTGCGCGTCTACTGGTACGACGGCGCACGCCGCCGCATCCACACCGCCGAGCAGCAGACCATCGCCGAACTGCCCGACGTCAAGGTCCGTCTCGGCAACCTCAACGCCAACAACCAGCAGAAGGGCGTCGACTCCCTGATCCGCAGCGACCTGGAGTCACTGGCCCGGCACCGCGCCATCAGCGACGCGGCCCTGCTCGGCGGCGACGAGGACCTGGTGTCGGCGGTGGAGGCGGCCCAGGGCTACGGCGCCCGCGTCCATCTCTGGGGCATCGAGGCGGCCGAGGGACGCAACCAGGCCGAGCCACTGCTCTGGGAGGTCGACAGCCAGCGCACCCTCGACCTGGAGTTCTTCAAGCCCTACGTCTCCCGGCGCACGGCCGCCGCCTACGAGCCCGCCTCCGGGACCCGGCCCACCCGGGAGGGCGTCCGCTTCGTCGGCGCCCAGATCGCGGCCAAGTGGCTCTCCGCGCGGGGTCGCGAAGCCCTGGTCGAGCTGCTGCCCGGCCACCCCTACCTCCCCGGCTCCGTCGACCAGGACCTGCTGGTCGAGGCCGAGGGCATGCTCCAGTACTCCCTGCGCGGCCAGGCCGACCTCCGCCGCGCCCTCAGGGACGGCTTCTGGGAACACCTGCAGACGCAGTACTAGGGCGGCCGCGGCCGCAGGCCCGCGCCGGGGCAGGGGGCCCGCCGGTCCGGCCGGTCCGCGGCGCGGCCCCTACCGGGCCGGTCGATCCCCGGTGTCGCGCCGGTCGTCGAGGCGGACCTCCAGGTCCGGCCAGCGCGCGGTCCACCGCGTCAAGTCGTCCGCGTCCAACGGCCCCAGCCGGTGGAGCGATCCGGCCGGCGCGAAACGGACGGTCGTCCCCGTGCTTCCGTCGGGCCGAAGAGGCTCCAGGCCGGTCACCGGCACGCCTCGCTCATAGTGCTGGGTCCAGGCCCCGTCGAGACGGCGATTGGTGTGCACGAGCCACTCGCTGAGCGCCGAGACGACGGACATGCCCCGACGCGGATGCCCGTCCGGAAGCCGCTCCGCATCCGGGTGGCCGAAGAACCGCAGGTCCCTCGTCGCCATCACCGGCTTCTTCACGAGCCGGCCGTGACCGCCCACGCGGGTGTCGGTGCCCCGGCCGTTGTCCGCCACCGACACGGAGCCGTCGCCGTGCAGGGTGATCAGGCAGCGTCCCCCCGCTCGGGACGAAGCCTCGTCGGCGGCATAGGCGACGACCTCGAGGACGAGGTGCACCGGGCCGCCGGGGGCGAACTCCGCCGGATCCCGGCGGATCCGGGCGAGGTGACGGAGGTCCACAGTAGCGGCCCAGTCGTGGGTGGTGTTGACCCAGGCGGCAGTTGACCCGTCCATCGGGTGAGCATCCCACCCTTCCTGCTCCGCCCGGGGAGACACCCTGCCCGTCAGCCGGTAAGCGTGGGGTGGGCGTCCCAGAAGTCCGCGAGGGCCTGGGCCGTGGCGAGGGGCCGGTCGGTGTTGGGGGAGTGCTCGGCGCCCTCGACGACAGTCCGCCGGGCCCCCAGCCGCGCCGCCATGTCGTCGAGCAGCGCCAGCGGCCAGGTGTCGTCCAGCGCGCCCGACAGCACGTGGAAGGGCAGCGGCACGGCGGCGAGTTCGGCGACGCGGTCCGGTTCGGAGCACAACTGGCGTCCGGTGGCGAGGAGTTGGGCGGGCTTGTTGCCCATCCAGCGGCGCCGCAGGTCGACCCGGTTGTCGAGGCCGCCGTCCAGCCCGCCGGTGGCGGTCTCCTCGGGCGCCTCCATCGCCTGGATCGCGTCCCACACCTCGGCCATCGTCATCACCGCGAGCGCGTCCCGCAGCAGCTTCACACGCTGCTGCTGGGAGGCCGAGATCTGCGCGGGGCCCGAGGCCATCAGGGTGAGCGACGCGAAGGGGGAGTGGTCGAGCAGCACGGCCGCGCGCGAGACCTGCCCGCCCAGTGAGTGCCCCATCAGATGCACCGGCGCCGTTTCGAGGGCCGCCACCTGCGCGAGCACGTCCCTGGCCAACTCCTCCTGGGCGTAAGCGGATTCGTCGTGCTCGGGGCCGTCCGACTCGAACTGGCCGCGCCCGTCCACGGCCAGGGTCCGGTACCCGCGCCCGGCCAGCGGCACGTGCAGCGGGTTGAAGTCCTCCTTGCTGCCGGTGAACCCCGGCAGCAGCAGCGCGACCCCTCTGGGCTCGACCCCGTCGGCGACGGGCGCGTCGACCACGGCGAACTCACCGCGCGCGGTCCGCAGGGAGTACGCCTGGGCGCCGGCGGGCGGGACGAAGGTGGCAGGCCTGCTCATGGGGAGAGGCTATCGGGCGTTGCCGTGCGGCGGGTGACGGGCCGTGTGCCGGCCGGAGGCGGGGAGGGAACGCCGATGGCCCGGCCCACCGAAGTGGGCCGGGCCATCAGGTCGATGCCGTCGTGCTGTCCGGCTGGTACGCCGACGCGCCGGTCAGGCTTCGGGAGCCTCCGCGGCCGCCGTCGCCTTGCGGGTGGTCCGGCGGCGCGGCTTGGTCTCCGGCTCCTCGGTGGCCTGCGCCGGAATCTCCGGGACGGCCGCCTCGGCGACGGCCTTACGGGTCCGCCGTGCCTTGGGCGCGGCCACCTCGGCCCCGTCCACGGCGGCCTCGGCGGCGGCAGCGGTCTTCCGGGTCCGGCGCGGCTTGGCCTCGGCCTCGGGTGCCTCGGCGGTCAC
>NZ_JBEYRK010000005.1:114264-331937 GCF_040704065.1 Streptomyces sp. NPDC047869
TCCGGTGCGGCGACCGCCTTCTTGCGGGTGCGGCGGGGCTTGGCCTCGGTGGCTTCCGCGGTGTCCACGGCGGCCTCGGCGGCGGCAGCGGTCTTGCTGGTGCGGCGCGGCTTGGCCTCGGCTGCCTCGGGCGCCTCGGCGGTCTCCGGTGCGGCGACCGCCTTCTTGCGGGTGCGGCGGGGCTTGGCCTCGGTGGCTTCCGCGGTGTCCACGGCGGCCTCGGCGGCGGCAGCGGTCTTCCGGGTCCGGCGCGGCTTGGCCTCGGCCTCCGACTCCGCGGCTTCCGGAGCGGCGGCGGCCTTGCGGGCGCGACGCGGCTTGGTCTCCGCGGCTTCCACGGTGTCGACGGCGGCCTCGGCGGCCGGTTCGGCCGTCTTGCGGGTCCGTCGGCGCGGCTTCGGCTCGGCGGCCTCGGTCACGGCCTCGGGCGCGGCCGCCACGGGGGCGGGCTCGGCCACGGGTGCCTCGGTCACCGGCGCCTCGGCCACGGCGGTCCCGGCCGGCTCGGCGGCCTTCCGCGTGCGGCGGCGGCGCGGCTTCTCCGGTGCGTCCAGGGCGGCCGGGCCCTCCGCCGTGTCCACCGTCTCGACGGCGGCCGACTCGACGGTCGCGGGCGCGGCAGCGGCCGTCACCGGCTCGGCCGCGCTCCCGCCGCGCGTACGGCGGCGACGGCGCGGGGTACGGGGCCCCGCGGGCTCCTCGGCGGTGCCGGACTCGGTGACCGGCGCCGGGGCGGTGGAGGCGTCCGCCGGGGCACCGCCGCGCGTGCGGCGGCGACGGCGCGGGGTGCGGGCCGCGCGCTCACGCTCGGCCGACGGGGCGGCACCGGACTCGGCACGGCCACCGCGGCCGCCCCGGTCCCGGCCGCGTGCTCCGCGGCCACCGGTCTCGCCCAGGTCCTCCAGCTCCTCGGCGTCGAGCCCGGCGCGGGTCCGCTCCGAGCGCGGCAGTATGCCCTTGGTGCCCTCGGGGATGCCGAGGTCGGAGAACAGGTGCGGGGAGCTCGAGTACGTCTCCGCCGGGTCGCTGAAGCCCAGCTCCAGCGCCTTGTTGATGAGCTGCCAGCGCGGGATGTCGTCCCAGTCGACGAACGTGATCGCCGTGCCCTTGGCGCCCGCGCGGCCGGTGCGGCCGACGCGGTGCAGGTACGTCTTCTCGTCCTCGGGGGACTGGTAGTTGATGACGTGGGTCACGCCCTCGACGTCGATGCCGCGCGCGGCGACGTCGGTGCAGACGAGGACGTCGACCTTGCCGTTGCGGAAGGCCCGCAGAGCCTGCTCGCGGGCGCCCTGACCCAGGTCGCCGTGGACCGCGCCGGAGGCGAAGCCGCGCCGCTCGAGCTGCTCGGCGATGTCGGCGGCGGTGCGCTTGGTGCGGCAGAAGATCATCGCGAGCCCGCGGCCGTCGGCCTGCAGGATGCGGGCGACCATCTCCGGCTTGTCCATCGAGTGCGCGCGGTAGACGAACTGCTTGATGTTCGCGACCGTCGCGCCCTCGTCGTCCGGCGAGGTGGCGCGGATGTGCGTGGGCCGCGACATGTAGCGGCGCGCGAGACCGATGACCGCGCCCGGCATGGTCGCCGAGAACAGCATGGTCTGGCGGTTCACCGGGAGCATGGCGACGATCTTCTCGACGTCGGGCAGGAAGCCCAGGTCGAGCATCTCGTCGGCCTCGTCGAGCACCAGGCACTTGACGTGCTTCAGGTCCAGCTTCTTCTGGCCCGCCAGGTCGAGCAGCCGGCCCGGGGTGCCGACGACCACGTCGACGCCCTTCTTCAGGACCTCGACCTGGGGCTCGTAGGCCCGGCCGCCGTAGATGGCGGTGACGCGCACGTTGCGTACCTTGCCCGCGGTCAGCAGGTCGTTGGTGACCTGCTGGCACAGCTCGCGGGTGGGGACGACGACGAGCGCCTGGGGGGCGTCGGTCAGGGCCTCGGGGGCGGCGCGGCCGGCTTCCACGTCGGCGGGGACCGTCACCCGCTCGAGGAGCGGGAGGCCGAAGCCGAGCGTCTTGCCGGTGCCGGTCTTGGCCTGGCCGATGACGTCCGTGCCGGAGAGGGCGACGGGGAGCGTCATCTCCTGGATGGGGAAGGGGGTGACGATGCCGACGGCCTCCAGGGCCTCGGCCGTCTCGGGAAGGATTCCGAGGTCTCGAAACGTCGTAGTCAGGATGCTGCCTCTTCTGTGTGGCGCGGCGCGAGGCGAGCGCGGGGGTCTTTGACGGACCGTGCCGGGGGACGTCGGCTGCCATACGGGCGAACCACTCGGGCCAGCCGTAAAGCACGGGACCTCTGCCGACGCTCTAGCGCTCGTACCGCTGAGGGTGTCCCTCCGGTCGACGTACGTATGTGCCGTACGGCCGGGGAGGGCTGTCGGGTCGGAGCCGATCGGGCCACCGACCGGGCATCCTCATGCGTGCGGCCTGTCGGGACGCGTCGAACATCGTCGACGCACTCAGCCAGGCGCATTACCACCATACCCCGGATTCGCGCACATGCGATGGCCGATTTGCTCACGTAGTCGTGGTCACACTGGTTGGCCAGGGGCTTCCGGGGCAGGGCGAGCGGACTATTGTGCGCCTCATGACTAGCTCTGACAAGCCTGAGAACGCGCCCGCCGCCGCTGCCGGACCCACCGGCGTCGCCGCCCAGGACTGGACCCGGGCCTCCGCCGACCCGCAGTACCGCGCCGCGGTCGTGGACCTGCTCGGAGCGCTCGCGTACGGCGAGCTCGCGGCGTTCGAACGGCTCGCGGAGGACGCCAAGCTGGCGCCGACGCTCGCGGACAAGGCGGAGCTGGCCAAGATGGCCTCGGCCGAGTTCCACCACTTCGAGCGGCTGCGCGACCGGCTCACCGAGATCGGCGAGGAGCCGACCGCCGCGATGGAGCCGTTCGTCGCCGCCCTGGACGGCTTCCACAAGCAGACGGCGCCCTCGGACTGGCTGGAGGGCCTGGTCAAGGCGTACGTCGGCGACTCGATCGCCAGTGACTTCTACCGGGAGGTCGCGGCCCGCCTGGACTCCGACACGCGCGAGCTGGTCCTGGCCGTTCTCGACGACACCGGGCACGCCGGCTTCGCGGTGGAGAAGGTGCGCGCGGCGATCGACGCGGACCCGCGCGTGGGCGGGCGGCTGGCACTGTGGGCGCGGCGGCTGATGGGTGAGGCCCTGTCGCAGTCGCAGCGCGTGGTCGCCGACCGGGACGCGCTGTCCACGATGCTCGTGGGCGGTGTGGCCGACGGGTTCGACCTCGCCGAGGTGGGCCGGATGTTCTCCCGTATCACCGAGGCGCACACCAAGCGGATGGCCGCGCTGGGCCTCGCGGCCTGAGACCGGGCCCGGCGTTCGGGGGGCGGTACGCGCCCCCCTCGACGGCGTCGCTCGCTACGCCGGGATCGATCGTCGGCGCAGCCGGCGGCCGGCCGGGCGGAGGAGCAGGGACAGGGAGGCCGCCGAGACGACCGCGGCGCCCAGCAGGCTCAGCAGCGCCGTCCCGGGACCGAGCGCGCTGTGGGTGACGAAGTCACCGAAGAGGGCACCGGCGACGCCCGTCGCGAAGACCAGGGCGGGGGCGGGCAGGCGGTGTGCCAGCCGCTGCGTCGCCGCCCAGGCGAGGAGCAGACCGACCAATGCGGATCCGAGTGCTTCCAGGATCATGTCGGGGTCCCTCCCAAGGCCGGCCGGTGCTTCACGGTCGTAGCCCGTCCTACCCGTGACCTGCGGAGTACAACCCTCCTCTGTGGACGACTTGTGCTCCATCTGTGCGCGGCCGCCAGAACACCGCGCCGCCAGGAACACCACGTCGGCACGGGTACCAGGCCGGCACGGGTACCCCGACGGCGCGGGCACCGCAAGACGGAAGGGGCCCGGCGGCACAGTGCCGCCGGGCCCCTTCCGCTGAACGGGACCTACAGAGTGCCGAAGCCGACCTTGCGGACGGTCGGCTCGCCGATCTCCACGTACGCCAGACGGTCCGCCGGCACCAGGATCTTGCGGCCCTTCTCATCCTCGAGGCTGAGCAGCGGCGTCTTTCCGGCCAGGGCCTCAGCCACCACGCGCTCGACCTCGGCGACGCTCTGACCGCTCTCCAGAACGATCTCGCGGGGCGCGTGCTGCACGCCGATCTTGACCTCCACGGCTATGTCCCTCCGACGGTCAGTGCTGTGCGCGATCTTCCGCGCCGTACCAGCACACATTAGCCCGGTGAGGGGACGTACACGCTGCGGGCCGGAACGCCATCAGCGAACACCGCGGGGGAACAAATGACCGTCAGTGGTGGTCGATGCCGTGCAGCGGGAAGCCGGCGATGCCCCGCCAGGCCAGCGAGGTCAGCAGCTGCACCGCCTGGTCGCGCGGCACGCTGCGGTCGCTGTGCAGCCAGGAGCGCGCCACCACCTGGGCGAGACCGCCGAGGCCGGAGGCGAGCAGCATCGACTCCGCGCGCGAGAGACCGGTGTCCTCGGCGATGACGTCGCAGATCGCCTCGGCGCATTCGTTGGTGACCTTGTCGACGCGCTCGCGCACCGCGGGCTCGTTCGTCAGGTCGGACTCGAAGACCAGGCGGAAGGCGCCGCCGTCGTCCTCCACGTAGGCGAAATAGGCGTCCATGGTGGCGCGGACGCGCTGCTTGTTGTCGGTCGTCGAGGCAAGCGCGTTGCGCACCGACTGGATCAGCGCCTCGCAGTGCTGGTCCAGCAGCGCGAGGTAGAGATCCAGCTTGCCGGGGAAGTGCTGGTAGAGCACCGGCTTGCTGACGCCGGCCCGCTCGGCGATGTCGTCCATCGCCGCGGAGTGATAGCCCTGAGCGACGAAGACCTCCTGGGCGGCGCCCAGCAACTGGTTCCGTCGGGCTCGGCGTGGCAGCCGTGTGCCACGTGGGCGTGCCGCCTCAGTCTGCTCGATGGCTGTCACGCCGCCTCCCAATGTCGTCCACGTGCGGTGTAGACCGCGCGGCCATCGTACTTTTCGGTAACCGTGCTGTGCGCGGTGCGAGCGCAGAATTTCACGTACCGGGCGGCGATGAAAGCGGTTGACGCCCCCCTGGCGCGGCCGAACGCGTCCCGCGGGGTGGCCGCGAGGTCAGCGGTAGTCGTCCTCGTCGAGGGAGACGACGCGCCGCTGTTCGACGAGGTCGGCCTCGTTGCCACGGGCCGGGTCCACGTCCGTCAGGGGGTCGTCGCGCTCCGGGGTGACCTCCGTGTGCTGCTCGGCGGAGTCCACCTCGGGGGCCTCGACATCGATCTCCGGGACGCTGTCGTTCTCCCGGTCCTCGATCGCGTCGGGCTCGATGGGGTCCTCGATGGAGTCGTGGGTCATGGTGGGCTCCCTTCCTACGAACGTCCCTGGAACCAGCAGGGGCCACATCCGGGTGCCCTCTGTACGAGCCTAGGAGACACCTGATTCCGGTGCCATGCCATGGACGTCCGCGGCCGTGTGGTCGCGCGGGTCCTGAGGGGGCGTCGCCGCGTCCGGTCCGCGCCGCGTTCCCGGTCCTGTGTCCTTGACGCACGGGTGCGATCTGTGACGGCGAACACATGAGCCGCTACGTGATCGTCTCGTAACATTGCCGCATGTCTTCGACCGAGTCGCCTTCCGTACCGGCCGCAAGTGTCCTTCCCAGGGTCGCGCCCGTCCGGGTCGGTGAGGGCGAGCGGCTGAGGTCGGTGGGGCTGCCGGGGGTCACCCTGTCGCTGCGTTCGCGGCCGCCCGCGCGCGCGGGGCTGCCGCCCGCGTTCTTCGTCCACGGACTCGGCGGTTCCTCGCAGAACTGGTCGTCGCTGATGGCGGAACTGGACGGCGTCGTCGACGGCGAGGCGGTGGACCTGCCCGGCTTCGGCGACTCCCCGCCCCCGGACGACGGTGACTACTCCATCACCGGGCACGCGCGCGCGGTCATCCGCTGTCTGGACGCCACCGATCGCGGGCCGGTGCACCTCTTCGGCAACTCCCTCGGCGGCGCGGTCGCCACGCGCGTGGCCGCCGTACGGCCGGATCTCGTCCGGACGCTCACCCTGGTGTCGCCCGCCCTGCCGGAGCTGCGGATCCAGCGGACCGCGGTGCCGACGGGGCTGCTGGGCGTGCCCGGCATCGCCGCGCTGTTCACCCGGCTCACCCGGGAGTGGACGGCCGAACAGCGGGTGCGCGGCGTCATGGCGCTCTGCTACGGCGATCCGGGACGCGTGTCCACCGAGGCGTTCGGGCACGCCGTCGAGGAACTGGAACGGCGGCAGCAACTGCCGTACTTCTGGGACGCGATGGCACGCTCCGCGCGCGGTATCGTCAACGCCTACACCCTGGGCGGACAGCACGGGCTGTGGCGCCAGGCCGAGCGTGTGCTCGCCCCCACCCTCCTGATCTACGGTGGTCGCGACCAGCTGGTCGGCTTCCGCATGGCCCGCAAGGCCGCCCGCTCCTTCCGCGACTCGCGTCTGCTGTCGCTGCCGGAGGCGGGGCACGTGGCGATGATGGAGTACCCGGAGGTGGTGGCGGGGGCGTTCCGGGACCTCCTCGCACAGGCCGGGACACCGGGCGGCGATCCGGCCGCGGAGACGGACACGGACACGGAGAGCTGAGGGCTGGTGGGACGCCACAGTCGCCGCGGAGCGGCCCCCAAGGGCGACTCCGCGGCCATAAAGGCACAGGGAGAGGCAGGGGGCGCGGCCCCCGGCGCCGGCGGCGAGGGCGCCGGAAGCGAGGTCTGGCTGCCGGGTCAGCGGCAGGCCCCGGCGGGCGCCCCGGGCGCCCAGGGGACGGGACCGCGCCCGGCGCCGGGGGCGCCCGGCTTCCCGCCCGGCACGCCGGCCCGTGGACTGCCGCGCTTCCCGCCCGGCACGCCCGCGCATGGAGTGCCGCGCCTTACGGAGGGCACCCCTGTCCGTGTGGCACCCAGGCTTCCGGACGGCACTCCCGCTCGTGGTGTTCCGCGTCCCGCGGACGGCACGCCGGCCCGCGGGGTGCCCAGGTTTCCCGACGGCACACCCGCTCATGGCGTTCCGCGACTGCCCGACGGCACGCCCGCGCAGGGGACGCCGCGGGTCGGTGGCGGTGCCTCCCGGGCCCGTGGCGGGCATCCCGAGCAGCGTGAGGCCGGGGGCGGCTGGGGCGAGTTCAAGGGGGCGGCCGGCGGCGCAGGGACGGCTCCCGGTGGCACCGGGATGCCCGGGGGACCGGCGACTGCCGGTGCCAGGCAGGGCGCGGGCGGCCCCGGCACGGCCCTCCCGCGGCAGCGGCGGCGGCAGGGCGGCCCCCGGCAGGACTACCTGGACGCCTTCGACGAGGACATCGACGTCTTCGACCCCCGCCCCGGCCGCCGCCCCGGACCGGACGGCCGGCAGGGGCCGCACGACCCCGACGCGGAGCCGGCCGCCGGCGCGGGTTCCGGGCCCGGCGGCGACGGGTCCGAGGCCGCCGTGCCCGCACAGCGCTCCGGCGGCAGGAGCCGGGCCTTCACCGGTATCGCGGCGGCCGCCGTGACCACCGCCCTGGCGATCGTCGTCGCCGGGCAGGTCGCCGACGGCCACGACGGCAGCGGCCTCCAGGCCCGGTCCGCCACCGGGCAGGCGGGCGACGCCCGCGCCCCTGGCGGCACCGCGCCCGCCACCGCGCCGAGCGTGGCGGCGCTGACGTACGACCAGAAGATGGCCCGGACGTACCCGCTCGGCGCCTCACTGAAGGGCTCCGGGAAGTTCGACGCGGTCCCGGGCCTCGACAAGGCGCCCGGCCGGGGACAGAAGTACACCTACCGGGTGGACGTCGAGCAGGGACTCGGTCTGGACGGTGAGCTGTTCGCCGAGGCCGTGCAGAAGACGCTGAACGACGACCGCAGTTGGGCCCATGACGGCGCCCGTACCTTCGAGCGGATCTTCTCCGGCAAGCCGGACTTCGTGATCACGCTCGCCAGTCCGGGCACCACCGCCACATGGTGTGCCAAGTCCGGCCTGGACACCACGGAGGACAACGTCTCCTGCGACTCGGCGTCCACCGAACGCGTGATGATCAACGCCTACCGGTGGGCACAGGGCAGTGAGACATACGGGAAAAAAATTCACGCTTACCGGCAAATGCTGATCAATCACGAAGTGGGGCACCGCCTCGGTCACGGTCATGTGACCTGTGGCAAGGACGGCGAACTCGCCCCGGTCATGCAGCAGCAGACCAAGTTCCTCGACCACGACGGAATCCACTGCCGACCCAACCCCTGGCCGTATCCCAGGAGTTGACAGGTGGCGCTTATGTCAGATTGACATGAGTCGCATGTTCGTTCATATTTCTCGGCATGTGGTCCCGTCATACCGTCTCGCACAGCGCAGCCATCGAGCTGGCGCTGTTCGGTGTGACCGCGCTCTGCGTGGCCGACATCCACTGTCGCTGACGCCGCCTCCCTGGCGTTCGCGTCGCGACTTATTTCCCTTTTTCCGTCCGTGACCGTGTCACGGGTGTCTTCGACGACCCGACGCCGGGGCCGACGTCTGCCCGCAGCCGTCTCACTCCTCGTTCATCTGTCTCACTTGTCGAGAAATTCTCGATCAGCCCCGAGAGGTCGTCATTCCGATGCGTCAACCGTCCGTCATAGCGCGCCGCGTGGCAGCGGCATCCGTCAGCCTGGTCGTGGCAGCGGGCGCCGCCGCCTGCGGTCCGGAGGACAACGATGCCAAGGGCTCAGCCGGCGACTCCGCGCCGCACAAGGGCGGCACGCTCACGGTGCTGAACTCCAACCCGCAGGCGGACTTCGACCCCGCCCGCCTGTACACCTCCGGCGGCGGCAACGTCCCCTCGCTCGTCTTCCGCACCCTCACCACCCGCAACCGTGAGAACGGCGCGGCCGGCGCCGAGGTCGTCCCCGACCTCGCCACCGACACCGGGCGTCCCAGCAAGAACGCGACCGTATGGACGTACACCCTGCGCAAGGGCCTCAAGTACGAGGACGGCACCCCGATCACGTCCGCCGACGTCAAGTACGGCATCGAGCGCTCCTTCGCGCCCGAACTGTCGGGCGGCGCCCCCTACCTGCGGGACTGGCTGGTCGGGGCCGCCGACTACCAGGGCCCCTACAAGGACAAGAAGGGCCTGTCGGCGATCGGGACGCCGGACGAGCGGACCATCGTCTTCCACTTGAACAAGCCCGAGGGCGAGTTCCCGTACCTGGCCACCCAGACCCAGTTCACGCCCGTGCCCAAGGCCAAGGACACGGGCACGAAGTACGAGGAGCACCCGGTCTCGTCCGGCCCCTACAAGGTCGTCAGCAACGAGAACGACGGCGAGCACCTCGTCCTGAAGCGCAACACGCACTGGTCCACGGCGGTCGACGCAGAGCGCAAGGCCTACCCGGACACCGTCGACGTCCGCTCCGGCCTCGACTCCTCCGTGATCAACCAGCGGCTTTCCGCGTCCCAGGGAACGGACGCCGCCGCGGTCACCACGGACACCAACCTCGGCCCGGCCGAACTCGCCAAGGTCACCGGTGACAAGGAACTGGCCGCGCGCGTGGGCACCGGCCACTTCGGCTACACGAACTACATCGCCTTCAACCCGAAGGTGAAGCCGTTCGACGACCCCAAGGTGCGGCAGGCGATCTCCTACGCCGTCGACCGGTCCTCCGTGGTCAACGCGGCCGGCGGCAGCGCGCTCGCCGAGCCCGCCACCACCTTCCTGCCAGACCAGAAGTCCTTCGGGTACACGCCCTCCGACCCGTTCCCGGCGGGCAGGTCCGGCAACGCGGCCAAGGCCAGGGAACTGCTGGCCCAGGCCGGCCACAAGAACGGCCTCACCGTCACGCTGACCCACTCCAACAGCAAGGACTTCGAGACCAGCCCCGAGATCGCGACCGCGATCCAGGACGCCCTCAAGAAGGCCGGCATCACGGTCAAGCTGCAGGGCCTGGAGGAGAACGACTACGCGGACAAGATCCACAGCGTGAAGACCGAGCCGGGCTTCTTCCTCGCCCACTGGGGTGCCGACTGGCCCTCCGGCGGTCCCTTCCTCGCCCCGATCTTCGACGGCCGGCAGATCGTCAAGGACGGCGCGAACTTCAACACCGGCCTGCTCGACGACAAGTCGGTCAACGACGAGATCGACGCGATCAACAAGCTGACCGACCTCGACGCGGCCGCGAAGCGGTGGGGCGCGCTGGACAAGAAGATCGGTGAGCAGGCCCTCGTGGTGCCGCTGTTCCACCCGGTCTACAAGCGCCTGTACGGCGAGGAGGTGCGGAACGTCGTCATCAGCGACTGGACCGGCGTCCTCGACATCTCCCAGGTCGCGGTGAAGTAAGGCCGTGAGCGAGGCACTTGTCGCCACCCAGGCCCCCGGGACGGACACCACCGTCCCGGGGGCCTCGGGGGCCCGTCAGTTCTGGCGGCGGCTGCGGGCGCAGCGCGCCGCCCTGGTCGCCGCGGCCGTCGTCGCGCTGCTCGTCCTGGTGGCGCTCGCCGCGCCGCTGCTCACCGCCCTGGAGGGCCAGGACCCCACCACCTACCACCCGTCCCTGATCGACTCCGCGCGCGGGGGCGTGCCGATCGGCTCGTTCGGCGGCGCCGGCGGCGCCCACTGGCTGGGCGTCGAGCCGCAGACCGGGCGTGACCTGTTCGCCCGGCTGGTGTTCGGGGCGCGGGTGTCGCTGGGGGTCGCGCTGGCCGCGACCGTGCTCCAGGTGACCCTCGGTGTGCTGATCGGGGTCGCCTCGGCGCTCGGCAGCCGGTTCGTCGACCAACTGTTGAGCCGGTTCACGGACATCATCGTCGCCCTGCCCCTGATGATCATGGCGCTGGCGCTGCTCGCCATCGTGCCGACGAGCTTCCCCCGGCCCGTCCTGGTCACCTTCGTGATCGGCCTGATCGCCTGGGGCAACATCGCCAAGATCACGCGCGCGCAGACGCTCACCCTCAAGGGGCTCGACCACGTGGCCGCCGCCCGGCTCAGCGGCTGGGGCACCTGGCGGATCGCCCGCCGTGAACTGCTGCCCGGGCTCGCCGCGCCCGTCATCACCTACGCGGCCCTGCTCGTCCCCATCAACATCTCGGTCGAGGCGGCCCTGTCGTTCCTCGGCGTGGGCGTGAAGCCCCCCACACCGTCCTGGGGGCAGATGCTCACCGCCGCCGACGTCTGGTACCAGGCGGCGCCGCAGTACCTGCTGCTGCCCGCCGGAGCCCTCTTCGTCACCGTCGTCGCGCTGACCGTCCTCGGCGACGGTGTGCGCACCGCCCTTGACCCGCGCGCGGCCTCCCGGCTGCGTGTCGGCACGGGCGCCAAGGGCGAGGGCAGGGCGGCCGGGGCCGGCAAGGGCGACGGCGGAGCGGCCGGCGCCGGCAAGGAGGACGCCGCATGAGCGGGTTCGGCGGTTTCGTGCTGCGCCGTGCCGTCGGCGCCCTGGTCACCCTGCTCGCCATCTCGGTGATCATCTACGTCGTCTTCTACGTCACCCCCGGCAACGTCGCCCAGATCAGCTGCGGCCCGCGCTGCTCGCCGGTCCAAGTCCACCAGGTCGCCCAGCAGCTCCACCTGGACGACCCCCTGTACCTGCGCTACTGGCACTTCCTGCAGGGCCTGTTCGTCGGCCAGGACTACTCGACCGGCACCTCGGTGGCACACTGCCCGGCGCCCTGCCTCGGGCTCTCCTACCAGAGCGACCGGCAGGTGACGGACATCGTCCTGACCAAGCTCCCGGTCAGCCTGTCGCTGGTGTCCGGCGCGATGGTGATCTGGCTGGTCCTCGGCGTCGGCACCGGAGTGCTCTCCGCCTGGCGGCGCGGCCGGTTCACCGAGCGGGCGCTGACCGCGCTCACTCTCGCGGGCACGGCCACGCCGGTCTTCGTCATCGGCCTGGTCCTCATGATCGTGGTCTGCGGGGAGCTGCGGCTGCTGCCCTTTCCCCAGTACGTGAAGCTCACCGACGATCCCGAGCAGTGGGCGTGGAACCTGCTCCTGCCCTGGCTCTCGCTCGCCCTCATCGAGGCGGCGGCGTTCGCCCGGCTGACCCGGGCGGCCATGCTGGAGACCCTCGCCGAGGACCACGTACGGACGTTCCGCGCCTACGGGGTCTCCGAACGCTCGGTCGTCGGACGGCACGCCCTGCGCGGGGCGCTCGCGCCGGTCATCGCGCTGAACGCCAACAACTTCGGCGGAGCCGTCGGCGGGGCCGTCCTCACCGAGACCCTCTTCGGCCTCCCCGGCATCGGGCAGGAACTGGTCCACGCGGTCAAGGTGGTCGACCTGCCGGTCGTCGTCGGCATGGTCCTGGTCATCGGCTTCTTCGTGGTCATCGCCAACGCCGTCGCGGACGTCCTGTACGCGGTGGCCGACCGACGGGTGGTACTCGCATGAGCCTGGTCGAAGTCACGGACCTGACCGTGGAGTTCGGGTCCCTGCGCGCCGTGGACGGCCTCTCCTTCCGGCTGGCGCGGGGCGAGGCCCTCGCGCTGGTCGGCGAGTCCGGTTCCGGCAAGTCCACCGTCGCCGGCGCCCTGCTGGGCCTGCACCGGGGCACCGGGGCGCGGGTCGGCGGCTCGGTCCGCGTCGCGGGCACCGATGTGCGGCGGGCCTCGGACGAGGAGCTGCGCGGGCTGCGCGGCGCCAAGGCGGCCATGGTCTTCCAGGACCCGCTGTCCTCGCTCGACCCGTACTACGCGATCGGCGACCAGATCGCCGAGGTGCACCGCGTGCACACGCGCGTGTCGCGCCGCGCCGCACGCGCGCGTGCCGTCGAGGTACTGGACCGGGTCGGCATCCCGGACGCGGTACGGCGGGCCCGTTCCCGCCCGCACGAGTTCAGCGGCGGCATGCGCCAGCGCGCCCTGATCGCCATGGCGCTCGCCTGCGAGCCGGACCTGCTGATCGCCGACGAGCCCACCACGGCCCTCGACGTCACCGTCCAGGCCCAGATCCTCGACCTGCTGCACACGCTGCGCGAGGAGACCGGCATGGGCCTGCTGCTCGTCACCCACGACGTCGGGGTCGCGGCCGAGAGCGTCGACGAGGTGCTGGTCATGCGGCACGGCAGGGCCGTCGAACACGGCCCGGTCGGCGCGGTCCTGGCGTCGCCCGGGCAGGCGTACACCCGCGAGCTGCTCGACGCCGTCCCGCGCGTGGACACGCCGCGGGCCGCCGCGCGGGCGTCCGGGGAGGTCGTGCTGGAGGCCACCGGCCTGCGGCGCGAGTTCGGGCGCGGCAAACGCGCGTTCACGGCCGTGGACGACGTCTCGCTGACCGTCCGCCGGGGCGAGACCCTGGGCGTCGTGGGGGAGAGCGGCAGCGGCAAGACGACGCTGGGCCGCATGCTGGTCGGGCTGCTGGAGCCGACCGCCGGCGGGATCCGCCACGCGGGACGCCCGCACACCGGCGTGGACCCGGCCGTCCAGATGGTCTTCCAGGACCCGGTCTCCTCCCTCAACCCCCGCCGCGGCGTGGGCGAGTCCATCGCGGACCCGCTCCGCGCACGCGGGGAGCGGGACGAGCGGCGCATCCGAGCACGGGTGGGCGAACTGCTGGAGCGCGTGGGGCTCGAGGCGGCGCACTACGACCGCTACCCGCACGAGTTCAGCGGCGGCCAGCGCCAGCGCGTGGGCATCGCCCGGGCGCTCGCCGCGGACCCGCGCGTCATCGTCCTGGACGAGCCGGTCTCCGCGCTCGACGTCACCACGCAGGCCCAGGTGGTCGCGCTCCTCGGCGAGCTGCAGCGGGAACTCGGCCTCGCGCTCGTGTTCATCGCGCACGACCTCGCCGTGGTCCGCCAGGTCAGCGACCGGGTCGCGGTGATGCGCCGCGGACGGATCGTGGAGTCCGGTCCGGTGGACGAGGTCTACGACGCCCCGCGCGAGGCGTACACGAAGCAGCTCCTGGCCGCCGTGCCCGCCCTCGATCCGCAGCTCGCGGCCCGGCGGCGGGCGGCCCGGCGGGAGCTGGCCGCGGCGTAACGTTTCACGCTCGGACGATCACCTTCCGCAGTCCTAGCGCGACGGAACGCGACCCGCACCCGAAAGTTACGCCCGTTCACCCCTTTTGGTGGCGCGATGGACAACCGTCCATCGCGCCACCGCTCTGTCCGCATACGTTCGTGCCGCTGCGAGCCGCCGGGACGAAGGCGGCTTCCCACTCACGGAGATCGGGGGTGCACACGTGCGCATCGGACTGCTTACGGAGGGTGGCTACCCGTATGTGGGTGGTGACGCCGGGCTCTGGTGCGACCGGCTCGTGCGCGGGCTCGCCCAGCACGAGTTCGACGTCTACGCGCTCAGCCGCGGCCGGCAGCAGGAGGACGCGGGCCGCGTCCCGCTTCCGCCGCAGGTCGGCCAGGTGCGCACCGCTCCGCTGTGGACGGCCGAGCACGACGGGGTCGCCTATGGCCGGCGTGCGCGCCGGCGCTTCACCGAGTGCTACGGCGAACTGGTCGAGGCCCTGAGCGGCGGGCCCGGCGCCGCCGCCGGCCCAACCGCCGGAACCGGGCCCGCTCACGAGGCGGACCGTTTCGGCAGTGCACTGTACGGTCTCGCCGAACTCGCCCGGGACGAGGGCGGACTGGTCGGCGCACTCCGCTCCGACACCGCCCTGCGCACCCTCGAACGCGCCTGCCGCGCCCCCGGCGCGCCGCGCACGGCGCGCGAGGCACGCGTGGCCGACCTGCTCACGGTCACCGCCCACCTCGAACGCGCCCTGCGTCCCCTCTCCCTGGACTGGTACGGCGACGACGGCCTCGGCGCCGCCGACCTCTGCCACGCCACCGCCGGCGGCACGGCCGCCCTGCCCGGACTGCTCGCCCGGCACCTGTGCGAAGTGCCCCTGCTGGTCACCGAGTACGGCGTGCAGCTCCGCTCGCACTACCTGGCCCTGGGCCCCGACGACGCCGCCCCCGCCGTACGCGCCCTGCTCGCCGCCTTCCACGGCCTGCTCGCCACCGAGGTCTACCGGCGCGCCACCCTCCTCACACCGGGCAACGCACACGCCCGCCGCTGGCAGGAACGGTGCGGCGCCGACCGCGCGCGGATCCGCACCGTGCACCCCGGCATGGACGCCTCCTGCTTCACCGAGGTCGGCGAGTCCCCGGACCGGGCCGATCCGTACACGCTCGGCTGGGTGGGGCGCGTCGAACCCGCCAAGGACCTGGTGTCGCTGCTGCACGCCTTCGCCGAGGTCCGCAGGGAGGAGCCGAAGGCCCGGCTGCGGATCGTCGGCACGCCCGTGGGTCCGGAGGGCGAGGCGTATCTGGGCCACTGCCGGGTGCTCGCCGCACAGCTCTTCCCGGACGAGGCGGAGGGCGTGCACGCGGTCGGGGACAACCCGGTCTCCTTCGAGGAGATCGGCGGCCCCGAGGTGCCGACCCTGCCCGACGCGTACGCCGGCGTCGCCGTCGTCGTCCTCTCCAGCGTCGTGGAGGGCTTCCCGAACACCCTGGTGGAGGCCATGTTCAGCGGCCGCGCCACGGTGTCCACCGACGTCGGCGCGGTGGTGGAGGTGATCGGCGGCACCGGCCTGGTCGTGCCGCCGCGCAACCCCCGGGCGCTCGCCGAGGCGTGCGTGGCGCTGCTGTGCGACCCCGAGCGCCGTGAGCGCCTCGGTGCCGCCGCACGGGCCCGCGCGCTGGAGCTGTTCACCGTCGAGCAGAACATCGCGGCGTTCAACGGCATCTATCTGGAGATCGTCTCGCGCTGCCCGGTGCGCCGGGTCGTCCTCGACGAGGCCGGTGACCCGCTGCCGTTCGCCGCCCCGGCCGAGACCCATGTCCCCGTCCACTGGACCGGCCCCACGGCCCGGGAACGCATCCGGGAGGCGTCCTGCCGGGCGCCCGGCGACCCGGTCCGCGCGACCTCGGGAGCGGCATCGGAGGGGGCGCTGTGAGCAGGATGGAGGGCGGCGCCGCGAGCGGTTCCGGCCGGGTGGAGGGCGTCGACGGTGACAGGGACGTCCTGCGCGAGTCGCCCGGCACGGGCGCGCTGAGCGGTACGGACGAGGCGCACGGAGGATGCGCCCTGGGCGGCACGTACGCGCCGCACGGAAACGCCCTGAGCGGTACGGACGCGGTGAACGGCACGGACGCGCTGAGCACCATGGACCGGCTGAGCGAACGAGACCACCCCGGGATGCCGGCCGGTGCCACGGCCCGGGACGAGCGGTCGCGGGAATGGCTCACCGGGGCCGTGGCGCACGCCGGACCGGCCGCCGAGGGCCACGCGGACGCGGGCGCCCCCGACCCCGCGCCCCCGGCCCGGCCGGGCACGGACGCCGCGCCCGGCGGGACCCGTACGACCCCGTTCCGGCGCCGAACCGCCGACCCCGTCAAGACCCTGCTGCACCGTCACCGTGACCTGTGCGAGCGCGCCGTGGACCCGCTGGAGATCGCCGCCGGACTGGAGGCGCACGGCGTCACCGACCGGACCGCCGCCCGGTTCCGCCACCGCGACGTCTTCTCGCTCGCCGAGGAGCTGTACGCGCGCGTGCCCCGCGACGGCGCACCGCACACCCGTCCCGAACCCGGGCAGGGACCTCGCGTCCGGGCCGGCTGGGTCCTGCTCACCCTCCTGCCCGGAGTGCTCGCCGCGGCCGCCCTGACCGGACTGCGCCTCACCCACGGCCAGTCCCGCCCGCTGGTGGCCGCCGCCGGCCTCCTCGCCCTGGCCGCCGCGACGCGCGCCGCCCTGCGCCGGGGCCCCCTGGCCGCGGTGCCGGGCCGGGTCCCGTGGCGCACGGCGGCCGCCACCCGAGCGTGGACCCTCTGGCTCCTCGGCTACGCGCTGCTCGGCGACGGACTCCTGGAGGCCGTCGTCGCCGGCGGCCCCGACGCGCTGCCCACCGGTGCTCCCGACGGCCCCTGGCCGATGACCGCCGCACCCGCCCTGGCGCTCACCCTGGCCTGCGCCCCGGCCGCCTGGTGCGCCCACCTCCTCGCCGCCGGGGCCCGCCGCAGGCTCGCCGGCAGCCGGGGACTCGGGGACTTCACCAGCGCCGCCCGGCCCCTGCTGGCCGGTGTCCTCGTCCTGTTCCTGGGCGCCCTCACCGGTCTGCTCGCCCTGTGCGGCGCGGTGCTGCACGAGAGCGCGGCCCTCCCGCGGGGGCTCGCCCTCGGCGCCCTCCTGCTGCTCGCCCGCCTCCTCGTCACGCACCGCCGGCGGCGCGCCCCCGAGCTCGCCCTGGGAGCCGCCGCGGTCACCGAGGCGGCGGCGCTCGCCCTGCTGCTGGCCGCCCGGCTGCCCGGCTGCGCCGTCCTCGCCGCGCCCGTCCAGACCGTGGTGGACGCCTGGGGTCCGGCCGCCGTGCCGACGCTCGCGTGCGGCGCCGCCGCGCTCGCCCTGCTGTTCCACGCGCTGCGCACCCTGACCCGGGCCTCGGCCCACGCCCCGGCGGGAGCACCTGAGTGAACCTTCCGCCACCGTCCCCGGCCGCGTCCGCCCCCACTCGTCCCGAGCGCGCGGCGGCACCCGGCCACGGAAACGGCGTCCGGCCCCCCACCGCAGGCCACCGCATCACCCCTTCGAAGGAGAAGACCAGATGACCACCTCCCGACACGGAGCGCCCGGAGCGTCCGGAGCCTTGGGAGCCGCCGGAGCGCACACCCCGGGAGCTGCCCGATGAGGGTCCTGCTGATCGGAGCCAACGGATACATCGGCCGCTTCGTCGCCGACCGCCTGCTCGCCGACCCGGCCGTCCAGCTCACCGCGCTCGGCCGCGGCGACGACGCCGACGTCCGCTTCGACCTCGCCTCGGGCAGCCCCGGAGCGCTCACCCGCTTCCTCGACGCGGTCCACCCCGGAGTGGTCGTCAACTGCGCCGGCGCCACCCGGGGCGGTGCCCGCGACCTCGTCCGGCACAACACCGTCGCTGTCGCCACCGTCTGCGAGGCCCTGCGCCGCAGCGGCTGCGGAGCCCGGCTGGTGCAGGTCGGCTGCGGCTCCGAGTACGGCCCCAGCCAGCCCGGCTCCTCCACGGCCGAGGACGCCGTGCCCCGGCCCGGCGGCCCCTACGGCGTCAGCAAACTCGCCGCCACCGAACTGGTCCTCGGCTCCGGCCTCGACGCCGTGGTGCTCCGCGTCTTCTCGCCCGCCGGACCCGGTACCCCGGCCGGCTCCCCGCTCGGCCGGCTCGCCGAGGCCATGCGCCGCGCCATGCAGTCCGGCGACGGCGAACTCAAGCTCGCCGGACTCGGCGTCCAGCGCGACTTCATCGACGTCCGCGACGTCGCACGCGCCGTGCACGCCGCCTCCCTCTCCGCCGCGCAGGGCGTCATCAACATCGGCTCCGGCCGCGCCGTCCGCCTCCGCGACGCCGCCGCCGTCCTCGCCCGGGTCGCCGGATACGGCGGCGCCCTGCACGAACTCGACGCGCCCCCCGGGCCGCTGCGCAGCACCATCGGTCACCCCCGCGCCGACTCCGAGCACGCGGCCCCGGTCGCCTACCCGTACCCGGACGGCTGCGGTAGCTGGCAGCAGGCCGATGTGCGCACCGCCCGCGACCGGCTCGGCTGGCGCCCCCGCATCAACCTCGAGGAATCCCTCGCCGACATCTGGATGGAGGCGGCATGCCGCATCTGACCAGCACCACAGCGAGCACCACCGGCACCGGTGTCCGTACCGGCCTCGGCATCCCCGGCTACGCCCATCCGCTGGTCGCCCCCGACCAGTGGGCCGAACTCACCCGCCCCGGCACACCCCTCGACTGGGTGGTGCTCAACGTCGCCGCCGGGCCCGGCAGCCGTCCGGACCCGCACTGCCTGGAAGCCGCGGGCCGGCTGCGCAACGGGGGCGTGCGGGTCCTCGGTCACCTGGACCTCGCCCACGGCGCCCGCTCCTTCGGCGACCTGCTCTCCGACGCGCACCGCCACCTCGAGTGGTACCGCGTCGACGGCTTCCTCCTCGACCGGTGCCCCACCGAGCGCGACGCGCTGCCCGCGGTCCGCCGGGCTGTCACCACCCTGCGGGCGATCAGTGACACCGCCCACATCGTCCTGGGCCACGGCGGCCACCCGCACCCGGGATACGCGGAGAACGCCGACCAGCTGGTGACGTTCGCGGGCCCCTGGCCCGACTACCGCTTCTCGCAGGCCGCCGAGTGGACCGCCGACTATCCGCCCGACCGTTTCTGCCACTTCGTGCACGGCGTGCCGCGCGGCCACCTGGAGGAGGCGCTGCGCATCGCCCGCTGGCAGGGCGCGGGCACGATCTACCTCACCGATCGCACCGACCGGGGCGGCCGGGCCGACCCCTGGGAGACGATGCCCGGCTACTGGGACGAGATCGTCTCGCGGATCGGAACAGGTGTCTCGGAATGAAGAAGCCCGTGGCAGTGTTACAGGGAGAACAACCGTAGTGATCGACCGACCAACGGAGTCCCCGTGTCGCTGCCACCCCTGGTCGAGCCAGCCCCTGAGCTCACCGTAGACGAGGTCCGCCGGTACTCCCGCCACCTGATCATCCCCGACGTGGGGATGGACGGGCAGAAGCGGCTGAAGAACGCCAAGGTGCTCTGTGTGGGCGCCGGCGGCCTGGGCTCGCCGGCGCTGATGTACCTGGCCGCCGCGGGCGTCGGCACGCTCGGCATCGTGGAGTTCGACGAGGTCGACGAGTCCAACCTGCAGCGCCAGATCATCCACAGCCAGTCCGACATCGGCCGCTCCAAGGCCGAGTCCGCGCGTGACAGCGTCAAGGGCATCAACCCGTACGTGAACGTGATCCTTCACGAGGAGCGGCTCGAGGCCGACAACGTGATGGAGATCTTCAGCCAGTACGACCTGATCGTCGACGGCACGGACAACTTCGCGACCCGCTACCTGGTCAACGACGCGTGCGTGCTGCTCAACAAGCCGTACGTGTGGGGTTCGATCTACCGCTTCGACGGCCAGGCCTCCGTCTTCTGGTCCGAGCACGGCCCCTGCTACCGCTGCCTCTACCCGGAGCCCCCGCCGCCCGGCATGGTCCCCTCCTGCGCCGAGGGCGGAGTGCTGGGCGTGCTGTGCGCGTCCATCGGCTCCATCCAGGTCAACGAGGCCATCAAGCTGCTCGCCGGCATCGGTGAGCCGCTGGTCGGCCGCCTGATGATCTACGACGCCCTGGAGATGCAGTACCGCCAGGTCAAGGTCCGCAAGGACCCGGACTGCGCGGTCTGCGGCGAGAACCCGACCGTCACCGAGCTCATCGACTACGAGGCCTTCTGCGGCGTCGTCTCCGAGGAGGCCCAGGCGGCGGCCGCCGATTCCACGATCACTCCCAAGCAGCTCAAGGAGTGGATCGACGACGGCGAGAGCATCGAGATCATCGACGTCCGCGAGCCGAACGAGTACGAGATCGTCTCGATCCCCGGCGCCCGTCTGATCCCCAAGAACGAGTTCCTCATGGGCACCGCCCTTGAGGGCCTCCCGCAGGACAAGAAGATCGTCCTGCACTGCAAGACGGGTGTCCGCAGTGCGGAAGTCCTGGCGGTCCTGAAGTCCGCGGGCTTCTCCGACGCGGTACACGTCGGCGGCGGTGTGATCGGCTGGGTCAACCAGATCGAACCGGACAAGCCGGTGTACTGATCAACGCCCCTCACCAGCGGGCCTGACGAAGCCCACGGCTCTGACCAGCTCAGAGCCGTGGGCTTCGGGGATTCGAGTGGCGTGTGGTGGGCGTGGCTCCCGGGTGAGTGCCACGCCCACCCGGTCAGCGGGAACGCGTGTCAGCGTTCACCGGCTCGGGGATGTGGTCAGTGGCGGGTGCGGTGGTCACCGTCGCGGTGGCCGCGGTCGCCGCGGTGGTCACGGTCGCCCCGGTGACCGCGGTCGCCGCGGCCCCAGGAGGCGTCGTCGACGAAGCGGCCGCGGTCGTTGCGCAAGGTCGCCGTGTCGGAGCGGTCCCAGACGGACCGGTTGCGGTCCTGGAACAGGTCGCTGCGGGTGTCGTGGCCGTAGCCGGTGTGGACGCGGACGGTGCCGCGTCCGGCCAGCCGGTAGTGGTGGAAGGTGTAGGTGTGGCCGTCCCTGTCCGCCAGGGTCCAGCCGTTGAGGTTGACCGGGCGGCGCGAGTTGTTGGTGATGTCGACCCACTCCCGGTTCAGGGCGCGGTTGGAGCGGTCGTCGCGTCCCGGGGCGTCGTACCGCACGCTGCTGATGTAGACGGTGTCGCGGTGGTGACGGCCGGGGTGGTGGTCGGCGGCCGAGGCCGGCAGGGCCACGGCTCCCACGGCGGCGGCCGCCACGGCGGCGACAGCGGTCATGCGGCGCACGGATGCGGAAACGGTCACGAGGATCCCCCTACAGGAGTCCATGGCACCCCCCTTACGGATCTGCGGAGCGAAGAACGCCGCAGGCCAGTGGTGGTGCGTTGCACGAGCGGCGGCCGGCTGGCCGCGCACTCACACTGTGCAAGCCGTGCGCCCGGTTTGTGGGGGAGGTGTGCGCGCCATTACGGGTTGAACATATTCCTGTGACTCTCTGCTGCATCGTCCATGTATGACTCCAACACGCCGATTTGAACGTTCGTCAGGGAAACAGCCGCTTCAGTACTGGCCTGTGCGGCTCGCGATGCCGCCCCGCCGTCCTGCCCCGCCGGGCCGGTGTCACCCGAAAGTGAGTAACAGGAACGACCCCGACCGATCGGACTAGTCCCTTCGGGCGCGGCCGTGTCCCATGTCGGAACGCCTCCTCCCCGCTCCGCCGGCCGCCGGCCGCCGGCCGCCGGCCGTCGTCAGGAGCAGACCTTGCCGTCCTTCGGCACCGTTCCGTCGAGCAGGTAGGCGTTCACCGCCGAGTCGACGCAGTCGCTGCCGTTGCCGTACGCCCCGTGTCCCTCGCCCTTCCAGGTGAGTTGGACGCCGACGCCCTTGCCCAGTTCGTCGGCCATCCTGCGGGCGCCCTCGTAGGGGGTCGCCGGGTCCCCGGTGTTGCCGACGAGCAGGACCGGCGCCGCACCCGGTGCGCTGACCCGCGGGGTGTCGAACTGCCCGGCCACCGGCCAGTCGTGGCACCAGCCGGCCGTGTCCCAGCCGAGGTACTCCCCGAAGACCGGTGATATCCGCTCGAACTCGGGCAGCAGCCGCTTCGTCCGGGCGAGTGTGGGCCGCTGCTTGTCGTCCAGGCACGATATGGCCCGCTGGGCGTGGGCCCGGGTGCCGTAACGCCCGGAGGAGCTCCGTTCGTTGTACTGGTCCGCGAGTGCGAGGAGCTTGGAGCCGTCGCCCTGCTCGGCCGCCTTCAGCGCGCTGGTCAGTCTGGGCCAGCCGGCCTCGCTGTACAGCGGCAGGATGATGCCGGTGAGGGCGAGCGTCTGGGTCAGCTTCCGTCCGGACGCGGTCGGCAGGGGCCTGGCGTCGATGCTCTTCAGCAGCGCCGCGATCTTCCGCGTGCCCCGTTCCGGGTCCTGGCCGGTGGATCTCAGGTAGTCCTCCAGCGCCCGCTGGAAGCCCCGCGTCTGGTTCTTCGCGTGGCCCACCGTGTCCGCGGTCGGATCCACCACCGCGTCGAGGATCATCCGGCCGACGCGCCGGGGGAACAGGTGGGCGTAGACGCCGCCGAGTTCGGTGCCGTAGGAGATGCCGAAGTAGTGCATGGTCCGGTCGCCCAGCACCTGCCGCAGCAGATCCATGTCACGCGCGGTATCGGTGGTCGAGACGTGCGCCAGCAGCCGGCCCGCGGCCCGTTCGCATCCCTTCCCGAAATCGACGGCGTCCTGGAAGTACGCCTTCTCCTCGGCCGGATCGTCCGGCGTGGCGTCCACGGCCTCGGCGGCCTCGAGGTCCCGGTCGCCGCGGCAGCGTACGCCCTCACTGGCGCCGACCCCGCGCGGATCGAAGCTCACCAGGTCGTAGCGCTCGCGCAGCGTGGTGACGGTGGCGCCGTAGTACGGCATCGTCGACACGCCCGAGCCGCCGGGGCCGCCGAAGTTGAACAGCAGGGAACCGATCCGGTCGTTTCCGGTCGCCCGTGCCCGGATGAGGGCGACGCCGATCGTCCGACCACCGGGGTCCGACCAGTCCAGCGGCACCTTGAGCGTGGCGCACCGCCATTCGTCGCCCGGGGCCGCGGAGTCCTCGGTGGCCCCGCACCGGTGCCAGTCGAGCTGTTGCGAAGTGAGCGAGGAGGGTGGGTCCGCCGGGGCCGGCGCCGCCGGTGTGGAAGCCGGGCCGCTCCGTCCGGCCGGGCCCGTTGCCTTGCCCTCGTCATGGCTCCCGCCCGAGCCACCGCCACCGCACCCGGCCACCAGCAGCGCCGCGGCCACCCCGGCCGTCCACCGCAGAACCCGAAGCATGCGCACCCCCCCTCGCAGGCCCCCCGCGTCGTGCCGCGGCAGGCGTTCACGTCATGGTAGGTGGCGGCGCGCAAGCCCGTGACGGGCTGTGGATAACCGTCTGGCCTGCATATTCGCCGAGGTGTGCGGGTTCTTCAGGAACAGACCGTGCCGGCCTTCGGCACCTTCCCGTCCAGCAGGTATCCGTTCACCGCGTTCTGCACGCACTTGTTCTTGCTGTCGTACGCCCCGTGCCCCTGGCCCTTGTACGTCAGCTCGACGCCGACGCCCTTGCCGAGCGCGTCCACCATCTTCTTCGCGCCCTCGTACGGCGTGGCCGGGTCGCCGGTGTTGCCGACGACGAGGATCGGTGCCGAGCCCGGTGCGCTGACGTCGGGATGGTCTCCGGCGCCCGGTACCGCCCAGTCGGTGCAGCTGAGCATGCCCCAGGCCAGGTAGTCCCCGAACAGCGGGGAGGCGGCCCGGAACTGCGGAAGCCTGCGCCGGACCTCGGCCGCCGTGTAGCGCGGCTTCTCGTCGGCGCAGTTGACGGCGATGTTCGCCGCCGCGATGTTGCTGTACTCGCCGTTCTCACTGCGCCCGTTCATCGAGTCGGAGAGCAGCATCAGGATCTTGCCGTCGCCCTCGTATGCCTGCTGCAGCCCCTCGGTGAGGTACTCCCAGAAGTCCTTCGAGTACAGGGCCTGCGCGATGCCGTTGGTCGCCGCGGTCTGGGTGAGCTGCCGCGGGAAGGCACCGGGGATCGGCTTCTTCTCCAGGTCCTTGAGCAGCTTGGCGATGCGGTCCTTGACGTCCTGCGCGGTGTCGCCGATCGGGCAGTCCTCGGTCTTCGACGCGCAGTCCTCGGCGAAGTTGTCGAGCGCCAGCTGGAACCCCTGGGCCTGGCCTAGCGCGCTCTGCGCGGGGTCTTTGGTGGGGTCGACGACCGCGTCCAGGACCGCGCGGCCGACGTGCCCCGGGAACAGGTGGGCGTAGACGCCGCCGAGTTCGGTGCCGTAGGAGATGCCGAAGTAGTGCAGCTTGTCGTCGCCGAGTACCTGGCGCATCAGGTCCATGTCGCGGGCCGCGTCGGTGGTGCGCACGTGCGGCAGGATCTTCTTGGAGTGCTTCTCGCAGTTCGCGTTGAACTCCTTGGTGCGGTCGACCAACTGGGTCTGCTCGGCGCTGTCGTCGGGTGTGCCGTCCTGCTGGAAGTACTGGTCGAGCTGGGCGTCGCTCTCGCACTCCACCGGCACGCTCCGGCCGACTCCGCGCGGGTCGAAGCTCACCAGGTCGTAGCGGGTGTTCAGGGTGGCGTAGTCCTGGCCGAACGCGGGGAGCGTGGTGACGCCGCTGCCGCCGGGACCGCCGAAGTTGAAGATCAGCGAGCCGATCCGCTTGTTCGCGTCGCCGCTCGCCCTGGCGCGGATCAGGGCGAGATCGAGGGTGTCGCCTTTCGGCTTGCTCCAGTCCACGGGTGCCTTCATGGTGGCGCACTGCCACTGGGTGCCGTCCGGCAGCGGCGACGGGGAGGAGCCACCGCCCTCCGCCGCGGACGGGGCCGGGCAGTCCTTCCAGTCCAGTTTCTGTGCCGTCAGATCCCCGTTCCCGGCACCGTCGCCGCACCCGGCCAGCAGGGCGGCCAGCAGCACGGCGCTGGTGGTCAGGGCAGCGGCACGCAGCCTGGAGGGGTTCGCCATGTTCCCATCGTGCGCGCGTGCGGGCCGGGGCGCGCGGGGCACGGGCCGTACGAGCGATGCCCGGGCCCCCGTCCGCGGGGAGTGCCTACAGGGCGCCCTTGCGGGTGAGCTGGTTGAAGGCGAGCCAGCCGGGCAGCACCGGCAGCCACAGCGTGAGCAGCCGGAACAGCAGGACGGCCGGTGCGGCGACCTCCTTGGGGAGGCCGACGGCGATCAGGCCGAGCGTGAGGCTCGCCTCGACCGCGCCGACACCGCCCGGGGTGGGCGCCGCGGAGCCGAGCGCGTTGCCGGCGAGGAAGACCACGGCCACGCTGGCGATGCTCAGCGAGGTCGTTCCATCGCCGAAGGCGCGGATGGAGGCGTCCAGGCACATCACGAAGCAGGCGGTCAGCAGCAGCATCCCGCCGATGCCGGTGACGAGCTTCTGCGGCCGCTGGAGCACGTCGAGCATGCGCGGCACGACACCGGCGAACAGCGACCTCACGCGCGTGACGACGAACTTCCGCAGGAACGGCACCGACGTCACCACCAGCACCAGCACCGCCACCGTCAGCAGGCCGGCGATGACCGTCCGGGACGGTGACAGCGACGGCGTCTTCTCGGTGCCCGTCAGGTAGCCGAAGGACAGCAGCATCAGGATGTGGCAGCCGAGCCCGAACAACTGCGAGGCGCCGACGCTGGCGACCGCGAGACCCGGGCGCACTCCGGCGCGCTGCAGGAAGCGCGTGTTGAGGGCCACGCCGCCGACCGCCGCCGGTGCCACGATCTTCACGAACGACCCGGCGACCTGGGCCCCCACGGTCCTCGGGAACGGCACCCGCTCCGGTACGAATCCCAGCAGCGCCATCGCGGCGGCCACGTAGCTGAGCGCGGAGAAGAGCACCGCCGCCAGCACCCAGCCCCACTGGGCGTTGGCGACCAGCGGACCGAACTCGATGTGGGTGAGCTGCGTCAGCAGGAAGTACGCGCCGATCGCGCCGGCGATGAAACTGATCAGCGTGCGCGGCCGCACCCGCTCCAGGCGGGCCGGCTCCACCGGTGCCTGGGGCCTGATCCGCAGCACCTCGTGCCGGATCTGGGTGAGCAGGTCCTCCTCGCGGGCCTCGTCCAGGGCCTCGTCGATGGCCCGCTTCTCGGCCCGCTGTTCGGCCCGGACCGTCTTCTTGTCGGGTTTTCCGGGCGCGGAGCCGGCCGTCGCGGAGGCGGCCTCCTCCGCCCGGGCCTGCTTGGCCTGCCGGGAGGCCTCGAGCACCGCCTCGCGTTCGCGCTCGGCCCGCTCCCGGCCGAGGCGGCGCAGCGTCGCGCGCGTGGAGCGCGTCAGGGCGATGGGCTGCAGCATCGGCAGGCAGTCCGCGACCGCGTCCGGGCCGAGCACACGGACGGCCGAGGCCACCGCCCGCTCGGCGCCCGCCCGCAGGCCGAGCGTGGTGATCAGCTGGGCGACGTCCATGCGCAGGAGCAGGTCACCGGCCGCGATCTCGCCGCCGCGCAGCTCGGTGAGGATCACCTTGCCGGAACGATCCACCAGAACCGCGTCACCGGCCAGCCTGCGGTGTGCGATCCGCCGGGACTGCAGCGCCTGCGCCTGACGCCAGGTGTTGCGCAGCAGTTCGTCGGTGATCTCCTCGTCCGCCAGGGAGTCCAGCGTGCGCCCGCCGGTGTGCTCGTAGACGAGCATGACCGCGTCCGGACCGAGCTCGGAGGTGGCGATCAGCTTGGGCGCGTTGGCGCCGGCCGCGATCGCCGCGTACGCCAGCAGCGCCTCCTGCTCCAGGGCCTGGCGCAGCGACTGCAGGCTGGAGCGGGTGGCGAAGCCACGCAGGGTCAGGTTGCGCCAGGCCCGGTAGAAGAAGCCCTGGGCCTGCTGCTCCCGGTCGACGACCGTGACGTCCAGCGGCCGGCCGTCCTCAAGGGTGACGAAGTAGCGCCGGCCGCGGTCGCCGTTCTCCGACTCCACGGTCTCCTCGCGCGCCGCGGCGACCGGGTGGAAGCCGACGTGCCTGAGGCCCGCCATCAGCGTCTGCCCGGTGGGGCGGACGTTCGGCGAGCCGACCGCGTACAGCGTGCCGTAGGCGACGGTCCAGCCGATCAGCACGGTCAGGATGATCGAGAAGGGCGTCGTGTAGCCGGTGACGAGCATCGAGAACGCGTCGAGCAGCAGCACGATCCACAGCACCGCGCGCCATCTGGGTCTGCGGGACATGCCGACGGCCGTCATATAGGCGATGACGGGCGCCAGATAGCCGTGCACCGGGTCGGTCAGGGCGTGGATGTCGCCCGGCGAGGGCTGGGTGAGCGCCTCCTGGATGGAGCCGGGTGCGGCCCGGGCCACCCACAGGTCGGTGGCGAGGGTCACTCCGTGCGCGAGGACGGCCGCGAGCACGCCGTCGGCGATCCGCAGCCCGTCCCGTTTGATCAGCCGTTCGATCGCGAAGGCGACCGGCACCAGCAGGATCGCGATGCTGGAGGCGAGGCCCGCGATCTTGATCAGCAGGTCGGGGGCCTGCCCGGTGCCCTTGTTGATGTCCTGTTCGAGGCCCGAGGTGGTGCCGTGCGCGAACGCGGCGACCGCGAGCAGCACGACGACGGCGAGTACGCCCACGAGCAGCCGCATGAGGTCGGAGGGACGGTGCACGCGCGCGGGAAGCAGCGGTTCGTCACCCTCCACCTCCTCCGGGTGAGTCCCGTCACCGGATCCCTCGCCCGGCCGCGGGGTGCCGGGGGGCGCCCCTTCGGCGGCGTCCGCGTCGGTTTCACGCGCGCGCGTGGAGTCCTCGCGCGCGCCCTCGCCGGTCACGGCGCCGCCGTCCCGGGCCACCGCGCGGGTCCCCTCCTGGCCGGAGGTGGCGGCGTCGGGACGCGCGGACGCGTCAGGGGTGCCCGCCGCGCCTTCGGGGTGCACACCCTGCTGCTTCATCGTCTCTTCTTGGTCTCGTATCACCGGTCACCGCCCGCACGATGGTGGCATGCCCCACCGGCACTCGCGGGCATCAGGGTGCAGATGCGGGGTCGGACAGTCTGCCGCAAGCGCCGCCCGAGGGCGAGGGGCCCGCCCCCGGCCTTCCGCGCCGCGTTGTCGGTGGGGTGCGGCAGGATGGGGTGAATGAGCGAGCGGAGCCCTGCGGAGGACACCCGTGACGGATGCGAGGACGCGCTGCCGGAGTACGCGGAGCGGGTCCTCGAGGTCGCCGAGCTGATCCCGCCCGGGCGGGTCATGACGTACGGCGATGTCGCCGAGTGGCTCGAGGAGGGAGGACCGCGCCAGGTCGGCCGGGTGATGTCCCTCTACGGAGGCACCGTCCCGTGGTGGCGCGTGGTCCGCGCCGACGGCGTGCTGCTGCCCGGCCACGAGCTCGGCGCGCTCGCCCACTACCGGGCGGAGGGCACCCCGCTCAAGACGGCGGGCAGGAGCGCCGAGGGCCATCTGCCGCGACTCGACATGAGGCGGGCGCGATGGGACGGCGGCACGGGCACGGACGGTCACACCTGACAGCTTCCGCCATCGGATGCCCCCGAGGGGAATCGGTGGCCCGTACGAGGGACACGGGGGACGTCCGTTGCATGACGTACGTTCGTTAGCCGAGGGATGCGCGTGACGCCGGGGCCCCGAGGGGTCCGGGCGCCGTGAGGGAAGAAGCGGAAGCCCTGCTTCCGTCCGATGCGGCGGCGTAGCGTCGGCTGCACGTGCCCCCCTCACCCCGCGGCCACCGCCTCGCACGCGTGACCGCCCGCCCACCAGCACAACCACCAGGACCGGCGAACCACGTGAGCTCCTCCTCCACCACCAGCCGTCTGCCGCACCCTCCGGTGCGGCAGGGGGACCGTGGCGCCTACCGCCTGGTGCGTACCCCGCCCGCGGAGCCCGATCCCCCTCGACTGGACGCCGCCCAGCGCGCCGTGGTTGACCACGGCACCGGACCGCTGCTCGTCCTCGCCGGTCCCGGCACCGGGAAAACCACCACCTTGGTCGAGTCCGTTGCCGCGCGAATCGCCCGCGGCGCCGACCCCGAACGCATCCTGGTGCTGACGTTCAGCCGCAGGGCCGCCGTCGATCTGCGCGACCGCATGGCCCTGCGCATCGGCGCGGCCCGCGCGCCCCGGGCGACCACCTTCCACTCGTACTGCTACGCCCTGCTCCGCGCCCACCAGGACAGCGGTCTGTTCGCGGAGCCGCTGCGCCTGCTGTCCGGACCCGAGCAGGACGTCACCGTCCGCGGGCTGCTCGCCGGGCAGCCCGACCTGGAGCGTCTCGGCCTCGACCACGTGCGCTGGCCCGACGAGCTGCGCGCCTGCCTGACCACCCGCGGCTTCGCCGACGAGGTCCGCGCCGTCCTCGCCCGCAGCCGTGAGCTGGGCCTCGGGCCCGGTGCCCTGGACGCCTTCGCCCGCCGCATCGGCCGCCCCGACTGGCGTGCCGCCGCCGCGTTCCTCGCCGAGTACCTCGACGTCCTCGACCTCCAGGGCGTCATCGACTACGCCGAACTCGTCCACCGCGCGGTCCTGCTCGCCCACCGCCCCGAGGTCGCGGCCCGGCTCGCCGCCCAGTACGACGCCGTGTACGTCGACGAGTACCAGGACACCGACCCGGCCCAGGTGCGGCTCCTGCACGCCCTGGCCGGCGGCGGCCGCACCCTGGTGGCCTTCGGCGACCCCGACCAGTCGATCTACACGTTCCGCGGCGCCGACGTGAACGGCATCCTCGACTTCCCGGCGGCCTTCCCGCGCCCCGGCGGCCGGCCCGCGCCCGTCGAGGTGCTGCGCACCGCCCGCCGCTCCGGCGCCGCCCTGCTGGCCGCCACCCGCCTGATCACCCGGCGCATGCCGCTGACCCGGCTGCCCGCCGAGAAGGTGCGCGCCCACCGGGAGCCCGAGGCCGTACGCGACGGCGGCCGGGTGGAGGTGCACACCTACCCGACACCCGGCACGGAGACGGAGAACATCGCCGACATCCTGCGCCGCGCGCACCTGGAGGACGGCGTCCCCTGGAACGACATGGCCGTCCTGGTGCGTGCCGGTTCCCGGAGCATCCCGACGCTCCGCCGGGCCCTCACCGCGGCCGGCGTCCCCCTGGACATCGACGGCGACGACCTGCCACTGCGCCACGAGCCGGCGGTGGCCCCCCTGCTCACCGCCCTCCGGACGGTGGCCGAAGCAGAGTCACGGCAAGGCCCCGCGGGGGAGACGACCGAGTCACGGCAAGGCCCCACGGGGGAGGAGACCGAGTCATGGCCTCCGGGAGAGGAAGCGGACGGCGAGGAGCACGACGTCTCCTGGCTCGACGCCGAGACCGCGCTCACCCTGCTCGCCTCCCCACTCGCCGGCATGGACACCGCCGACCTGCGCCGCCTCGGGCGCGCCCTGCGCGAGGAGGAACGGGCCGCCGGGAACCCGCTGCCGGCCCCCTCCGACCAACTGATCGCGCGCGCGCTCGCCGAACCCGGGCGTCTCGTCGTCCACGACCCGGCCTACGCGCGCGGGGCACAGCGTCTGGGCGCGCTGCTCCGCACGGCCCGCGAGCGCCTCGCCGCCGGCGGCACCGCCGAGGAGGCGCTGTGGGACCTGTGGCAGGGCACGCCCTGGCCCGGCCGGCTGGAACGCGCCGCCCGGCGCGGCGGCGCGGCCGGCCGCAACGCCGACCGCGACCTGGACGCGGTGTGCGCGCTGTTCGCCACCGCCGCACGCGCGGAGGAACGCATCGGCGGCCGCGGCGCCCTGAACTTCCTGGAGGAGATCGAGGCCCAGGACATCGCCGCCGACACCCTCACCCGCCGGGCCGTACGCCCCGACGCCGTCCGCCTGATGACCGCGCACCGCGCCAAGGGCCTGGAGTGGCGGCTCGTCGTCGTGGCGGGCGTCCAGGAGGGACTGTGGCCCGATCTGCGCCGCCGCGGCTCCCTGCTGGAGGCCGACCGCATCGGCCGCGACGGACTCGCCGAACCGCTGACCCCGGGCGCGCTGCTCGCCGAGGAACGCCGTCTGTTCTACGTGGCCGCCACGCGCGCGCGTGAACGTCTCGTCGTCACCGCCGTGAAGGCACCGGCCGACGACGGCGACCAGCCCTCCCGCTTCCTGACCGAGCTGGGCGTCGAACCGCGGGACGTCACCGGCCGTCCCCGCCGGCCGCTGGCCGTGGCCGCGCTCGTCGCCGAGCTGCGCGCCACCACCGTCGACCCGGGCGCCTCCGCCGCGCTGCGGGAAGCGGCCGCACGCCGTCTGGCCAGGCTCGCCGCCCTGACCGACGAGGACGGCCGGCCCCTGGTGCCGTCCGCCCACCCCGACCGCTGGTGGGGCATGTACGAGCCGACCGAGAGCAAGGTGCCGCTGCGCGACCGCGACCAGCCCGTCGTGCTCTCCGGCAGCGCTCTCGACCAGCTCGCCAACACCTGCGCCCTGCAGTGGTTCCTGGGCCGCGAGGTGAAGGCCGACGCACCCGCCACCGCCGCCCAGGGCTTCGGCAACGTCGTCCACGTCCTCGCCGACGAGGTCGCCTCCGGCCGCAGCCCCGCCGACCTCGACGTCCTGATGGAACGCCTGGACTCGGTGTGGAACGCGCTCGCCTTCGACGCGCCCTGGAAGTCGGACCAGGAGAAGGACAACGCGCGCGCGGCCCTCGAACGCTTCCTGAACTGGCACGTCCTGGACCGCACCGGCCGCACCCCGGTGGCGAGCGAACAGGACTTCGACGTCACCCTCGCGGCGGGCGACTACCAGGTCCGCATCCGCGGCCAGATGGACCGGATCGAGGCGGACGGCGACGGCCGCGCCTACGTCGTGGACTTCAAGACCGGCAAGCAGGCACCCAGCGCCGCCGAGGTGGCCCGCCACCCGCAGCTCGCCGTCTATCAGCTCGCCGTCCGCGAGGGCGCCGCCGACGACGCCTTCGACGGCGCCCGTCCCGAGGCCGGCGGCGCGGAACTGGTGCACCTGCGACAGGGCGCGGCCAAACGCGACGGCGGGGAGACCCTGCCCAAGGTGCAGACCCAGGAGCCGCCCGCGGGGGAGTGGGTCGGCGAGCTGCTCGCCACCGCCGCCGGGAAGGTCCTCGACGAACGCTTCACGCCCACCACCGGCCAGCACTGCGCCCACTGCGCGTTCCGCGCCTCGTGCAGCGCCCGGCCGGAGGGGCGGCACGTGGTCGAATGACCTCCCACAGGCACCGTGACGCACGGCACCACATGCACTGACCTGCGGTTCCTCCTGCCCGGGCGGCCGGCGCGTCCCCGGTTGTCAGTGCCCGGCGCTAGCCTCTGACGACATGCCCGCCCGTATCACCGACCCCGAACAGCTCAAAGAGCTCCTCGGTATCCCGTTCACCCCGGAGCAGACGGCCTGCATCACCGCGCCGCCCGCCCCGCAGGTGATCGTGGCCGGAGCCGGCTCGGGCAAGACCACGGTGATGGCGGCCCGCGTGGTCTGGCTGGTCGGCACCGGCCAGGTCGCCCCCGAACAGGTGCTCGGCCTGACCTTCACCAACAAGGCCGCGGGCGAACTCGCCGAACGCGTCCGCACGGCGCTGATCAAAGCCGGCGTCACCGACCCCGACGCCCTCCCGTCGCCCGGCCGGCACCCCTCGCCGACGGCACCGTCCGCCGATCCCGCGTGGCCGGACCCGGACAACCCGCCGGGCGAGCCGGTCATCTCGACCTACCACGCCTTCGCCGGCCGGCTGCTGACCGACCACGGTCTGCGGATCGGGCTCGAACCCACCACCCGGCTGCTCGCCGACGCCACCCGCTACCAGCTCGCCGCGCGCGTACTGCGCGAAGCCCCCGGCACCTACCCCGCGCTCACCCGCTCGTTCGCCGACCTCGTCAGCGACCTGCTCACCCTCGACTCCGAACTCGCCGAACACCTCGTCGAACCCGAGGAACTGCGCACCTGGGACGCCGGCCTGCTGCACACCCTGGCCGATGCCAAGCTCACCAACGCCGATCTGCGCAAGGTCCCCGAAACCGCGGCCGCCCGCCGCGAACTGGCCGGCCTGGTCCTGCGCTACCGGGCCGCCAAACGCGAACGCGACCTGCTCGACTTCGGCGACCAGATCGCACTGTCCGCCCGCCTCGCCGGCGTCCCCGAGGTGGGCCGCCTGCTGCGCGAGGAGTTCCGCGTCGTGCTCCTGGACGAGTACCAGGACACCTCCGTCGCCCAGCGCGTCCTGCTGTCGGGCCTGTTCGGCGGCGGCACCGGCCACCCCGTGACCGCCGTCGGCGACCCCTGCCAGGCCATCTACGGCTGGCGCGGCGCCTCGGTCGCCAACCTCGACGACTTCCCCGAGCACTTCGCCCGCGGCGACGGCCACCCCGCCACCCGCCAGGCGCTCAGCGAGAACCGCCGCAGCGGCGGCCGCCTCCTCGACCTCGCCAACGGCCTCGCCGAACCACTGCGCGCCATGCACGCGGGCGTGGAGGCCCTCCGCCCCGCCCCCGGCGCCGAGCACGACGGCACGGTCCGCTGCGCCCTGCTGCGCACCCACGCCGAGGAGACCGAATGGATCGCCGACTCCATCGCCCACCTCGTCCGCACCGGCAGGGCGCCCGGCGAGATCGCCGTGCTGTGCCGCACGGCCACCGACTTCGCCGAGCTCCAGGGCGCCATGGTCGCCCGTGACATCCCCGTCGAGGTGGTCGGCCTCTCCGGGCTGCTGCACCTGCCCGAGATCGCCGACCTCGTCGCTGTCTGCGAAGTCCTCCAGGACCCCGGAGCCAACGCCTCCCTGGTCCGACTGCTCACCGGCCCCCGCTGGCGGATCGGCCCCCGCGACCTCGCCCTCCTCGGCCGCCGCGCCCGCCGACTGGTCGCCCACGCGCGTGCGGACGGCACCGACGACCCCGAGCGCAGGCTCGCCGAGGCCGTCGAGGGAACCGACCCCTCCGAGGTGATATCGCTCGCGGACGCCCTGGACACGTTCCTGGAGTCACCTCTGCACGAGGACGAGCGGGACGACGACACACTGCCGTTCTCCCCGGACGCGCGCGTGCGCTTCGCCTACCTCGCCAGGGAACTTCGTGACCTGCGCCGCTCCCTGTCCGACCCGCTCATGGACGTCCTGCACCGCGTCCTCGCCGTCACCGGCCTGGAAGTGGAGCTGTCCGCCTCCCCGCACGCGCTCGCCGCGCGCCGCCGCGAGACCCTGTCCAACTTCCTCGACGTCGCCGCCTCCTTCGCTGCCGGCGACGGCGAGGCCACCCTGCTGGCCTTCCTCGGCTACCTGCGCACCGCCGCCCAGTACGAGAAGGGCCTCGACAACGCCCTGCCCGGCGGCGAGAACACCGTCAAGGTGCTCACCGCGCACAAGTCCAAGGGACTGGAGTGGGACGTCGTGGTGGTCCCCGGACTGGTGAACGGCACCTTCCCGAGCGCCCAGGGCCGTGAGAAGTGGACCGCGCAGGCCAAGGTGCTGCCGCACGCCCTGCGCGGCGACACCGACACCCTGCCCGACATCGGCTCCTGGGACTCCCGGGGCATGAAGGCCTTCCACGAGGCCATGAAGGAGCACCAGCACACCGAGGAACTCCGCCTCGGGTACGTCACCTTCACCCGCCCCCGCTCCCTGCTCCTCGGCTCCGGCCACTGGTGGGGGCCCAGCCAGAAGAAGCCGCGCGGGCCCTCAGACTTCCTCCGGGCCCTGCACGACCACTGCGCCGCCGGCCACGGCGAGATCGAGGCCTGGGCCGACGAGCCCGCAGAGGACGAGGAGAACCCGGCGCTCCACACGGCCGGCGCCGAACAGGCGTGGCCGCTGCCGCTGGACGACACCGCCCTGGCCCGGCGCCGCGCGGCCGCCGGCACCGTTCGCGCCCACCTGGACGCCCTGGCCGCCCGGCAGCACACCCGGCCGCCCGCCGACCACGGGCCCGGCACCCTCGACGACCCGGACTGGCCGACACCGCCGGACGACGAGGACTTCCCGTACGACGACGACCCGTACGACGACGACCCGTACGACGACGAGATGCCCCACGAGGCGGAATCCGCGTACGACGAGCACGCGCCCTCCCCGGAGGAGCCCGGCGGCTGGGACTCCTGGACCGCCGGCCGGCCGGCCGTCCCCCACCAGGCGCCCGTCCCCGACGAGCGGACCCACCGCCGAGAGCACACCCACCCCGCAGGACCCGCGCTCCCCGCACCCCACCCTCCGGACGAGACCCCTGTCACACTCGAGGAGGCCCGCGCCATCGCCTCCTGGGACCGCGACCTCGACGCGCTCACCGGCGAGCTGCTGCGCGCCCGCCGCGGCATCACCGACGTCCCCCTGCCGGCCACCCTCACCGCGTCCCAGCTGATGCGCCTCGCCCAGGACCCCGACGGGCTCGCACAGGAACTCGCGCGCCCCATGCCACAGCCCCCGCAACCCGCCGCGCGCCGGGGCACCCGCTTCCACGCCTGGGTCGAAGCCCGCTTCGAGGAACTCACCCTGCCCATGCTCGAACCGGACGAGCTGCCCGGCAGCGAGGCCGAGATCACCGACGAGCGCGACCTCGAAGCCCTCAAGGAGGCCTTCGAACGCACCGAGTACGCCCACCGCACCCCCTGGCGGATCGAGGCCCCCTTCCAGCTCACCCTCGCCGGCCGGGTCGTACGCGGCCGCATCGACGCCGTCTACAAGAACGGCGACGGCGACCGGGCCACCTACGAGATCATCGACTGGAAGACCCACCGCGCCCACACCGCCGACCCCCTCCAGCTCGCCGTGTACCGGCTCGCCTGGGCCGAGCAGCAGGGCGTACCGCCCGACTCGGTCACGGCCGCCTTCCTGTACGTACGCACCGGCGAGGTGGTACGCCCCGAGGCCCTGCCGGACCGCGCCGCCCTGGAACGGCTGCTCACCGACGATCACCCGGACCACCCGCGAGAGGCGGCCGAGGGCACCCGAGTGTGACGAACCGCCCGCCGAGGATGCCCCCGCGGGCCGATAGGCTCGTGAGTATGAGCCAGACCCCGGACAGCGCCGTCCGTACGTACATCGAAGAGCACAGCGCCGCCTTCCTCGACGACCTCACCGCATGGCTGCGCATCCCCTCCGTGTCGGCCCAGCCCGAGCACGCACCCGATGTACGGCGCAGCGCCGACTGGCTCGCCGCCAAGCTCAAGGAGACCGGCTTCCCGACCGCCGAGGTCTGGCCGACCCCGGGCGCCCCGGCCGTCTTCGCCGAATGGCCCTCCGGTGACCCCCAGGCGCCCACGGTCCTCGTCTACGGCCACCACGACGTGCAGCCCGCCGCCCTCGAGGACGGCTGGGACAGCGAGCCCTTCGAGCCCGTCGTCCGCGGGAACCGCCTCCACGCGCGCGGGGCCGCCGACGACAAGGGCCAGGTGTTCTTCCACACACTCGGTGTCCGTGCCCACCTCGCCGCCACCGACCGCACCGCCCCCGCGGTCAACCTCAAACTCCTGATCGAGGGCGAGGAGGAGTCCGGCTCCCCGCACTTCCGCGGCCTCGTGGAGGAGCGTGCCGAACGGCTCGCCGCCGACGCCGTCATCGTCTCCGACACCGGCATGTGGTCCGAGGACACCCCGACCGTCTGCACCGGCATGCGCGGCCTCGCCGAGTGCGAGATCCGCCTGTACGGCCCCGACCAGGACATCCACTCCGGCTCCTTCGGCGGTGCCGTACCCAACCCCGCCACCGCCGCGGCCCGCCTGGTCGCCGCACTGCACGACGAGCACGCGCGCGTGGCCGTCCCCGGCTTCTACGACGGCATCGTCGAGCTGACCGACCGCGAACGCCAGCTGTTCGCCCAGCTCCCCTTCGACGAGGCGACGTGGCTGCGCACCGCCAAGTCGCGCGCCACCCACGGCGAGGCCGGACACACCACCCTGGAACGCATCTGGGCCCGCCCCACCGCTGAGGTCAACGGCATCGGCGGCGGCTACCAGGGCCCCGGCAGCAAGACGATCGTCCCGTCCTCCGCCACGGTGAAGCTCTCCTTCCGGCTGGTCGCCGGCCAGGACCCCGACCACATCGAGAAGGCCGTCCGCGCCTGGGCCGCCGAGCAGCTGCCCGAGGGCATCCGGCACGAGATCGACTTCGGCTCCGCCACCCGCCCGTGCCTGACCCCCCTCGACCACCCCGCACTGCAGTCCGTGGTCCGTGCCATGAGCCGCGCCTTCCAGGGGCCCGTCCGTTACACCCGCGAGGGCGGCTCCGGCCCCGCCGCCGACCTCCAGGAGGTCCTCGGAGCCCCCGTCCTCTTCCTCGGCATCTCCGTCCCCTCCGACGGCTGGCACGCCCCCAACGAGAAGGTCGAGCTCGACCTCCTCCTCAAGGGCGTCGAGACCAGCGCCTACCTGTGGGGCGACCTCGCCGCGAACTGGCGGCACGCCCCCTGACCGGCAAGCGCCGTACGGGACGGCACCGCGCGCGGGGCACACTGGAATTACCGCCCGCTCGCCCCGCCCGCGCCCGGCCCGGTGCCCTCACGCCCCACGTCCGCCGAACCACCCGCCGAAACGAACCGTTGCACCTTGCACTGGGGGAGTTGGAAGCACCCGTGACCACCTGGACCGACCAGACCGCCGACCGCCCCATCTCGCTGACCGCCCCGAGCGGCATCGACCGCGCCGCCCACCACCGGCTCGACGAAGCCTGGCTCGCGGCGGCGTGGAGCCACCCCACGACCCGCTGCTTCGTGGTCTCCGGCGGCCAGGTGCTCATCGACGAGACGCCCGACGGCCGTACCGAACTCGTCATGACCCCCTCCTTCGAGGCGCCGCTCACCGAAGCCCACCGCTACTTCCTCGGCAACGACGAGGAAGGCGTCAGCTACTTCGCGCTCCAGAAGGACGCCCTGCCCGGTCGTATCGACCAGTCCGCGCGCCCGGCGGGCCTGCGCGAGGCCGGACTGCTGCTGTCGCCGCGGGACGCGGGCCTCATGGTGCACGCCGTCGGCCTGGAGAACTGGCAGCGCACCCACCGCTTCTGCTCCCGCTGCGGCGAGCGCACGGTCATCGCCGCCGCCGGCCACATCCGCCGCTGCCCGGCCTGCGGCGCCGAGCACTACCCGCGCACCGACCCGGCCGTGATCATGGCCGTCACCGACGAGGACGACCGGATCCTGCTCGGCCGGCAGGTCCACTGGCCCGAGGGCCGTTTCTCCACGCTCGCCGGTTTCGTCGAGCCCGGCGAGTCCATCGAGCAGTCCGTACGCCGCGAGGTCTTCGAGGAGGCCGGCGTCCACGTCGGCCCGGTCGAGTACGTGGCCAGCCAGCCCTGGCCCTTCCCGTCCAGCCTCATGCTGGGCTTCATGGCCCGTGCCACCTCCACCGAGATCACCGTCGACGGCGACGAGATCCACGAGGCCCGCTGGTTCTCCCGCGAGGACCTGTGCACGGCCTTCGAGACCGGCGAGGTGCTGCCGCCCTACGGCATCTCCATCGCCGCCCGCCTGATCGGGATGTGGTACGGCAAGCCGCTGCCGACCCGGAGCGTCATCTGAGACACCGGGCGGTCCACCGTCCACGACCCCGTCGGCCGACCGAGGCAGGCGGGGTCCCGTCTTCCGAGGGGAGCAGGGGACGCCCCTTCCTCGCGGCCTCGAAGTGCTCGTCCCTGAGCGCGTCGTGACCGTGCTCGGCGGCGAACCGCTCGACGCGGCCGAGCGGAGAGTCGGGCGGCACACGAAACCCCCGACCGGCCATCGAGGTCGTCGGGGGTCGTGCGGCGCGAGGGTCAGGCGGTGAGGGCCTGCTTGACCTGGGCGAGGCTCGGGTTAGTCATCACGACCTCGTTGCCACCGGAGGTGGGAAGCACCCGGACGGTCGGGACCGTCTGATTTCCGCCGTTCGCCTTCTCCACGAAGGCGGCGGACTCGGGGTCCTGCTCGATGTTGATCTCGGTGTAGGCGATGCCCTCGCGGTCCAGCTGGCTCTTCAGCCGACGGCAGTAGCCACACCAAGTCGTGCTGTACATCGTCACAGTGCCCTGCATGTCTCTCGCGCTCCTCAGGCAGCTCGGGGAAGGTCGTCCAGGGGAAGAACGTAAGGGATGCGGCGGGCATTCCCCGCCCCGGGTCCGGGCCGCGGTGCGCCGGGTGCCGCCGCTCACGTCCGCCTCTGTGATGCCTGCCGCATTAGTACGACCGCGGGCCCCCGCCTGTGGACAACCGGCACAGCGGTCCCGGGCGACCTGGCAGCATGGCCATGTGACAGCAGCAACGCACTCCACCCTCTTCCCGCAGGTACCGGACACGGCCGACGCGGTGCTCGAAGGCCTCGACCCCGAGCAGTGCGAAGTGGCCACCGCCCTGCACGGCCCGGTGTGCGTCCTGGCCGGAGCGGGCACCGGCAAGACCCGCGCGATCACCCACCGCATCGCCTACGGGGTCCGGGCAGGCGTCCTCCAGCCGTCCAGCGTGCTCGCCGTCACTTTCACCAACCGTGCCGCCGGAGAGATGCGCGGGCGCCTGCGCCAGCTCGGCGCGCAGGGTGTCCAGGCCCGCACCTTCCACTCCGCGGCGCTGCGGCAGCTCCAGTACTTCTGGCCGAAAGCGGTCGGCGGCTCCATGCCCCGGCTCGTCGACCGCAAGATCCAGCTCGTCGCCGACGCGGCCGCCGCCTGCAACCTCCGCCTCGACCGCGGCGAGCTGCGGGACGTCACCGCCGAGATCGAATGGTCCAAGGTCACCCAGACCGTCCCCGCCGACTACGCGTACGCGGCTGCGAAGGCCGGCCGGGAGGCCCCGCGCGACCGGGCGGAGGTCGCCCATGTCTACGCGGCCTACGAGGACCTCAAGCGGAACCGCGCGGTCATCGACTTCGAGGACGTGCTGCTGTTGACCGTCGCCGTCCTCCAGGACCGGCACGACATCGCCGAACAGGTACGCGCCCAGTACCAGCACTTCGTGGTCGACGAGTACCAGGACGTCAGCCCGCTCCAGCAGCGGCTCCTGGAACTCTGGCTCGGCGAGCGCGACAGCCTCTGCGTCGTCGGGGACGCCAGCCAGACGATCTACTCATTCACCGGAGCAACGCCCGACCACCTCCTCGACTTCCGCGCCCGTCATCCACGTGCCACGGTCGTCAAGCTGATCCGCGACTACCGCTCCACCCCGCAGGTCGTCCACCTCGCCAACGGCCTGCTCACCCAGGCCCACGGCCGCGCCGCCGACCACCGGCTGGAACTGGTCTCCCAGCGCGCGCCCGGACCCGAGCCCGTCTACAGCGAGTACACCGACGAGCCGGCCGAGGCCGAAGGCGCCGCCCGGCGTATCCGGGGGCTGATCGACGCCGGTGTCCCGGCCTCCGAGATCGCCGTCCTGTTCCGGACGAACTCCCAGTCCGAGACCTACGAGCAGGCTCTCGCCGACGCCGGAGTCCCCTACCAGCTGCGCGGCGCCGAACGCTTCTTCGACCGGCCCGAGGTCCGCAAGGCGAGCGTGGCCCTGCGCGGCGCGGCCCGCTTCGGCGGCAACGACGCCCTGCTGGACGACGTCGACGACCTGCCCTCGCAGGTACGCGCCGTGCTGTCCGGAGAGGGCTGGACCAGCACACCCCCGGCTGGCTCCGGCGCCGTCCGGGAGCGCTGGGAGTCCCTGGCCGCCCTGGTCAACCTCGCCCACGACCTCTCCGTCGCCCGCCCCGGTGCCACCCTCGGCGACTTCGTCGCCGAACTGGACGAGCGGGCAGGCGCCCAGCACGCCCCGACCGTCCAGGGCGTCACCCTGGCTTCCCTGCACGCGGCCAAGGGCCTGGAGTGGGACGTGGTCTTCCTCGTCGGCATCGCCGAGGGCATGGTGCCGATCACCTACGCCAAGACCGACGAACAGGTCGAGGAGGAGCGCCGCCTCCTCTACGTCGGTGTGACCCGCGCCAGAGAGCGGCTCCACCTCTCCTGGGCCCTGTCCCGCGCACCGGGCGGACGCCCCAGCCGAAGGCCCAGCCGCTTCCTCGACGGCCTGCGCCCCGGAACCGCCGCCACCGCCGGCCGCGCCGGCACCGCCGCCGGCGGGGGCGTCGAGCGCGGCGCGGCGGTCAGCACCCCGGCCGTCCCCCGGCGCACCCAGCGCACCGTGGCCCGCTGCCGGGTCTGCGGCCGCACCCTCACCGACGCCGGTGAGATGAAGCTGATGCGCTGCGAGGACTGCCCCTCCGACATGGACGAGGGCCTCTACGAGCGGCTGCGCGCGTGGCGTGCGGTCCAGGCGGAGCGCAGCGGGCAGCCGGACTTCTGCGTCTTCACCGACCGCACCCTGATGGCCATCGCCGAGGCACGGCCGGAGGATCCCGCGGGGCTCTCCCGCATCCCTGGTGTCCGTGCCCGCAAGTTGCAGCGTTATGGAGCCGATGTTCTGGCCATCTGCGCAGGTCAGGAGATCGGGTCGGAGGACGGGCGCGACTGATGCCAACTCGTCGAAAAAATAGTTTGCGCATGCCCCGGCAATCCCCATAGGTTCTAGGCACGGAAGCGGCGGCCTTCTCCAAGGTCCTGACTCCGTGTTGTACTTGCATATCCGAATGGATCGGTTCACCCCGGTCCCCCCAGACGCCGAGAGGAGGCGAGTCCAGTGATCAGCATCGAGACCATCATCAGCACGGCCAAAATGACCGATCGCTCGGCCGTCTCCACGTGCATGCTCGGCGCCTCGAACCAGGGCACCGGTCTGTCCGGCATCCGTGCCGCCCGTCCGGCGTCCTCCCCTGCTCTCGCGGTCCTTCCCGTCCGTGAGCGCAATGAGCGACCGACGAAGGCACTGGAAGCGGTAGCGGCACAGGCACATGCCTATGCCTTTGCGGCGGCCGGTGCCGGATTCCGGAAGCAGACGACGCAGCACCACCTGATGTGGGCCTTCCGTGGGCCAGAACCCTGGAGTGATCCAGCCTGATCGCCGATCAGGCCGGCGCCTTCAGGGCCGCGGAACCCCACCCGGGATCCGCGGCCCTTCTGTTTTCCCCGAACGGGGACGACGGAGCGAAGGGGCCTCGGGACAGGAAAAGAACCCGGTACCAAGCCGACGCCCGGTCAACAGGCCGGAACGACCAGACGAGGAAGACCGAACCGTGCAACTCGAAGCGCACGCCCCGTCCGTACCGCCTTCACGAACGATCCCCCCGCCCGGCCTCACGGAGGACTCCACCTTGATCCCGCTCACCGCGCTCACCGCGCTCGACGACGCCATCGAGAACCTCGGCGTACCCGTCCCCTGCCGTTCCTACGACCCCGAGGTCTTCTTCGCCGAGTCGCCGGCCGACGTCGAGTACGCCAAGTCCCTCTGCCGCACCTGCCCGCTGATGGAGGCGTGCCTCGCCGGGGCGAAGGAGCGGCGTGAGCCCTGGGGCGTCTGGGGTGGCGAGCTGTTCGTCCAGGGTGTCGTCGTCGCCCGGAAGCGGCCGCGTGGCCGCCCCCGCAAGAACCCGGTCACAGCATGAACACCACAGGAACCATCGACCGTCCCCTCACGCACGACCCCAAGAAGCAGGCCCCGATGAAGCCGTCCGCCAGCGAGCCCGCAGGCTCCGCGACCCCAGACTTCACCACCACCGGCGCGACCGACTCGCGTCAGAACAGGACCCGAGAGATGCAACTCATCCCAGAAGCCCTGGCTCGTGCGCATATGCACGACATGCTGCGCGGCGCCGAGCAGGAACGCCGGGCCGCGCGCCTGGCGACCGCTCGCCGCATGCAGCGCCGTGCGGAGCGCGCCTCGATGCGCGCCCGCCGTGCGCTGGCCATGGCCGTCATGCAGTGATCCAGCACACCTGAAGCGGTGGCCTCCCGGCACAGGGAGGCGAAACCTTCACCTCGGGGGCCGGTCCGTCCGAACGGACCGGCCCCCGCCGTGCGTTACGGCCGTCACGCCTCCGCCGCCGGCTCCTCCTCGTCCAGTTCGTCCGCGGGGACGAAGCCGGGCAGCCACTCCTCCAGCTCCTCACGCAGCCGCACCGTGGCTCCGAGCTGGCAGAGCACACCGATGGTGCTCAGCGTCACCCGGTGGATCAGCAGGTAGGCCGGTGGCAGGTTGAGCTGCTTGCCCAGCTGGTAGGCGGGGGAGCGGACGTCGGCGATGCGGGCGGCCTGGCTGCGCATCCACGAGCGGGTGAAGGTGAACGCCTCGACCCGGGCCGGTTCGATGATCGGCAGCAGGTAGTCGAGGACCGCGTCGGGGTCCAGCTCTATGGACTCCTTGACGAACCCCTCCGTGCACAGCAGTTCGTAGACGGGATCCGCCTCGCCGTCCAGGGTCATCCGCAGCGAGACGCCTATCGGCTCCGGCAGGCCGCCCGGGAGCCGGTCCACGGTGCCGAAGTCCAGCACGCCCAGGCGCCACTCGCCGTCACCGTCCGGGTCGCCGGGCAGCAGACGGAAGTTGCCCGGGTGCGGATCGGCGTGCAGCAGACCCGTGCGGGCCGGGCCGGAGAACAGGAAGCGGGCCAGGAGCTGGCCGGCCCGGTCGCGCTGCTCCTCGGTGCCGTCGTTGATGATCTCCGACAGCGGGATCCCGTCGATCCACTCCGTGACCAGGATCTGATCGCACTGGTGCACCACCGCCGGGACCACGACGTCCGGATCGTCCGCGAACTCCTCCGCGTGTGCCTGCTGGGCCTGCGCCTCCAGCGCGTAGTCCAGCTCCTCGGAGACCCGGTCCCGCATCTCCGCGATCAGGGGCTTGATGTCCATGCCGGGGATCAGCGGCCCCAGCAGCCGGGCGAAGCGGCTGAGTTGGGTCAGATCCGACAGCAGGGCCTCGCCCGCGCCCGGGTACTGCACCTTGACCGCCACCTCGCGGCCGTCGTGCCACACCGCGCGGTGGACCTGCCCGATGGAGGCCGCGGCGGCCGGCTTGTCCTCGAACTCCAGGAACAGCTCGCGCCACTCCGTGCCCAGCCGTTCCTCGAGCACGGCGTGGACCGTGCGGGTCGGCATCGGCGGCGCCGCGTCCTGGAGCTTGGTGAGCGCGGCGCGGTAGGGGCCGGCGATCTCCTCGGGCAGGGCGGACTCGAAGACGGACATCGCCTGCCCGAACTTCATGGCCCCGCCCTTGAGCTCGCCGAGGACCTTGAACAACTGCTCAGCCGTGCGCTGTTGCAGTTCCCGGCCGACGATCTCCGCGGACTCGCCCACGATCCGCTTGCCCAGCCCCCAGGTGGCCCGGCCGGCGAAGCCGAGCGGGAGCGCGGCGAGCTTGGCGGTACGGGTGACCGCCTTGCGCGGAAGATCAGACATGCGCCCTCCAAGTCCCAGTCGGCCGCAACGCGCCTGCCTCGCGTCGTTGCTCCGGCGACGGCTGTCGCACCACCATTGTCTCGCGCGGCTCCCCGTCCGTGGAGGAGTGCTTGCCCACACCTCTCTCCACCGCCCCGCATCCGCATGCCGGGTGCGGCCAGATCGGGCGGGAGTGCCAGGTCAGACCCGGTAGGGATGCCTCCCAGCGGGTGCCCGCGCTGGACGGCGACTCCCCGTCGAGGAAGGCGAGGGCGTGGGCCGCGGCCAGTCCGGCGACGGCCGTGGCGAGAGCCATGTCACACGCCCCCACTCGGCGGGCGTTGCCGGAGCGCCACTGCGCGACCAGCCGGGGCCAGGCCGCGTCGCGGTCCGTGCGGTCCTGGTGCAGACAGCCCGCGCAGCTCGTCCCGCCCGGCAGGACGAGGGGCCCGACGACGCCCGTCCCTTCCACGACCCCCGCGTAGAGATGAGGAGTGCCGGAGGCCATGAGCGGTTCGGCGGCGAACGGGTCCGGCGCGTGCACGGCGACGTCGTCCCGTGGGGTGAGGATCACCAGGGAGAGGCCGGGATCGCCGGTTCCGGTGGCCGCCGCGCGGGCGGAGCGGGTGCGGCGCGCGGGCCGGCCCGGGGCCGCACGGCGGACCGCCGCCCGTGCCGCGTCCTGCCGGCGTTCGCGCAGCGAGTCGGCGGGGAGCCCGCCCGGGGTCACGTCCCACGGTTCGACGCGTCCCACATCTCGCACGTCGACCTCCCCGACCCCGGCCCCGGACAGCACCGACGCCAGCGCGGCCCCGACCCGCCCCGCCCCCCGCACCTGCACGCGCAGCGAGCCGCGGGCGGCGAGCCGGCCGAGCGCGCCGCCCGGTTCCGCAGTGGTCAGGGACAGCGAGGCGAGGTCGGGGCGCAGCCGCTCCAGGACGTCCGCCCGCTCTCGCAGGGTGTCGGCGGCCGGCCCGCCGCCGCGGGTGTCGTCGAGCAGGCCCGCCCGGGCCAGCCGCTCGAGCAGCGCGTCGACCTGGCCGTCCGGCAGGTCCATGCGCCGGCCCTCGTCCCGCAGCAGGGGCAGGCCGCGGGTGCCGTTGAGCAGGTCCAGGAAGCTGCCGGTCGCTGTGTCCATCGGTCCCAGTGTCATCGCGTGCGCCGGGGTCATCCCGAACTGCACGGTGTTGAGGTCGCGCCAGCCGCGCCGCAGCGCGGGTTTCACCATCGGATGCATGACAGCCCCCGTGTCCGTCGCATTCTCCTGAATTGTTCCTCGTGTGGGCAAACGTCCCGCAGTCGAGTCGAGTCGAGTCGGTCCGTGTCCCGTGGGCGGTGGAGCCGGTCACGCTCCGCCGACCTCCGCCAGCATGCCGGGCCGTGCCGAAGTGGTGCCCGAAGTTGTCCACAGGCTGGGGGTGTTAGTCGTACTGATCGGCGGCGCCACTCGGACATATCGGTCGTACAAATCAAACACATGGTGGGCCACCGGTATCCGGGCGCCCCGGAGCCGGGACTTCGGCCCGCCCCAGCGGGTAACGTCGGGGCGTGCCCGCCGACCCCCTGCACAGCGCCGGAAAACCACAGCGCAGCACGACGAGCCAGCCGCCGAGCGGCTCGGGGGCGAGCGCGATCGAGGTCCGCAGGAGTACCCGGCGCCGCCGGACGGTCTCCGCGTACCGCGAGGGCGATCGCACCGTCGTGCTGATCCCCGCCCGGATGTCCGAGGCGGAGGAGCAGCGCTGGGTGACCCTCATGCTCGCCAAGCTCGCCGCCCAGGAGAGCAAACGGGTGCTGGGCGACGCCGAGCTGACCGAGCGTGCCGAGCGGCTGTCGGCCCAGTACTTCGACGGCCGGGCGCGTCCCGCTTCCGTGCGCTGGGTCACCAACCAGAACACGCGCTGGGGCTCGTGTACTCCGGCCGAGGGCAGCATCCGCCTCTCGCACCGGCTGCAGGGGATGCCGGAGTACGTCATCGACTACGTCCTCTGCCATGAGCTGGCGCATCTGCTGGTGCCCGGTCACGGGGCCGACTTCTGGCGGCTGCTGGAGTCCTACCCGCGTACCGAGCGGGCCCGCGGCTACCTCGAAGGGGTGGTGGCGGCCGGACGGCTGCCGCACGTGCCCGGCGCGCGCGGCGAGTGACCGGACCGCGCGCGGGGCGCGCGGCCGGTTGTGTACCGGGTCTGTACCGACTCGCACCGCCCGCGTCCTTTGCCGAAATTTGCGGTTAGCCTGGCGCGACGCACTCGCATTCGGGATGGGGGACGGTCGTAACGCATGGCCAGGGAATTCCAACGCGGCCACAAGGCCAGGATCAGTGACCTGACGACGGGCACCGATCTGTACGTAGGCGTGCAGATCTCCGCCCCCGGACTGACCTTCGACATCAGCTGCTTCGGTCTGGACGCCGACGAGCGCCTCTCGGACGACCGGTACTTCATCTTCTTCAACCAGCCGAAGACCCCGGAGGAGTCCGTCCAGCTGCTGGGCGCCCAGGCCGGTGACACGGAGTCGTTCCGGGTCACGCTGGACCGCGTCCCGGCGGACATCCGGAAGCTGTCCTTCACGGCGACCGTCGACGGCGCCGGGCAGATGTCGCAGATCGGCCCCGGATACCTGCGCATCGTGGCCGGTGGCGAGGAGGTCGCGCGGTACTCCTTCGACGGCTCGGAGTTCTCCACCGAGCGGGCCGTCATGCTCGGCGACTTCTACTTCAAGGACGTCTGGCGGTTCGCGGCGGTCGGACAGGGCTTCGACGGCGGCCTCGAGGCGCTGCTGAAGAACTTCGGCGGCGAGGTGCTGGAGGAGGAGGCGCCGGCCGCCCCGCAGCAGCCGCAGCCCACGGCCGCGCCCGGCTTCGCCCCGCCCGCCCAGGCCGCCGCCCCGCCCGCGTTCGGCGCTCCCGCCGCGCCGGCACCCGCGCCCCCTCCGGCCCCGCAGGGCTTCACCCCGCCCCCGGCCCCGGCTCCCGCCCCGAACGTGCACGGCGCGCCGACGGTCATCGCGCCCCTGACCCCGCCCCCCGGCGGCACCGTCCCGCCCCCGGCCCCGGCTCCCGCGCCCTACGGCCAGCCGCCGCAACCCCCTTACGGGGGTCAGCCCAGCGCCCCGATGCCTCCGGGCTACGGCCAGCAGCCCTCCCACGGCGGGCAGCCCGGCGCGCCCATGCCCCCGGGTTACGGGCAGCAGCCGCCGTACGGCCAGGTCCCCGGCCAGCAGGCCGCCGGTTACGGCGTCCCGCAGGGCGCCCCCCAGGGCGGTGCCGGAGTGACGGCCGCGCTGCAGAAGTTCAGGGAGACACCCACCGGGCAGCGCTGGACGCCGCAGAACTCCAAGCTCATCCGCGTCGACCTCGGCGTCGGCGGCCAGCCCGTGCTGGCCCGGCAGGGCAGCATGGTGCTCTACCAGGGCAAGGTCGACTTCAGCTACAAGGGCGCCGGGTTCGCCGGGCGGATCGTGGGCAACGCGACCGGCCAGGAGATGCAGCTGATGCGCTGCACCGGCCAGGGCCAGGTGTTCCTCGCCGAGAACTCCACCCACGTGCACCCCGTCGAACTCCAGGGCGACGCGATCTGCGTCTCGGCGGAGAACGTCCTCGCCTTCGACGAGAGCCTCCAGTACGAGGTCCGGCGCATCGAGGGTCACGGCATCCCCGGCGGCGCGCTGTTCACGATGCAGTTCCAGGGCACCGGCACGATCGTCGTCAAGACGCACGGCACCCCCGTGGTGCTGCCGGTGACGCCGACGACGTTCGCCGACTGCCACGCGGTGGTGGCCTGGTCGGCGGCCTCCCAGGTGATCGTCTCCAGCCAGGTCCGGATGCGCCGCAACGCCTACCCGGGCGACACCGGCGAGAGCGTCAACCTGCAGTTCCGGGGCGCTCCCGGCAACTTCATCGTCGTCCAGCCGTACGAGGTCTGAGGGAGCCCGTCATGAACCAGCCGCTCGCGGGCTACGCCCCCGCACCCGTCACCGCCCGCATGGAGAACCACGGCAGCCACATGCTGAAGGTCGCCATGCAGACCGGCAGCGACCTCCTCGCGCGCGTGGGGTCGATGGTCGCCTACGAGGGCTTCATCCAGTACGAGCCCAATCCGCCGGCCGTCCGCCAGATCGCCCGCGACTGGATGACCGGTGAGGGCGCCCCCCTGATGAAGTGCTCCGGCGACGGACTGCTCTACCTCGCCGACTACGGCGCCGACGTCGTCGTGATCAACCTCAACGGCGACGGCATCTCGGTCAACGCCACCAACCTGCTCGCCTTCGACGCCCACCTCAGCTGGGGCGTGGAGCGGGTGAAGGGGCTCGCCAAGTTCGCCGGACAGGGCCTGTGGAACACCAAGATCTCCGGGCAGGGCTGGGTCGCGCTGACCTCCCGGGGCAAGCCGATCGTCGTCGACTGCGGCGGCGGTGAGGACGAGACGTACGTCGACCCGGACGCGCTCGTCGCCTGGTCCCCGAACCTGAAGGTGAAGGGCAAGCGCAGCTTCAAGGCGCAGTCGCTGATCGGCCGGGGCAGCGGCGAGGCCTACCAGATGGCCTTCTCCGGCCAGGGCATCGTCGTCGTCCAGCCCAGCGAGGACAGCACCGACCGCCTTCGGTTCCGGGGCTGAGGGGGAGTCAGAACATCATGCAGAGCCCGCTTTTCGCCCACAACGACCAGCAGACCCAGGAGCGCTGGAGCCTGCAGAACAAGCAGATGCTCCGCGTCACCCTGGAGGGCCACGACGACCTCCTCGCCCGCAAGGGGACCATGGTCGCCTACCAGGGCCTGGTCGAGTTCGACGCCGAGTACCGCAGCAACGGCCAGGCACGCGCGCGCAGGCACACCGGCGAGGGCCTGGACCTGATGCGCTGTCACGGACAGGGCACCGTCTACCTCGCCAACCTCGCCCAGTACGTGCACGTCATGGACGTCGAGCAGGACGGGCTGACCGTCGACAGCTCCTACGTCCTCGCCATGGACTCCTCACTGCACCACGAGGTCATCGCGGTCGACAGCCTGTACGGCATCTCCGGCTCCGGGAAGTACCAGCTCAACATCACCGGACGCGGCAAGGTCGCCCTGATGACCTCGGGCGCGCCGCTGCTGATGCAGGTCACGCCCGACAAGTACGTCAACTGCGACGCCGACGCGATCGTCGCCTGGTCCACCGGGCTGCGGGTGCAGATGCAGGCCCAGACGCACTCCTCCGGCGTCTGGCGGCGCCGCGGCAGCACCGGCGAGGGCTGGGAGCTGAGCTTCATGGGCTCCGGCTTCGCGCTGGTCCAGCCCAGTGAGCTGCTGCCGCCGCAGAACGCGCAGATCGGGCAGGGGATCGCCGCGCAGTTCGGCATGGGGCAGCAGGGGGCGCGCGGACAGAACCAGGGCAACGTCTGGAGCTGAGCGCGGGCGAACCGACGAGGGGTGACCGCCCGGGCGGTCACCCCCTCGTGCGTTCAGAGCCGGGCGCGCGCCGCCTCCAGCAGGCGTACGACGGACTCGTCGGCCACGCCGGCCACCTCGTCGTACCCGAACCAACGCAGGTCCAGGGACTCGTCGCTGATCTCCTGGACGGCTCCGGGCGGGGCCAGCACCGCGTACTGGACGTCGAAGTGGCAGTGGCAGGGCGGCGGGATCGGATGCCGGTCCAGGCGGACCGGGCCGCCGGGCACCAGGGACAGCCCCGCGATCCCCGACTCCTCCGTGGCCTCCCTGAGGGCGGCGTCCCGCAGGGTGGCGTCGCCGGGCTCGCAGTGGCCGCCCATCTGCAACCACATCCGCAGCTTCCGGTGCAGGGTGAGCAGGACCCGGCCGCGCTCGGGGTCGATCACCAGCGCGCTCGCCGTGAGGTGACCGTCCCCGCACGCCTTCCACATGCCGTCCGGGTGCGCCGCCAGATGGTCCAGGTAGGCCTGGCGCAGTTCGGCCTGGCCCTCGTACTCCTTCAGCACGAGGACCGCGTCGTCGTACAGGCTCACTCGGTGTCGTCGCCCTCGGCCTCGTCGTCCTTCTTCAGGTTCGGCTTCTCGCCGGCGCCGCCCGCCGCCTCGCCGAGCATCTTGTCCAGCTCGGAGAAGTCCAGCTGCTCGCGGTGCACGAAGCCGTCGGGGTCGTCCAGGTCGGTGGCGGTCGGCAGCATGTCCGGGTGGGCCCACAGGGCGTCCCGGCCGTCCACTCCGCGCGCGTCCGTGAGCGAGGCCCACAGCCGGGAGGCGTCACGCAGCCGGCGCGGGCGCAGCTCCAGGCCGATCAGCGTGGCGAACGTCTGCTCCGCCGGACCGCCGGTGGCGCGGCGGCGGCGCAAGGTCTCGCGCAGGGCGTCGGCGGACGACAGGCGCGGTTTCGCGGCCGCGTGCACCACCGCGTCCACCCAGCCCTCGACGAGCGCCAGAGCGGTCTCCAGACGGGCCAGCGCCGCCTTCTGCTCGGGCGTGTCCTCCGGCTGGAACATGCCCTGCTGAAGGGCGTCCTGAAGCTGCTCGGGATTCTGCGGGTCGAACTGCCCGACCACGTCCTCCAGCTTGGCCGTGTCGACCTTGATGCCGCGCGCGTAGCCCTCGACCGCGCCGAACAGGTGCGAGCGCAGCCACGGCACGTGCGCGAACAGGCGCTGGTGGGCCGCCTCGCGCAGGGCCAGGTAGAGCCGGACCTCCTCCTGCGGCACGCCGAGGTCCTTGCCGAACGCCTCCACGTTGGCCGGGAGCAGCGCGGCCTTGCCGGCCGGGCCCAGCGGCAGGCCGATGTCGGTGGAACCGACGACCTCGCCCGCGAGCACGCCCACGGCCTGCCCGATCTGCGTGCCGAACATGGCGCCGCCCATCGAGCGCATCATGCCGATCAGCGGGCCCGCCATGGCCTGCATCTCCTCCGGCAGGACGTCACCCATCGCCGCGCCGACCCGCTCGGCGACCGGGTCGACCAGCTCCTGCCACGCGGGCAGGGTCGCCTCGACCCACTCCGCGCGGGACCAGGCCACCGCCGAGGCCGCGCCCGACGGCAGGGACGTCGCGTCGTCCAGCCACAGATCGGCCAGACGGACGGCCTCCTGGACCGCGGAGCGCTCGGCGCCGCCGACGCTCGCGTCCTTCACGCCGTCCGGGGTGCCCTGCGAGACCGTCTGGCGGGCGATCTGCTTGGCCATGTCCCAGTTCACCGGGCCGCCCTCGTAGGAGAGCATCTGGCCGAGCTGCTGGAACGCGGCGCCCAGGTCGGTGGGGTTCAGGGATCCGAACATCGCTGCGAGCGGGTTGTCGGCGCCGGGGCCGCCAAAGCCTCCGGCTCCGGGCAGCCCGAAACCGAACGGGTTGGCCGGTCCCTGCTCACCACCGCTCTGCTGGTCCTTCTTCTTGCCCTCGTCGCCGTCTTCCGGCTCCTCCGGCGGAAGGCCGAATCCGAATGGGGTGTCACTCACGGGATTCCTCGGCTGGTAAGGCCACCGGTTCTCTCCGGCGGCGCGGCTGCCCGACATCACCACCCAGCGTAGACACCCGGACCCGATCGGGCCTCGGTGCTTCGCCCACGGAAAGCCTGCGGCAGGATGGATGCACCTGGTACGTGCGCCTCACTCGCGCCCGTACCGAAGACAACCGCTGGAGACGCCCGGTGAGTTCCCCAGATCCACAGGTTCGCGCAGCGCGAAACCATACAGACCGCCCGTCGCCCGACCACCGCCCCTCGACCACGGCGCTGCGCGCCGACGGGACGACCGGCGTGCGCGGGCCCGTCGTCGCGGTCACCGGCGCGGCCGCCGGGGTCGGTGCGATGCTCACCGAGCGGCTCGCGGCCGCCGAGGAGATCAAGCAGGTCATCGCCATAGACGAGCGGCGCGGGGAGTGTGCCGCCGCACAGTGGCACATCCTGGACGTGCGCGACCCGGCGATCGCGGACAAGCTGCGGGGCGCGGACGTGGTGGTGCACCTCGCGCTCGACCTCGACCTGGAGACCGATCCGGCGGCCCGCACCGCCTACAACGTCCGGGGGACGCAGACCGTGCTGACCGCCGCCGCGGCGGCGGGAGTGCACCGGGTGGTGCTGTGCACCTCCGCGATGGTCTACGGGGCACTGCCGGACAACGAGCTTCCCCTGTCGGAGGACGCCGAGCTGCGGGCGACGGCCGAGGCCACCGGCGTAGGGGACCTGCTGGAGATCGAGCGGCTGGCCCGGCGCGCCCCGCGCGCGCACCCGGGGCTGAACGTGACCGTGGTGCGGCCCGCGGTGCTGGTGGGAGGCACCGACACCGCGCTGACCCGGTACTTCGAGTCACCCCGGCTGCTCGTGGCGGCCGGGTCGCGGCCCGCCTGGCAGTTCTGCCACGTCGAGGACCTGTGCGCCGCTCTGGAGTACGCCGTCCTGGAGAAGGTCGACGGGGAACTGGCCGTCGGCTGCGACGGATGGCTGGAGCAGGAGGAGGTCGAGGAGCTGACCGGGATCCGGCGGATGGAACTGCCGTCGGCGGTCGCCCTGGGCGCCGCCGCCCGGCTGCACCGGATCGGCCTCACCCCGTCCCCGGCGGGGGACCTGGCGTACACGATGTACCCCTGGGTGGTCAGCGGGAGCCGGCTGCACGACGCCGGATGGCGGCCCCGCTGGACCAACGAGGAGGTGCTGGCGGAGCTGCTGGAGGAGGTCGCGGGGCGGCACACCGTCGCCGGACGCCGGCTGGGACGCAAGGACGCCACGGCCGCGGGCGCGGCGGGCGCGACGGTGGCGCTGCTGGGCGCCGCCGCGGTGGTGCGGCGGGCCCGCAAGGCCCGCCGGAGGTGACGCGAGGGGCTGCGTCGAGGGCCTGCGCGAGCGGCCGCGCTCCGCGCACCTGTAGGAGGCTCCAAGGCGGCCCGCGCGCGTGCCTGGTGAAAGTCGTATTCCGGGATGCCGGAGGTGTGCGGCACGATGGGGGGCATGGCACCCACGAACGATCACCCCGGTGAGCAGGCGGCGCAGGACCCCATCAAGCTGATCGGCGTCCGGGAGACCCCGCTCTCCGTGGACGAGGTGTTCGCCGCCGTCGGGGACGACGCGGCCGGCGGCATCGCCCTCTTCGTGGGGACGGTGCGCAATCACGACGGCGGAGCCGACGTCGACGCGCTCGGCTACTCCTGCCACCCCAGCGCCGAGGCGGAGATGCGGCGGATCGCCGAGAAGGTCGCCGCCGAGTTCCCGGTGCGGGCGCTGGCCGCCGTCCACCGGGTGGGGGACCTCCGGGTCGGGGACCTCGCCGTCGTCGTCGGCGTGTCGTGCCCCCATCGGGGTGAGGCGTTCGAGGCCTGCCGCAGGCTCATCGACGACCTGAAGCACGAGGTGCCCATCTGGAAGCACCAGCGGTTCTCCGACGGGACCGAGGAATGGGTCGGCGCCTGCTGACCGGCGTCACCGCCGGCGCACCGGCCCGTCCGGTTGCGTAACCGCCCCCCTCGCGTGAGCGTTGTCAGTGCGGATGGTTAATCTGCTGATCACTCAGTCGCGGACGCTCATGGGGTTGGGAGGTCGGCATGGCGGCGCTCGCCTGGTTGCTGATTCCGCTGGTTGCCGCGGTCGCGGCCGGACTGTGGGGCAGTTGGGCCAATCGGACCCGAAGGATCCGCAGCGACGGTCCCGAGCTGGACGGCTACGCCCGGTTCCGCGAGGCCATGGAGAAGAAGTCCCACTCGGGCGCCCCCGGCGCCTGAGGAGAGGTGCCCTGACGGTGTGCTGACAGAGGCGTCCCGTAATGTCGTGGCATGCCACGCCGCACCGCGACGATGCTCGCCTCCACCCTGATGCTGATCGCGCTCCTGTGCGCGGGTGTGCTCATCCCCGTGCCGTACGCGGAGATGTCCCCCGGGCCGACCGTGAACACGCTCGGGGAGCACGACGGCGAGCCGGTGCTGCAGATCTCCGGCCACAAGACGTACGCGACGGACGGCCACCTGAACATGACCACCGTCCGGGTCACCAGCGCCGACTTCCGGATGAACCTGGTGGAGGCCGTCTACGGCTGGCTGGCGCACGACAGCAAGATCGTGCCGCACGACACCCTCTACCCGGACGGCAAGACCGAGGAGCAGTCCACCCAGGAGAACGCCGAGGAGTTCAGCCAGTCCCAGGAGAGCGCCAAGGTCGCCGCCCTGAAGGAGCTGGGCGTCCCGGTGAAGTCCTGGGTGATCGTCTCCATCGTCGTCAAGGGCTCCCCGGCCGAGGGCAGGCTGCACGCGGGGGACGTGATCAAGGCCGTGGACGGCACGGCCGTCAAGCAGCCGTCCGACGTCGCCGAGTTCGTCACCCGGCACAAGCCCGGCCAGAAGGTCGTCTTCACCGTCGTCCCGGCCAAGGAGCAGGCCGCGGCGGAGAAGGGGCACAAGACGGCGACGAAGACCCGGGACGTCGCCATCACGACGGCGACCTCCCACGACAGCGGCGCCCGGCGCGCCATCGTCGGGATCTCCGCCGGGACCGACCACACCTTCCCGTTCAACATCGACATCAAGCTCGCCGACGTCGGCGGGCCCAGCGCCGGGCTGATGTTCGCGCTCGGCATCTACGACAAGCTCACCCCGGGCAGCCTCACCGGCGGCAACTTCGTCGCCGGCACCGGCACCATCGACGACAAGGGGACGGTCGGGCCGATCGGCGGCATCGAGATGAAGACCGTCGGCGCGCGCGACAAGGGCGCCCGGTACTTCCTCACGCCCGCCGACAACTGCGCGGCGGCCGCCAAGGACACCCCGAGCGGGCTCACGCTCGTCAAGGTGAAGACCATCGGCGACGCGCTCGACGCCCTGAAGGACATACGCGGCGGAGACACCGCCGCCCTGCCGAAGTGCACCACCAGGAGCTGACCGGCGGTCCTCGAGAACGCGGCTGGGGGCGCTCCCGATCACCGGGAGCGCCCCCATCGCCGTACCGGACGAAATCAGTCCGCGAAGGTCGCCGCCAGTGCCTCGGCCAGGCCCGGCACCAGCTCCGGCCCCGTCAGGACCTCCGTCGCGGAGTCCTTCTCGCGCAGGCGCAGCGCCGACTCGCGGCCCCCGTCGCGCAGCACCGCGACCGTCATGCGGACCTCCTGGCGCTCGGGGTGCTCCGCCACCCACTTCGCCAGCTTGGCCTCGCTCAGCCCCTGCGGCACCTGCGCCTCGGCGGACGGCGGCAGCATCAGGCGCTCCACGGTGAGCGCGCAGCCCACCACCGCGTCCGGCCAGGCGATGGTGCCGAGGAACTCGTCGAGCGCCTTGTCCGTCGGAACCTCGTCCTGCTCGATCGGGGTGAGGCCGACCGTCTCGGACTCGTCGTCGAGGCCGAGCTGGGTGGCGAGCGAGGGTTCCTGGGCCCGCAGTCGTGCGGTGTCTACGAGGGCGAAGAGGCGGGCGGGCTGGTCCCAGCCGAGGCCGGAGGCGTACTCGTCGATCTCGAGTACGGCCCGGGTGAGCGGGTTCGCTGCCATGGGAGTGTTGGACATGGTCACAATCCTGCCTCGTTCCCGGGCGGAATCGGGAACCGAGTGAACCGTGAGTAAGTTGCATAGGTGTGGCCCGCGATCACGGGGGGCCTCGGCCGGCCCGTGAAATCGGGGGCCTGACGTATCGACAGCGAACTTCGAGGTGCGCACCTTGGCTTTCCAGATGCCGGACCGCGGCGGAGGCCCGACGGGGCCACGGATCAGAGCGGGACGCCCGTCCCGGCGGGCCCGGGCCCTGCTCACGACACTGGGTGTCCTCGCCGTCTTCGGCATGGTGTTCACCATGTTCGCGGGCTTCTGGACGGACTGGCTGTGGTACCGGTCGGTGCACTACTCGTCCGTGTTCACCACCATGCTGTGGACCAAGATCGGGCTGTTCTTCGTCTTCGGTCTGCTGATGGCCGTCGCCGTCGGCCTCAACATCTGGCTGGCACACCGGCTGCGGCCGCCGCTGAGCGCCATGTCCATGGAGCAGCAGAGCCTGGACCGCTACCGGATGGGCATCGCGCCCTACAAGACCTGGCTGCTGCTCGCCGTCGCCTGCCTCGTCGGTCTGATCGCCGGCGCCTCCGCGGCCGGCCAGTGGCGCACCTGGCTGATGTGGGTCAACGGCGTGCCCTTCCACCAGAAGGACCCGCAGTTCCACCTCGACGTCTCCTTCTACGCCTTCGACCTGCCCTGGTACCGGTTCCTGCTGGGCTTCGGCTTCGCCACCGCGATCCTGTGCCTGATCGCCGCCGCGCTCACCCACTACCTGTACGGCGGGCTGCGCGTCACCAGCCCGGGAGCGCGCGCCACCGCCGCCGCGACCGGGCACCTGTCGGTGCTCCTCGGCATCTTCGTGGCGCTGAAGGCGGTCGCCTACTGGCTCGACCGGTACGGGCTCGCCGTCAAGTCCAGCGACTTCAAGGCGACCGGCAACTGGACCGGCCTGCGCTACGTCGACGCCAACGCCTACCTGCCGGCCAAGACGATCCTGTTCTGCATCGCCGTCATCTGCGCGCTGCTGTTCTTCGCCACCCTGTGGCGGCGCACCTGGCAGCTTCCCGTCATCGGCTTCGGGCTGATGGTCCTCTCCGCGATCCTGATCGGCGGCCTGTACCCGGCCATCGTGCAGAAGTTCCAGGTGCAGCCCAACGAACAGGCCAAGGAAGCCCCGTACGTCCAGAAGAACCTCAAGGCGACCCGCGAGGCGTACGGCATCGACGACACCAAGGTCACCGAGTACGCCGGCAAGTCCGCCACCACGGACAAGACCAAGCTGCGTGACCAGGTCGGCGACACGGCGAGCATCCGCATCATGGACCCGAACGTCGTCTCGCCGACGTTCCAGCAACTGCAGCAGATCAAGGGCTACTACGGGTTCCCGGCGAACCTCGACGTCGACCGGTACGCCAAGGACGGCAAGGAGCAGGACACCGTCATCGGCCTGCGCGAGCTGAACCTGGGCGGCATCCCGAAGAACAACTGGATCAACGACCACTTCCGCTACACGCACGGTTACGGCGCGGTCGCCGCCAAGGGCACCGAGGCCGACACCGAGGGCCGCCCGGTCTTCACCGAGAAGAACCTGCCGTCCGAGGGCGCCCTCGGCAGCTACCAGCAGCGGATCTACTACGGCGAGAAGACCACCACGTACTCGATCGTCGGCGGCCCCCAGAAGGAGGTCGACTACTCCGACAACGAGCGCGAGAAGACCACCAGCTACCAGGGCAAGAGCGGGGTCAACCTCGACAACCCGGTCAACCGGGCCGCGTACGCGGTGGCGTTCAACGAGCCGCAGATCCTCTACTCCGGTGCGATCGGCAAGGGGTCGCGGATCCTGTACAACCGCACCCCCAAGGAGCGCGTCGAGGCGGTCGCCCCCTGGCTGACCATCGACGGCGACGCCTATCCGGCCGTCGTGAACCACCGCATCCAGTGGATCGTCGACGCGTACACGACCACCAACGGCTACCCGTACGCCTCCCGTACGACGCTCGGTGACACGACGGCCGACTCACTGACCGCGACGAACAACTCCCGCGCGGTGGTGGCCCAGCAGAACCAGGTCAACTACATCCGCAACTCGGTGAAGGCGACCGTCGACGCGTACACCGGCGAGGTCAAGCTCTACCAGTGGGACAGCGCGGACCCCGTGCTGAAGACCTGGATGAAGGCCTTCCCCAGCACGGTCCAGCCGCGCGCGGACATCTCCGCGGACCTGATGGAGCATCTGCGTTACCCGCAGGACCTGTTCAAGGTCCAGCGCGAGCTGCTGACCCGCTACCACGTGACCGACGCGCAGACCTTCCTCAGCGGCAGCGAGGTGTGGGAGGTGCCCGACGACCCGTCCAACGACTCGGGCAACGCGGTGCCGCCGTACTACCTGAGCATGAAGATGCCGGACCAGAGCGCCCAGGCGTTCTCGCTGACGACGACGTTCACGCCGAACGGGCGGGACAACCTCAGCGCCTTCATGGCCGTCGACTCCGACCCGGGCACAAGCGACTACGGCAAGATCAGAGTTCTGAAACTGCCGGCGAGCACCACTGTCTACGGTCCCAAGCAGGTCCAGAGCCAGTTCAACTCCGAGTCGGACATCGCCGAGACCATCAGCCTGCTGAGCAGAGGCCACTCCAAGGTCGAGTACGGCAACCTGCTGACCGTGCCCCTGGACGGAGGACTGCTCTACGCGGAGCCGGTCTACGTCCGTGGTGGTTCGCTGAAGTACCCCTTGCTGCGCAAGGTGCTGGTCACCTACGAAGGCCGGACCGCCTTCGAGGACACCCTGGACGAGGCGCTCAACAAGGTGTTCGGCGTACAGGGTTCGACCACACCGCCGAAGACGGGGAACAACCCGCCGGACACCACCAACCCGACGGTCAGGCAGGCGCTCGACGACGCCCAGAAGGCGTTCGAGGCGGGGCAGGAGGCCCTGCAGAAGCCGAAGCCGGACTGGTCCGCGTACGCCAAGGCGCAGGACGATCTCGAGGCCGCGCTGAAGCGGGCCGAGGACGCCCAGGCCAAGGCGGACAAGGCCGCGGGCGGGGACAGTGCCGCGGGCGGCGGCAAGAGCTGATCAAGACCACCCCGCGCCGTGATACGGTTGTGAACAACGGCGCGGGGTGGAGCAGCTCGGTAGCTCGCTGGGCTCATAACCCAGAGGTCGCAGGTTCAAATCCTGTCCCCGCTACTGAAAACGAAGGCCCGGATTCCTTACAGGGATCCGGGCCTTCGTGGTGTGCGAACTCATGTACAGATCGGGAGGGACGGCCGCGCCGCCGTGGGGAGTTGGGCTATCTGTGTTTGACTTATCTCTCTGTGGGCATGTCGACAAAACGCTGAAGTGACCTTACGGGCTGCGGTATACCGGGTGTACCCAGGTTGCGGGTGGTGCGACGATGGACGTTATGGGGGACAAGGCAACTCTGTTCGAGACAGGGCGATTTGTGCAGTCTCCGGGTGAGGGGCCGACCCGGGACGAAATGGGCGAGACGGGCGACACGGGGGATGCGGCCGAGGACGTACGCCTCCGGCTCGCCGCGCGGACCGGCGACACCGAGGCGATGAGCGTCCTCGGTGCCATGCTCCTGCGCAGCGGAGACCTCGACGGAGCCGAGCCCCACCTGCGTGCCGCCACCGCGGCCGGCGACCGCGCCGCCGCCAATAACCTGGGTGTCCTCCTGCACCAGCGCGGCTATGCCGAGGAGGCCGCCGGCTGGTGGCGGATCGCCGCCGTGGCCGGCTCGGCCGCCGCCGCGCACGCGCTGGGCCGCCACCACCGTGAGCGCGGGGACGAGCCCGCCGCCGAGTACTGGCTGCGCCAGTCCGCCGAGCAGGGCCACGCCCTGGGCGCCTACGCGCTCGCCGACCTGCTGGAGCACCGCGGGGACGCCGCGGCCTGGGACTGGATGCGGGCCGCCGCCGAACGCGGGCACCGTGAGGCCGCCTACCGGCTGGCGCGCGCGCTCGACCGGAAGGCCGGTGCCGAGGACGAGACCGGGCCGGACAACGCTGTCGAGGAGATCGAGCAGTGGCACCGGCAGGCCGCCGCGCGCGGTCACCGGCGGGCCGCGCTGCACCTCGGGGCGATCCTGGAGAAGCGCGGGGACCTCAAGGAGGCCGGCCGCTGGTACCTGACCTCCGCCAAGGACGGGGAGGCCCGCGCCGCGTGCGCGCTGGGGTTCCTGCTGCGCGACGCAGGGGACACCGAGAGCGCCGCCGTGTGGTGGCTCAGGGCCGCCCAGGACGGCGACGGCAACGCGGCCAACGCGCTGGGCGCGCTGCACGCCGAGCGCGGCGAGACCCAGACCGCCGAGCGCTGGTACCGGGCCGCGCTGGACGCCGGGGACGACAACGGGGCCTACAACCTCGGGCTGCTCTGCGCCGAGCAGGGCCGGACCGCGCAGGCCGAGCAGTGGTACCGGCGGGCGGCGTACGCCGGACACCGGGAGGCCGCGAACGCGCTGGCCATCCTGCTGCTCCAGGGGGACGACCCGGCCGGTGCGGAGCCCTGGTTCTCCAAGGCGGCCGAGGCCGGCAGCGTGGACGCCGCGTTCAACCTCGGCATCCTGCACGCCGGGCGCGGCACCGGGGAGGACGCCGGGATCGCGCTGCGCTGGTACGAGCGCGCGGCCGCCGCCGGGCACACCGAGGCCGCGCTGCAGGTCGGCATCGCCCGGCTGCGCGAGGGCGACGAGCAGGGGGCCGAGCGGCACCTGCGCTGCGCGGCCGGCGGCGGCAACCCCGAGGCGGCGTACCGGCTCGCGACCCTGCTGGACGCGCGCCGGCCCCCGGAGCCGGCCCATGAGCTGGGCGAGATCGTGCACGAGAAGACCGAGTGCGAGGAGTGGTACGAGCGGGCGGCCTCCCAGGGGCACCGTCGTGCCCAGGTGCGGGTCGGCATGCTCGCCGCGGCCCGGGGCGACGTGGTCGAGGCCGCGCGGTGGTACCGGGCGGCGGCCGAGGCCGGATCGCGCAACGGGGCGTTCAACCTCGGCCTGCTGCTGGCCCGGGAGGGCAGCGAGCCCGAGGCGGCGGTGTGGTGGACGCGGGCCGCCGACGCCGGGCACGGCCGAGCGGCGCTCCGGCTGGCCCTGGTCTACGCGCGTCGCGGTGAGCTGGCGGAAGGGCAGAGATGGGCCGACCGCGCGGTGGCCCTGGGGCCGGCGGAGGTGTCCGAGCGGGCGGGCCGGCTGCGGGACGCCCTGCGGGAGGAGCTCTCGGCGTGACCCCACCACTCACCGGTAATGGATTTGCTTCCGCGGGCTTCCCTCCCGTAGTGTCGTGTTCACCGACGCGGGGTGGAGCAGCTCGGTAGCTCGCTGGGCTCATAACCCAGAGGTCGCAGGTTCAAATCCTGTCCCCGCTACTGAAGGCCGAGGGCCGGAATCCAGAAATGGGTTCCGGCCCTCGGTCGTTTCCGCTTCCCAGGCGCGAGCGCGCAAAAAGAGAGGGGCCGCGGCCCCTCTCTCCTCGATGCTCTGCGTCACATGCCCCGGGTCACGCGCCCGCGCAGTTCGGGCACAGTCCCCGGTACGTCACCTCGACGTCCGACACCGTGAAGCCGAAACGCTCGGTGTCCGGGAGGTCGGCGAGCGGGTTGCCCGTGGGGTGCACGTCACGGATCGCTCCGCACCGGGCGCAGACCAGATGGTGATGCGGTTGGTGCGCGTTCGGGTCGTACCGCTTGGCGCGCTTGTCCGTCGTGACCTCGATCACCTCGCCGAGGGTCACCAGCTCGCCCAGCGTGTTGTAGACGGTCGCCCGGGAGATCTCCGGCAGCTTCGTGACGGCCCGCGCATGGACCTCGTCGGCCGTCATATGGACGTGCTCGCCGTCGAGAACCTCGGCCACCACGCGTCGCTGTGCGGTCATCCGCCATCCGCGTCCGCGCAGCCGTTCCAGTAGGTCGCTCATGGAAGCAGCGTAACAGCAAGAGGACCAGATCCCGAACAGGTGTGACTTTGGAAAGATGTTTGACTTGGACAATGTCCAATGTAGGATCGAAGCTGGCTTTGACCAATGGACAGGACTGGTCGGTAATGACGCAGGAGGCGTACGTGACGCAGGGACCGCTCACCACGGAGGCCGGTGCACCGGTGGCCGACAACCAGAACAGCGAGACCGCAGGCGTCGGTGGCCCGGTGCTCGTGCAGGACCAGCTGCTCCTGGAGAAGCTGGCCCACTTCAACCGCGAGCGCATCCCGGAGCGCGTCGTGCACGCCCGGGGCGCCGGAGCGTACGGCACCTTCACGGTGACCGCCGACGTCACCCCGTACACGCGCGCCGCATTCCTCTCCGAGGTCGGCAAGGAGACCGAGACCTTCCTGCGCTTCTCGACCGTGGCCGGCAATCTGGGCGCGGCGGACGCGGTACGTGACCCGCGCGGCTTCGCGCTGAAGTTCTACACCGAGGAGGGCAACTACGACCTCGTCGGCAACAACACCCCGGTGTTCTTCATCCGCGACGCGATCAAGTTCCCGGACTTCATCCACACCCAGAAGCGCGACCCGTACACCGGTTCCACGGAGGCGGACAACGTCTGGGACTTCTGGAGCCTGAGTCCGGAGAGCACCCACCAGGTCACCTGGCTGTTCGGTGACCGCGGCATCCCGGCGTCGTACCGGCACATGGACGGCTTCGGCTCGCACACCTATCAGTGGAGCAACGAGGCCGGCGAGGTCTTCTGGGTCAAGTACCACTTCAAGACCGACCAGGGCATCAGGAACCTCACCGCCGCGGAGGCCGAGGTCCTGGCCGGCAAGGACCCCGACTCCCACCAGCGCGACCTGCGCGAGGCGATCGAGCGCGGCGAGTTCCCGAGCTGGACCGTGGGCGTGCAGATCATGCCGGCGGCGGACGCGGCGACGTACCGCTTCAACCCGTTCGACCTGACCAAGGTGTGGCCGCACGCGGACTACCCGGTCATGGAGATCGGCAGGCTGGAGCTGAACCGCAACCCGCGGAACGTCTTCGCCGAGGTCGAGCAGTCGATCTTCAGCCCCGCGCACTTCGTGCCCGGTATCGGCCCCTCGCCCGACAAGATGCTCCAGGGCCGCCTGTTCGCCTACGGCGACGCGCACCGCTACCGCGTCGGCATCAACGCCGACCACCTGCCGGTGAACCGCCCGCACGCCGCCGAGGCGCGCACCAACTCCCGCGACGGCTACCTCTACGACGGCCGGCACGGCGGCGCGAAGAACTACGAGCCGAACAGCTTCGGGGGTCCGGCGCAGACCGGCCGGCCGCTGTGGGAGCCGTTCGACGGCTTCCGCGCCGGCACCGGCGGCCACCCGACGCCGCTGCACGCCGAGGACGACGACTTCGTGCAGGCGGGCAACCTCTACCGGCTGATGTCGGAGGAGGAGAAGGAGCGCCTGGTCGCCAACCTCGCCGGGGCGATCTCCCAGGTCTCGCGCGAGGACATCGCCGAGCGCGCGATCGGTAACTTCCGCGACGCCGACGCCGACTTCGGCAAGCGGCTGGAGGCCGCGGTGCGGGCGCTGCGCGGCTGAGCCGCGCCGGCCGGGTCGCCTGTGCCGACTCGGCCGCCCGCCAGGACGGGCCGGACCCCGAGGGGGTCCGGCCCGCTTTTGTGTGCTCAGTGCGCCGGTGCGGGCTCCCGGGCCGGGACCCAGCAGCGGATGATGTCGCGGACCGACACGATGCCGACGGGCTCGCCACGGTCGAGGACCACCAGGTGCCGGAAGCCGCCGCGGGTCATGGCGCGGGCCGCCTCCTGGAGGGTCCAGGTCGGGGTGGCGAAGACGACGTCGGTGGTGGTGTGGGCGTGGGTGCGTTCCGTGTCCGGGTTCTGGCCGAGGCCCACGGAGTTGAGGATGTCGCGTTCGGTGAGGATGCCGACCCCGCCGGCGTCGGGGTCGAGCACCACGGCGGCGCCGACGTGGCGGGCGGACATCAGGGCGGCTGCCTGACGGAGAGTGTGGGCGGGGCCGACGGTGAGGACCACCGTGCTCATGGCGTCTCGGACGAGCATGGGATGAGGCCACCTCCTAGGAATCCATGACGTTGTGCATGGATTCACAAATTCACAAGTGGGGGTCGACCTCAGAGTGCCCGGTAAAGAGCGGGTCAACAAGAGGGCGCGCGCGGCCAGTTGAGGGCGTGCGCGGAACTCGCCGGGTGCTCAGGGGCGCCGGCGCCGGTCCAGATGGTCCAGCAGAACGTCGTGCAGCAGGCCGTTGGAGGCCGCCGCGTTGCCGCTGTGCGGGCCCGGACGGCCGTCGAGCCCGGTGAAGGTGCCGCCGGCCTCGGTGACGATGATCGCGTTCGCCGCCATGTCCCAAAGGGACAGCTCCGGTTCGGCGCAGATGTCGACGGAGCCCTCCGCGACCATCATGTACGGCCAGAAGTCGCCGTACGCGCGCGTGCGCCACACCTCGCGGGTCAGGTCGAGGAAGCCGTCCAGGCGGCCCTGTTCCTCCCAGCCGGAGAGCGAGGAGTACGCGAAGGACGCGTCCGCCAGCTCGCCGACGTGCGAGACGTGGATGCGGGACGCGGAGGTCAGACTGCGGCCGGTGAAGGCGCCGTGGCCCTTGGCGGCCCACCATCGGCGGCCCAGCGCGGGAGCGGAGACGAGGCCGACGACCGGGTGGTAGCCGCCCTCGCCCGCCTCCATCAGCGAGATCAGGGTGGCCCAGACCGGGACGCCCCGGACGTAGTTCTTGGTGCCGTCGATCGGGTCGATCACCCAGCGGCGGGGCCCCGTGCCCTCGACGCCGTACTCCTCCCCGAGCACCGCGTCCCGTGGCCGGGCGCGCTTGAGGTGGCCGCGGATGAGTTCCTCCGCCGCCTTGTCCGCCTCGCTCACCGGGGTCATGTCCGGCTTCGTCTCCACCTTCAGGTCGAGCGCCTTGAAACGGTCCATGGTGGTGGCGTCGGCCGCGTCCGCGAGTACGTGGGCGAGGCGGAGGTCGTCAAGGTAGTCCGGCATGCCTTGAACCGTATCTGCCATGGAGGCCGCGGGCCACAAAGGGCCGGACCGGGCGGGGCGGAACGGTGGCCCGCGCACCCTTGACAGTGCGGGGGAGCGCGTCAAATCTGGGCGCAGAGTTGTCCGTTCCAGGGAGGCGATGATGCCTGCGGCCCGGGAATCCCTACTGGACGCCGCCGCCACGGCGCTCGCGCGCCGGCCGTGGCCCGCGGTGCGGATGGTCGACGTGGCCGCGGCGGCCGGGGTGTCCCGGCAGACGCTGTACAACGAGTTCGGCAGCAAGGAGGGGCTGGCCAGGGCGCTGGTACGGCGGGAGGCCGACGGATATCTCGCCGGGGTGGAACGGGCCCTCGCCGCGCACACCGACCCGCGCGACCGCCTCACCGCCACCGCCGAGTGGATGGCGTCGGCGGCCCGGGACAGCGCGCTGGTCCGGGCCATGCTCACCGGCTGCTGGAGCGAACGCCTCCCGGCGCCGGCGCTCACCGCGGTGCGGTCCTCCTCCGCCGTACCCGCGCAGCGCCGGGCGGACGGGCCGCTGCCCTCGCCCGGCGACTTCGTGCGGCTCGTGCGGGACCGGGCGGTGACCGTGCTGGCCGGACCCGCCGCGGCCACGGAGGACACCGCCGACCTGACCCGCTCCTGCGAACTGGCCGTACGCCTCGCCCTGTCCTGCGTCGCGGCACCACCGGGGGAGGACGGCGTGGCGGAACTGGTGCGCGGCGTCCTGGTCCGGCACCTGGTGTGAGCCGGCTCCGGCCGTGAGTGGCGCCTAGTGCGCCGAGCCCGACAGCTGGAGGCCGATCACGCCGATGATGACGAAGGAGATCGAGACGATCTTCAGGGTCGACACCAGGTCGCCGAGGAAGACCATGCCGTAGATCGCGGTCCCCGCCGCGCCGATCCCGGTCCACACCGCGTACGCGGGACCGACGTCGAGCTTCTTCAGGGACAGGGTCAGCAGGCCGAAGCTGCCGAGGGCGAAGGACGCGAAGGCGATCGTCGGCCACAGCCGGGTGAACCCGTGCGAGAGCTTGAGGCACACGGCGAAACCGGTCTCCAGAATCCCGGCCACTATGACCAGCAGCCACGCCATGTGCGGTCCTCCCGTAGGTCCGGATCTCCGGCTCGGTGCGATTATGCACTTACCGAACGCGACCCCCGGCAAACCCCGCGGCCCTCAGTCGCCCTCCCTGCGGTCCCGCGTGGCCAGCAGCCGGCGCAGCGAGTACAGCCGCGCCGGGTCGGCGTGGCCCTCCGCCACGTACGCGTCGAGGGCGCAGTCCGGCTCGTCGTGGCTGCACGCGCGCGGGCAGCCCTCGGTGCCCGGCTCCAGGTCCGGGAAGGCGTGGATCACCCGGGAGGGATCGATGTGCGCCAGGCCGAAGGAGCGCACGCCCGGGGTGTCGATGACCCAGTCGGCCGCCCCGGAGAGGGGCAGCGCGAGGGCGGAGGTGGTGGTGTGGCGGCCGCGGCCCGTCACCGCGTTGACATGGCCGGTCGTACGCCGCAGGTCCGCCGGGACGAGGGCGTTGACCAGGGTCGTCTTGCCCACCCCCGAGTGGCCCACGAACGCGGTGATCCGGCCGTCCAGGTACTCGCGCACCCGGTCGGCGGCGTCGTCGTTCTCCAGTTCCTCCCGGCTGGTGACGACGTACGGGATGTCGAGCGCGCCGTACAGCTCCAGCAGCTTGTCCGGCGACGCCAGGTCGGACTTCGTCATCACCAGCAGCGGCTCGAGGCCGCCGTCGTAGGCCGCCACCAGGCAGCGGTCGATCAGGCGCGGGCGCGGCTCGGGGTCGGCGAGGGCCGTGACGATCGCCAGCTGGTCGGCGTTGGCGACGACCACCCGCTCGTAGGGGTCGTCGTCGTCGGCGGTGCGGCGCAGCACCGAGGTGCGCTCCTCGATGCGCACGATCCGCGCGAGGGTGTCCTTCTTGCCCGACAGATCGCCGACCAGGGCCACCCGGTCGCCCACGACGGCCGCCTTGCGGCCCAGCTCCCGGGCCTTCATGGCCAGCACGGTCCGGCCCTCGACCAGGCAGGTCAGCCGGCCCCGGTCGACGGTGAGGACCATGCCCTCGGCCGCGTCCTCGTGCTTGGGCCGGATGTTGGTGCGCGGCCGGTTGCCCTTGCGGTTGGGGCGGCTGCGGATGTCGTCCTCGTCGGTGTGCTTGCCGTAGCGGCGCATGATCCCACTCCGCCCGTCAGTTCCCCAGCATCCCGGTCCACAGCTCGGGGAAGTCCGGCAGGGTCTTCGCCGTCGTCGCCACGTTCTCGATCCGCACACCCTCGACCGCGAGGCCGATGATCGCGCCGGCGGTGGCCATGCGGTGGTCCTCGTAAGTGTGGAACACCCCGCCGTGCAGCGGGCGCGGGCGGATGTGCAGGCCGTCGGCGGTCTCGGTGACGTCGCCGCCGAGTTCGTTGATCTCCTTGGTGAGCGCGGCCAGCCGGTCCGTCTCGTGCAGCCGCAGATGGGCCACGCCCCGCAGGGTCGAGGGGGAGTCGGCGAGCGCGGCGACCGCGGCGATGCCCGGGGTCAGTTCGCCGACCTCGCTCAGGTCGACGTCGATGCCGTGCACGGCGCCCGAGCCGGTGAACACCAGCCCGAACTCGGTCAGCTCGCAGGAGCCGCCCATCTCGGTGAAGATCTCGCGCAGCCGGTCACCCGGCTGCGTGGTCCGCTCCGGCCAGTCCGGGATCAGCACCTTGCCGCCGGTGACCAGGGCCGCCGCCAGGAACGGCTGGGCGTTGGACAGGTCCGGCTCGATCGTCAGGTCCCGGCCGAGCAGCGCACCCGGCGTCACCCGCCACACGTTCGGCTCGCCGCCCGACTCCGGGGTGTCCACCTGGGCGCCGACCGCGCGCAGCATGTCCACGGTCATCCGGATGTGCGGCATGGAGGGCAGGGAGGCCCCGGTGTGCCGGACCTCGACACCCTGGTTGAAGCGCGGGCCGGACAGCAGCAGCGCCGAGACGAACTGGGAGGACGAGGAGGCGTCGATCGACACCGGACCGCCGTCCAGCGCCCCGGCGCCCTGCACGGTCAGCGGCAGCGCGCCCCGGCCGTCGTCGTCGATCCGGGCGCCGAGCACCCGCAGCGCGTCGATCACGCCGTTGAGGGGACGCTCGTACGACCGCGGGTCCCCGTCGAACCGGATCGGGCCGTCGGCCAGCGCGGCCACCGGCGGCAGGAAGCGCATCACCGTGCCGGCGTTGCCGACGTCGACCGTGGCCGGACCGTGCAGGCCGGTGGGCAGCACGCGCCAGGCCTCACCCGAGCCGTCGGGGCCGCCCGCGCCGGAGGAGCTGGACGACACGGTCTCCTCGATCTCCACGCCCATGGCCCGCAGGGCGCCGGCCATCAGCAGGGTGTCGCGGGAGCGCAGCGGACGGCGCAGCCAGCCGGGCTCGGAGGCGAGGGCGGCCAGCACGAGGGCTCGGTTGGTCACCGATTTGGACCCGGGCACGTGGACCGTCGCGTCGACGGCTCCGCTCGCGTGCGGGGCGGGCCAGAGGGCGGGGTGGGCGGTGTTCGGGGCCATGGGGCCACTTTATAAGGAGGGCCCGGTATCAACCTTCCAGCAGCCAGCGGCCGCCGCCGATCAAGGAGCACAGGGACACCGCGTGGAACAGGAACAGCCACAGGCCCGCCGGGACGTGCGTCAGACGGGACAGCTGGTCCGCGTCGGAGTCGCCCGCGTTTCCCCGCATCCGCTTGGCCTGCAGCTCGAACGGCGGCCGCACCCCGCCGAGCAGCAGGAACCACACCACCGCGTACGCGAACGCCGCCTGCACCTGCGGCCCGGTGAGCCACGACACCAGCAGGAAGGCGCCGCCGGCCAGCACCACGGTCAGTACCCCGTAAGCGTTGCGGATCATCACCAGCATGACGACCAGCAGGGCGGTCGCCGCCCACAGCAGCAGGGTGAGCCGGCCGGCGGCCAGCAGCGCGGCACCGCCCAGGCCCAGCAGCGAGGGCGCCGTGTACCCCGCCGCCGCGGTGAGGATCATGCCGAGGCCGTACGGCTTGCCACGGCTGACCGTGAGGCCGCTGGTGTCGGAGTGCAGGCGGATGCCGGTGAGCTGCCGGCCGGTGAGCAGCGCCACCAGACCGTGCCCGCCCTCGTGCGCGATGGTGATGGCGTTGCGGGCTATGCGCCACAGGCTGTGCGGTACGACGACGGCGAGCGCGGCGACCCCGGTGGCCAGCACCACCCACAGGTCCGGATCGGGCTGGGTGCCGGTGAGCCGGTCCCAGAGACCGGCGGTGAGGCTTTCCATGTACCGAGTAGCTCCCTGTCCTCGTACGGAGTCTGGCAGTGTGGCACGTATGTGCGGACGGTATGCATCCAGTCGTAGGCCCGAGGATCTCGCAGGAATCTTTGAGATCGAGAAGTGGGAGCCGGAGGAGACCCTGGAGCCGGACTACAACGTGGCTCCCACCAAGGAGGTCTACGCCGTCCTGGACCGTCCGTTGAAAGACGCCGCGGACCCGCGTCCGGTTCGGCAGCTGCGCAGGCTGAAGTGGGGCCTGGTGCCCTCCTGGTCCAAGACGCCCGAGGGCGGTGCCCGGATGATCAACGCGCGCGCCGAGACCGTGCACGAGAAGCCCGCCTACCGCCGCGCCTTCGCCACCCGGCGCTGCATCCTGCCCGCCGACGGCTACTACGAGTGGGTCACCGGCACCGAGGAGCGCGCGCTGGAGGCCGAGGGGAAGAAGAAGCGGCCGCGCAAACAGCCGTACTTCGTACTGCCCGCCGACGGCTCGGTCTTCGCGATGGCCGGCCTGTACGAGTTCTGGCGGGACCGGACCCTGCCCGACGACCACCCGGGCGCCTGGTGGGTCACCTGCTCGGTGATCACCACCGAGGCGGAGCGAACGCCGCTGGCCGTCGCGCCGGCCGAGGGACCGCATTCCCTGGCCGACATCCACCCCCGCATGCCGCTCATGCTCACCCCGGACCGCTGGGACGCCTGGCTCGACCCGTCCAGCACCGACCCGGACGGCCTGCGCGAGCTGCTCGACCCGCCGCCGCACGGCCTGATGCGCGCCTACCCGGTCTCCACCGCCGTCAGCAACGTCCGCAACGGCGGCCCGGAGCTGCTGAAGGAGCTGGACGCCCCGGAAGTCGGCACACTCTTCTGACGTGACCACCATGACCACACAGACCGTCCCGACGGACGCCGGCGACGCCCGGATCACCTGGCACCGGGCGGACGGGGCCCGGCTCGTCCTCGCGGTGAGCCATGGCGCGGGGGGCGGCATCGAGGCCCGCGACCTCCAGGCGCTCGCCCGGGTGCTCCCTGGGCACGGGGTGACCGTGGCCCTCGTCGAGCAGCCCTGGCGGGTGGCCGGCAAGAAGCTCGCGCCCGCACCGAAGACCCTGGACACCGGCTGGCGCGGCCTGTGGCCCGCGCTGGCGGCGCCAGGACTGCCCGTCGTCTCCGGCGGCCGCAGCGCGGGCGCCCGGGTCGCCTGCCGCACCGCCGCCGAGCTGGGCGCGCACGCCGTGCTCGCGCTGAGCTTCCCGCTGCACCCGCCCGGCAGACCGGAGAAGTCCCGCGCCGCGGAACTGCTCGGCGCCGGGGTGCCCACGCTGGTCGTGCAGGGTGGGAACGACCCCTTCGGCAGGCCGGCGGAGTTCCCCGAGGGAGCCCACCGGCTGATCGAGGTGCCCTGCGGCGATCACGGGTTCGCCGTCGCCAAGCGCGCGGAGATCACCCAGGAGCGGGCGCTGGAGATCGTCACCGACGGTGTCGTGGAGTGGGCCGGCTCACTCGGGTGACCCGGGAATGCCCGGCGGCGGGGCGCTGTTGAGGCGGACAGAAGTGCTGAGGGATCAGCGCCGACGTCGTGGGAAAGGAAGTCCGCCGCATGGGTTCGACGTACTGCCCGAGCCGCAGCAGCCGTGCTGACCTGGACTGGACGGTGCTGCACGCGGCCAGGACCGCTCCTATTCGAGCGGCGGCGGGCACGGGTCGTGTTCTATCCTCCGAAACAGGAGGGACCGGTCTCGGTCCCCTCCGGGAACTTGAGGAGGTGGGTCCGGTCACCGGTACCGACGCAGGGACCGACAACGGCCAGGCGGAGCAGCCCGAGGGCCAGGGCATGAGCGCGGACACGGAGACCGGCTCCGAGTCGACCGCGGAGCGCAGCGCGCGCTTCGAGCGGGACGCGCTCGAATTCCTCGACCAGATGTACTCGGCCGCCCTGCGCATGACGCGCAACCCGGCCGACGCCGAGGACCTGGTGCAGGAGACCTACGCCAAGGCGTACGGGTCCTTCCACCAGTTCCGTGAGGGCACCAACCTCAAGGCGTGGCTGTACCGGATCCTGACCAACACCTTCATCAACTCGTACCGCAAGAAGCAGCGCGAACCCCAGCGCAGCGCGGCCGAGGAGATCGAGGACTGGCAGCTCGCCCGCGCCGAGTCGCACATGTCGACGGGTCTGCGCTCCGCCGAGTCGCAGGCGCTCGACCACCTGCCCGACTCGGACGTGAAGGAAGCGCTGCAGGCGATCCCCGAGGAGTTCCGCATCGCCGTCTACCTCGCGGACGTAGAGGGCTTTGCGTACAAGGAGATCGCGGACATCATGGGGACACCCATCGGTACGGTGATGTCCCGGCTGCACCGGGGCCGCCGTCAACTGCGCGGCATGCTGGAGGACTACGCCCGCGAACGCGGACTGGTCCCGGCGGGCGCCGGAGAGTCGAACGAAGCGAAAGGCTCGGGCTCATGAGCTGCGGAGAGCCGCACGAGACGGACTGCAGTGAGGTACTCGACCACCTCTACGAGTTCCTCGACAGCGAGATGCCGGACGTCGACCGCGACAAGTTCCAGCACCACTTCGAGGAATGCTCGCCGTGCCTGGAGAAGTACGGCCTGGAGCAGGCCGTGAAGAAGCTCGTCAAGCGGTGCTGCGGCCATGACGACGTGCCCGCCGACCTGCGCGCCAAGGTCATGGGGCGGATCGACCTGATCCGCTCCGGGCAGACCGTCCCCGAGCACGACGTCACCAAGGCCCCCGCCACCCCGGTGACACCGCAGGAGTCCTGACCCGCGCCCTCCGGCCGGTCGCCCCTGTCACCCGAACGTGCTAATCCTCGGGACATGGGCCCCCGGACCCCCCGAACCCCGCCCTAGGCTCCGAGCCTGCACCGGCACGGTCGGGGGAGGGCGCGATGGAGGCGGCGGTTCCGGCGAGAGCGCAAGGCTATGTGGCCTGTGTCGCGCTGCTCGCCGCGCTCTGTGTCCTGCCCCTGCACACCACCCGCACGCCCTGGTGGGCGCTGGCCCTGCTCGCCGCGCTGTACGCGGCCTGCGAGCACGTCGTGCGGCGCCGCTTCGGCGGAACGTTCTATCCGGTGCTGCTCGCCGGCGCCTTCCTGCTGCCGCCGCCCGCCGCCGCGCTGGTCCCGCTGCCGGCCGCCCTGCTCGCCCACGTCGAGCACGGGCCGGTGCTGCCCCGGCGCGTCTGGCGGGCCGCGCAGCCGGCGCTCGCCGTGTGGGCCGCGGCCCAGGTCCACTGGGCGCTCGGCGGCCGGGACGCCGTCGTGGCCCACGCCTTCCCCTACGCCCTCGTACCCGCGGGGGCGGCCGTGCTCGCCTTCTGCGTGGTGCTCACCGTGCTCGACGGCGGCATCCTCGCCGCAGGCGTGGGGGTACCGCCCACGTCCTTCAGGCAGTGGGGGCGGGTGCCGGCGCTCAGGCCCTGGCGCGGGCTGCTGTCCCGCTCGCTGGCGCCGGTCGCGGTGCACGGGCTCGCCGGGCTGATGATGGCCGTGCTGTGGCGCAGCCGGTACGGCCCCGCCTCCGCGCTGCTCGTGCTGCTGCCGATGGGCGTCTCCTGCTGGGTCTTCGCCCAGTACCACCGGGAGCGGGCCGCCCACCAGGCCACCATCCGCGCCCTGGTGCAGGCCGTCGACATCAAGGACGGCTACACCCGCGGCCACAGCGAGCGGGTCGGCCAGGCCTCGGTGCTGATCGCCCGCGAACTCGGCCTGGACGACGAACGCGTCGAGGTGCTGCGCTTCGCCGGCATCCTGCACGACGTCGGCAAACTCGGCGTCCCCACCCGGCTGCTGCGCAAGGACGGCCCGCTGACCCCCGAGGAGCGGCGGATCATCGAACTGCACCCGGAGTACGGCCACGAGATGGTCCGCGGCATCTCGTTCCTCGGCGAGGCCCGCGCGGCGATCCTGCACCACCACGAACGGCTCGACGGCAGCGGCTACCCGTACGGGCTGGCGGGCGGTCAGATCCCGGAGTGCGCCCGCGTGGTCGCCGTCGCCGACGCCTTCGACGCGATGACCTCCACCCGGTCCTACAGCAGAGCCCGCCCGGTGGAGGCGGCGGTCAAGGAGCTGGAGCGCTGCGCGGGCACCCACTTCGACCCGCGCATGGTCACGGCACTCGTCCGGGCGCTGGGCCGGCACGGCTGGCACCCGGCCGTCACCGCCGACGACGCCCCGCGCACGGTCCCGGCCCAGCCGGCCGCCGGCCGCCGCAGCGGGGCGCACCGGTGACCGCCCTCCGGCTCATCCACGGCTGCGCCGCCCTCACCGCCACCGTCTGTCTCGCCCTCACCCTGTGGAACGGCATCGACGACCCGGGCGTCGCGCTCGCCTTCGGCTTGCTCATAGCCGTCGGCGAGCTGACCCGCTGGTCCGGCACCGGGGCGCGCCGCACCGCGCCGCTGGGCACCGCCGGATCGCTGTCGTACGCCCTGCTGGGGCCCGACGCCGGGCATCCCACCGGGCACAGTGCCGCGCAGGTCGTCACCGTCGTCCTCGCCGCGTCCCTGCTCGGCGGCGTCCCGCACATCTGGTGCGGCCGCACTCCCACCCTCGACCACCTCGCCCGCCGCGTCCTCACCGCCGGCTTCGCCGCCGTCTGCTTCCAGCCCCTCTTCAACCGAGGCGTCTTCCGCGGCTGGGACGGCCCCGCCTACGCCCTGCTGCTCGTCGCGCTGCTCGTCCTCACCGCGCTCTGCGACGCCGTCCTCGCCGCCGCCCTCGCGCACTCCCGCACCCGCTGGCGCTTCGGCCCACTGCTGCGCGAGGAACTGCGCGGACTGCTCGGCATCGGCTCCGCCGTGTGCGCGACCGGCGCGGTCATGGCGCTCGCGGTCGCCGTCGCCGGGCTGTGGGCGCTGCCCGTGTTCTGCCTGCCGCTGCTGCTCACCCAGCTGTCGGTCCGCCGCTACGCCGCCGTGCGGGCCACCTACCGGCAGACCATCGCCTCCCTGGCCCGGGCCACCGAGGTGGCCGGCTGCACCCCCGCCGGGCACGCCCGCCGGGTCGCCGCCCTCAGCCGGGCCGTCGGCCGCGACCTGGGCCTGTCCCGGCCCGAGCTGACCGTGCTCGAGTACGCGGCGCTGATGCACGACATCGGCCAGCTCAGCCTCGTCGACCCGGTCCCGGCCGGAGCCACCGCCGCACTGCCCGGCGAGGAGCAGCGGCGCATCGCGCTGCTCGGCGGCGCCGTCGTGCGGCAGACCGGGGTGGACGCGCGGGTCGCCACCGTCGTGGAGCGGCAGGCCGACCCGTACCCGGAGCAGCCGCTCGCCGCGCGGATCGTGCGGGCCGTGAACGCCTACGAGGAGAAGGCCCGCGACGCCGGACCCGAGGGGCCGCTCATGGCCCTGGAGGAGCTGCGCCTGGCCACCGCCGGGGACTACGCTCCCGAGGTTGTCGAATCCCTTGCCCGGGTACTTGCCCAGGCGCTGTCTGACCCTGCGGGTGATGGGGTAACCCATGGGTAATGAGCGCCTTTGAGGCCGTACGTGGTTGGATGCGATGGAGAGGGTGTCCGGGGGCACAAGCCAGCCCACTGTGCGGAAATGGAACTGGCAGGCGGGAATCGTGAGGATCTTCGGAAAGGGACGACACCGGCCCTCCGCCTCCTGGCGGCAGGCCACCGACCGGGCGTTCACGCTCATCGGAGACGGCCGGTACGAGGACGCGGGCGAGTTGCTGACACGCGCCGCCGACCTGGAACCCTGGCTGGCGGAGTCCTGGTTCAACCTCGCTCTGCTGCACAAGTTCAGGCACGACTGGGAGCAGGCCCGCGCCGCCGGTCTGCGGGCGGTCGCGCTGCTGGACCGGGAGACCGGCGCCCCCGACTGGTGGAACGTCGGCATCGCCGCCACCGCCCTGCAGGACTGGCCGCTGGCCCGGCGCGCCTGGCAGGCCTACGGGCTGCGGGTGCCCGGCGGCGCCACCGCCGCCGGCGAACCGCTCGGCATGGACCTGGGCAGTGCTGCCGTACGGCTCTCGCCGGAGGGCGAGGCCGAGGTGGTGTGGGGCCGCAGGCTGGACCCGGCACGGATCGAGGTGCTGTCCATTCCGCTGCCCTCGTCCGGCCGGCGCTGGGGGGAGGTCGTGCTGCACGACGGCGTCCCGCACGGCGAGCGCACCACGTCCGCCGGGCACTCCTTCCCGGTGTTCGACGAGATCGAGCTGTGGGCGCCCTCGCCCGTGCCCACCTGGGTGGTGCTGCTGGAGGCGGCCACGGAGGCCGACCGGGACGCCCTGGAGCAGCTCGCGGCGGACGCCGGGTTCGCCGCGGAGGACTGGTCCTCCTCGGTGCGGCTGCTGTGCCGGATGTGCTCGGAGTCGCGGATGCCGTCGGACGAGGGCGACGGAGAGCACCTCGACCCCCACGACCACAGTGAACCCGGTCACCCCGGACCCCTCGGGCACCGTACCGACGGGCAGCTCTGGGTGCCGGAGCGGGAGTGCGGCGTCGCCGCACCGGCGTCGCTCGTCCGGGGGCTGCTGGACGGCTGGGTCGCGGACAGCCCGGACTCCAGGGACTGGCGTGATCTCGAAGAGGTTTGCTGACCACCGGTGACCGGCCACCTTTAGGCTGTACCCGAGATTTCCAAGGCTTGCAGGAAGGCATACGTCGGTCATGGCGCAGCAGGACACCGATCAGCAGCACGCGGGCGTGCTCCCCGTCGACGACGAGGGCTACGTCGTCGACACGGGGGACTGCGAGGAGCGCGAGGGGGCCTGGCGCGAGCGCGGCACCTCACGGCCGATCACGGTCGTCGGCAATCCGGTGCTGCACAAGGAGTGCAAGGACGTCACCGAGTTCGGCGCGGAGCTGGACCGGCTGGTCGCCGACATGTTCGCCAGCCAGCGCACCGCCGAGGGCGTGGGCCTGGCCGCCAACCAGATCGGCGTCGACCTGAAGGTCTTCGTCTACGACTGCCAGGACGACGAGGGCGTCCGGCACGTCGGCGTGGTGTGCAACCCGAAGCTGGTCGACCTGCCCGCCGACCGGCGCAGGCTGGACGACAGCAACGAGGGCTGCCTGTCCGTGCCCACGGCGTACGCGCCGCTCGCGCGTCCCGACTACGCCGAGGTGACCGGCCAGGACGAGAAGGGCAACCCGATCAAGGTCCGTGGCACCGGCTATTTCGCACGCTGTTTGCAGCACGAGACCGATCACCTCTACGGCTACCTCTACATCGACCGCCTGTCCAAGCGTGACCGCAAGGACGCGCTGCGGCAGATGGCCGAGAACGAGCCACGCTACCCTGTGGTCGCCAACGACTGAGCCGCCCGGCCGGAACCCCGGCCACCGCGCAGAGCAGCGACGACGTCCGTCACGACGCCCGTCCGGGATCCGTCCCGGCCGGGCGTCGTTCATTTGTTCGTCACGTGAATCCCGGCAACCTGGGGTGGTGATGAAGCAAATCCGTTCCCTCGACGGTCAGTTGTGGTGCTGAATGGGAAGTGCGGGGATTACGCAACGGCGCACGCCCGGCACGACAAGGAGGGCCGTGCGCGCCTGGCGGCTGAGAGGGGACAGTTCGTGCACGCTTTCTCACACGGCACCACATCGACGACCTCGGTGGCGGTACCGCCGTCTCTCGCACTTCCGGTGATCGAGGACTCCTTTCCACGACAACTCCACCCGTATTGGCCGAAGCTCCAGGAGAAGACCCGGCAGTGGCTGCTCGAAAAGCGGCTCATGCCGGCGGACAAGGTGCGGGAACATGCCGACGGACTGTGCTACACCGACCTCATGGCGGGGTACTACACCGACGCCCCCGACGAGGTCCTGCAGGCCATCGCCGACTACAGCGCCTGGTTCTTCGTCTGGGACGACCGCCACGACCGTGACATCGTCCACGGCCGGGCCGCCGACTGGCGGCATCTGCGCCACCGGCTGCACGCGGCCCTCGACGCGCCCCGGCAGTACCTGGGCCATCCCGACCCGGTGGTCGCGGGGCTCGCGGACAGCGTGCTGCGACTGTTCTCGTTCCTGCCGCACACCTGGAACCAGCGGTTCACCCGGCACTTCCACGCGGTGATCGACGCCTACGACCGCGAGTTCCACAACCGCACCCGGGGATACGTCCCGCAGGTCGAGGAGTACCTTGCCCTGCGGCGGCTCACCTTCGCCCACTGGATATGGACGGACCTCCTGGAACCGAGCGCCGGACGTGAACTCCCGGACGCCGTACGGAGAAATCCGGCCTATCGCCGTCCGGCTCTGCTGAGTCAGGAATTCGCCGCCTGGTACAACGACCTCTGCTCACTGCCCAAGGAAATCGCGGGCGACGAGGTGCACAATCTCGGAATCAGTCTCGTAACCCATCAGGGCCTGACCCTCGAGGAGGCGGTCGAGGAAATCCGGCGGCGCGTCGAGGAATGCGTCGCCGAATTCATCGGCGCCGAACGCGAGGCGCTGCGGTTTGCCGACGAACTCGCCGACGACGGCACGGTATCGGGAAAGGAACTCGGCGCCACCGTCCGCGCCTGTGTCGGCAACATGCGGAACTGGTTCAGCTCCGTCTACTGGTTCCACCACGAGTCGGGCCGGTACATGGTCGACAGCTGGGAGGACCGGTCCACACCCCCGTACGTCAACAACGAAGCGGCAGGTGAGAAATGACCGTCGAGTCCGTGAAGCCCCAGACAGCCGAGACGGCGGAACCGCCCGAGGCGCCCCTGGCCGGCGGCGCCGTCCCGGTCCTCGGCCACGGCCTGAAACTGGTCCGCGACCCGCTCGCCTTCATGTCCGGGCTGCGCGCGCACGGTGACGTGGTGCGCCTGAAGCTCGGCCCCAAGACGGTCTACGCCGTCACCACCCCCGAGCTCACCGGCGCGCTCGCGCTCAGCACCGACTACCGCATCGACGGGCCGCTGTGGGAGTCCCTGGAGGGCCTGCTCGGCAAGGAGGGCGTGGCCACCGCCAACGGCCCCCGGCACCGGCGCCAGCGGCGCACCATCCAGCCCGCGTTCCGGCTCGACGCGATCCCCGCGTACGGGCCGGTCATGGAGGAGGAGGCGCACGCGCTGACCGAGCGCTGGCGGCCCGGCGAGACCGTCGACTGCACCTCGGAGTCCTTCCGGGTCGCGGTGCGCGTCGCCGCCCGCTGCCTGCTGCGCGGCGAGTACATGGACGAGCGCGCCGAGCGGCTGAGCGCCGACCTCGCCACCGTCTTCCGCGGTATGTACCGCCGGATGGTCGTTCCGCTCGGACCGCTGTACCGGCTGCCGTTCCCGGCCAACCGTGAATTCAACCGGGCACTGGCCGATTTGCATCTCCTGGTCGACGAGATCGTCGCCGAGCGGAGGGCATCTGGTCAAAAGCCGGACGATTTGCTGACGGCATTGCTGGAGGCGAAGGACGACAATGGGGAGCCCATCGGGGAACAGGAGATCCACGACCAGGTGGTGGCGATAGTCACCCCGGGCAGTGAAACCGTCGCCTCCACGATCATGTGGCTGCTCCAGGTGCTCGCGGAACATCCGGAACACGCGGAGAAGGTGCGCGCCGAGGTCGAATCCGTGACCGGGGGGCAACCCGTCGGATTCGAGCACGTCCGCCGGCTCACGCACACCAACAATGTCGTCGTCGAGGCCATGCGGCTGCGGCCCGCCGTATGGATTCTGACGCGGCGCGCGATCACCGACACCACGCTCGGCGGTTATCGCATTCCGGAGGGAGCGGACATCGTCTACAGCCCGTACGCCATCCAGCGCGACGCCCGCTCCTACGGCGACCACCTCGGCTTCGACCCCGACCGCTGGCTGCCGGAGCGGGCCAAGGAGGTGCCGAAGTACGCGATGAGCCCCTTCAGCGTCGGCAACCGCAAGTGCCCCAGCGACCACTTCTCCATGGCCCAGCTGACCCTGATCACGGCGGCGGTCTCGGCGAAGTACCGCTTCGAGCAGGTCGGCGGGTCGGACGACACCACCCGGGTGGGCATCACGCTCCGGCCGCAGAAGCTGCTGCTGAGGCCGGTGCCCTGGTAGGCCGCCGCCGGCGCGCTCAGGCGGCCTCGGGGCCGCGGAAAGCGCGCCGGTAGGAGTTGGGGGTCGTGCCGAGGGCGCGGACGAACTGGTGGCGCAGCGCCGCCGCCGTACCGAAGCCGGTGCGGGAGGCGATCGCGTCCATGGTCTCGTCCGTGCCCTCCAGCAACTCCTGCGCCAGCAGCACCCTCTGGCGCAGCAGCCAGCGGTAGGGGGTCGTCCCCGTCTCCTGCTGGAAGCGGCGGGCGAAGGTGCGCGGGGCCATGTGCGCGCGGGCGGCGAGCTGTTCCACGGTCACCTCCTGGTCGAGGTGCCCCTCCATCCACGCCAGCACCTCGCCGACCGTGTCGCACGGGGTCTCGGGCAGCGGCCGCTCGATGTACTGCGCCTGTCCGCCGTCCCGGTGCGGCGGCACCACCATCCGCCGGGCGATCTTCTTCGCGACCTCCGGCCCCTGCTCCTTGCGCACGAGGTGCAGACAGGCGTCGATGCCGGCCGCGGTGCCGGCGGAGGTGATCACCGGGTCCTCGTCGACGTAGAGGACGTCCGGTTCGATGATCGCCCGGGGATTGCGCAGCGCCAGCTCCCTCGCCTGCCGCCAGTGCACGCTGCACCGCCGCCCGTCGAGGAGTCCGGCGGCGCCGAGCACGAACACGCCCGAGCACACGCTGAGCACCCGGGTGCCCCGCTCCACGGCCCGCACCAGGGCGTCGAGCAGGGCGGGCGGATACTCCCGGGTCACGTACTCGCTCCCGGCCGGCACCGCGATCAGGTCGGCCTCCTCCAGCCGCTCCAGACCGTACGGCGTCGACACGGTGAGCCCGCCGACATGGGTGCTCAGCGCCGGGCCCTCCGCCGAGACCACGGCGAAGTCGTACACCGGCAGCCCCTCGTCACTGCGGTCGATGCCGAACACCTCGCACACCACCCCCAGCTCGAAGGGATGCACGCCGTCCAGCAGCACTGCCGCCACGTTCCTCAGCATGCTGCCAGTGTGCCCCGAAGCTGGCAGTAAATCGAGGGTGTGCGGCAGTCCTGCCACTGTCGGTAAGGAGCATGCGGCGCGACAGTGGTGTCATGACCGGAAACCAGATCGAAGGCCTGATCGGAATGCTCACCACCCTGGGCATCCTGGTCCTCCTGATCCTCCCGTCCGTCCTCGGCATCGCCCGCGAAAGGCGCGTCGACCGACAGCTCAGGGAGGCTCAGGAGGCCCGGGGTGCGAAGAGCCGGGAGAAGGAGGTTCAGAAGTCCTCGTCCAGGTCGACCGTGCCCTCCACGGCCACCTGGTACGCCGACGGGCGGCGCTCGAAGAAGTTCGTCAGCTCCTGAACGCCCTGAAGCTCCATGAAGGAGAAGGGGTTCTCCGAGCCGTACACCGGGGCGAAGCCGAGGCGCGTCAGGCGCTGGTCGGCGACGCACTCCAGGTACTGCCGCATCGACTCGGTGTTCATGCCCGGGAGGCCGTCACCGCACAGGTCGCGCGCGAACTGCAGCTCGGCCTCGACGGCCTCCCGCAGCATGTCCGTGACCTGCCCTCGCAGTTCGTCGTCGAACAGGTCCGGCTCCTCCTTGCGGACGGTGTCGACCACGTCGAAGGCGAACGACATGTGCATCGTCTCGTCGCGGAACACCCAGTTGGTGCCGGTGGCCAGACCGTGCAGCAGACCCCGGCTGCGGAACCAGTAGACGTACGCGAAGGCGCCGTAGAAGAACAGGCCCTCGATGCACGCGGCGAAGCAGATGAGGTTCAGCAGGAAGCGGCGGCGGTCGGCCCTGGACTCCAGCCGGTCCAGCTTCTCGACCTCGTTGATCCACTTGAAGCAGAACCCGGCCTTCTCCCGGATGGAGGGGATGTTCTCCACCGCCGCGAACGCCGCCGCCCGGTCGTCCGGGTCGGGCAGATAGGTGTCCAGCAGCGTCAGGTAGAACTGGACGTGGACGGCCTCCTCGAAGAGCTGGCGGCTCAGATAGAGCCGGGCCTCGGGGGAGTTGATGTGCTTGTAGAGGGTCAGCACCAGGTTGTTCGCGACGATCGAGTCGCCCGTCGCGAAGAAGGCGACCAGACGGCCGATCAGATGCTGCTCGGCCGGCGTCAGCTTCGCGAGGTCGGCGACGTCCGAGTGGAGGTCGACCTCCTCGACGGTCCAGGTGTTCTTGATGGCGTCCCGGTAGCGCTCGTAGAAGTCCGGGTAGCGCATCGGGCGGAGAGTCAGCTCGAAGCCGGGGTCGAGCAGGTTCTTGGCTTCGCTGGTCATCACTGGCAGGCCTCGCAGGACTCGGGGTTCTCAAGGGAGCAGGCGACGGCGTCGGGGTCGGCGGCCTGCTGCACGGGGATGGGGGTCTGGGTCTGCGCCCGGGCGGCGCGGGCGATCCGGGTCGCCGGGCGCGAGCGCAGGTAGTACGTCGTCTTCAGGCCCGACTTCCAGGCGTACGCGTACATCGAGGAGAGCTTGCCGATGGTCGGCGTCTCCAGGAACAGGTTCAGCGACTGCGCCTGGTCGAGGAACGGGGTCCGGGCCGCCGCCATGTCGATCAGACCGCGCTGCGGGATCTCCCACGCCGTGCGGTACAGGGCCCGTACGTCCGCCGGGATCCAGGCGAAGTCCTGCACGGATCCGTTGGCGTCGCGCAGCGCCTCGCGGGTGCGGGCGTCCCACACGCCCAGCTCCTTCAGCTCCCTCACCAGGTACGAGTTGACCTGAAGGAACTCGCCGGACAGCGTCTCGCGCTTGAACAGGTTGGACACCTGCGGCTCGATGCACTCGTACACGCCCGCGATGGACGCGATCGTGGCCGTGGGCGCGATGGCCAGGAGCAGCGAGTTGCGCATGCCGACCTCGGCGATCCGTGCCCGCAGGGCCGCCCAGCGCTCCGGCCAGGTGAACTCGACCCCGTAGTGATCGGGGTGCAGGACGCCCTGCGCGGTACGGGTCTTCCGCCAGGCCGGCAGCGGGCCGTTGCGCTCGGCGAGGTCCGCGGAGGCCTCGTACGCGGCGAGCATGATCCGCTCGGCGATCCGGGAGGACAGGGCCCTGGCCTCGGGGGAGTCGAAGGGCAGCCGCAGCTTGAAGAAGACGTCCTGCAGGCCCATCGCGCCCAGCCCCACCGGACGCCAGTTGGCGTTCGACCGGCCCGCCTGCTCGGTCGGGTAGAAGTTGATGTCGACCACGCGGTCGAGGAAGGTGACGGCCGTGCGGACCGTCTCGTCGAGCCGCTCCCAGTCGAGGCCGCCGGCCGCCGTGTCCACGAAGGCGCCGAGGTTGACCGACCCCAGGTTGCAGACCGCGGTCTCGCCGTCGTCCGTGACCTCCAGGATCTCGGTGCACAGGTTGGAGGAGTGCACGACGTGGCCGGCGGTCGCCGTCTGGTTGGCGGTGCGGTTGGCGGCGTCCTTGAAGGTCATCCAGCCGTTGCCGGTCTGCGCGAGGGTGCGCATCATGCGGCCGTACAGGTCCCGGGCGGGCATCGTCTTCTTCGCGAGCCCGGCGGCCTCCGCCCTGCGGTACGCGGCGTCGAACTCCTCGCCCCACAGGTCCACCAGCTCCGGCACGTCCGCCGGCGAGAACAGCGACCACCGCTCGTCGGCGTCGACCCGGCGCATGAACTCGTCCGGGATCCAGTGCGCGAGGTTCAGGTTGTGCGTACGGCGGGCGTCCTCACCGGTGTTGTCGCGCAGCTCCAGGAACTCCTCGATGTCGGAGTGCCAGGTCTCCAGGTACACGGCGGCGGCGCCCTTGCGCCGGCCGCCCTGGTTCACCGCGGCCACCGAGGCGTCCAGCGTCTTCAGGAACGGCACGATGCCGTTGGAGTGCCCGTTGGTGCCCCGGATCAGCGAACCGCGGCTGCGGACACGGGAGTACGACAGGCCGATGCCGCCGGCGTGCTTGGAGAGGCGGGCGACCTGGTGGTAGCGGTCGTAGATGGAGTCCAGCTCGTCCAGCGGGGAGTCGAGGAGGTAGCAGGACGACATCTGCGGATGCCGGGTGCCGGAGTTGAAGAGGGTGGGGGAGGAGGGCAGGTAGTCGAGGCGGCTCATCAGCCCGTAGAGCGCGGCGACTTCGTCCACGGAGCGGGCGGTGTCGTCCTCGGCCAGCCCGGCGGCGACGCGCAGCATGAAGTGCTGGGGCGTCTCGATCACCTGGCGGGTGATGGGGTGGCGCAGCAGGTACCGGCTGTGCAGCGTGCGCAGGCCGAAGTAGCCGAAGCGGTCGTCGGCCGCCGGGTCGACCAGCGCGTCGAGCCGTTCGGCGTGCAGCCGTACGAACTCCGCGGTGCGGTCGGCGATGAGGCCCTCCCGGTGGCCCACGGCGACGGACCCGGTGAAGGACGTGACGCCCTGCGAGGCGGCCTCGGCGCGGATGGAGACGGTCAGCAGCCGGGCGGCCAGCCGGGAGTAGGCGGGGTCCTCGGAGATCAGTCCGGCGGCCGCCTCCGTGGCCAGCTCGCGCAACTCCGCCTCGTCGGCCCGGGCGGACCGGCCGCGCAGCGCGGCCGCGGCGACCCGGCCGGGGTCGGCGTCGGGGAGGTCGGCGGTCAGCTCGGTCAGGGTCCGCAGCAGCGCGGTACCGGGACCGTCGGTCTCCACCGGGGCTCCGCTCGCCGGGGTGGCTGAAGCCGGGTCGGCTGGCGCGATGGTCACGTGGGGCTCTCCCTCGCTCGGCACGGGGCCTTGCGGAGGGCAGGGGTCAGCGCGAGCGCGCACGGCGTCGCGTCCCCGGCCCATTCCACGAGGCCCGGACGTCGATGAGCACCCGGACCGGACGGCCGGGCGCGCGCTGCCGACAGGTCCTCGGACTGAAACAGGCGTGCGGAAACACGCAAGTACACCGTTGCGGGACAGTTCCGGATTCGCACCGGATTCCCCTGCGGCGACAGCGAGCATGAGCATACATCTAGTGCCGGGCTGTCGTGTCACCCCCACATGTTGTGCCTGTTGCGTGTTGTGGTGGCTCCGCAGGGTCAACTCGCATGACAGCGGGCCGCCGTGGGAGGTGCCCTCGGCGGCCCGCTGCGGGGTGGTTCGTGGCCGGCTCGCGCTAGTGGGCGCTGCCCGCGGTGGCCGGCGGGAGTTCCACCTCGACCCCCGGGTCGCCCGCGTCCGCCGTGTAGTCCTCCGGCCGGGTCTCGTCGAGGCCCTCCGGGGCCTTCACGGCCTTCAGGACGAAGGTGAGAACCACGGTGACCACGACGTTGAGCACGAACGCGGTGAGGCCGATGTAGCCGATCTCCCCGATGCCCGGGATCTCCTTCGCGGAACCGCCGAAGTGCTTCTGGGTCGGCGAGGCCACCCCGTACGCGGCGAGCGTGCCGTACACCATGCCGACCGCCCAGCCGGCGAGCAGCGCCCAGCGGTGGAACCAGCGGGTGAACAGGCCGCCGACCAGGGCCGGGAAGGTCTGCAGGATCCAGATGCCGCCCAGCAGCTGGAAGTTGATGGCGACCGTCTTGTCCATCGTCAGGACGAAGACCAGCGCGCCCACCTTCACCAGCAGCGACACGATCTTGGAGACCCGGGTCTCCTCCTTCGGCGTGGCGTCCGGCTTGATGAAGTCCTTGTAGATGTTGCGGGTGAACAGGTTCGCCGCCGCGATGGACATGATGGCCGCGGGCACCAGGGCGCCGATACCGATCGCCGCGAAGGCCACACCCGCGAACCAGTCGGGGAACATGTCCTCGAACAGCTGCGGGATCGCCAGCTGGCCGTTGGTGACCTTCACCCCGGCCGCGATCGCCATGAAGCCGAGCAGGGCCAGCAGACCCAGCATCAGCGAGTACAGCGGCAGGAGGGTGGTGTTGCGGCGGATCACCTCACGGCTCTTGGACGACAGGGTCGCGGTGATCGAGTGCGGGTACATGAACAGGGCGAGCGCGGAACCGAGCGCCAGGGTGGCGTACGTCCACTGGCCCGCCTCCGGCGGTGCGAGCGCGCCGCGCGGCTTGCCGGTCGCCGGGTTGACCTGGCTGAAGGCGTCGCCCGCCTTGGCGAAGACGTCGTCGAACCCGCCCAGCTTGATCGGGATGTAGATGATCGCCACCGCGATGACGATGTAGATCAGCGTGTCCTTCACGAACGCGATCAGGGCGGGGGCACGCAGACCGGACGAGTAGGTGTACGCGGCCAGTACGCCGAAGGCGATCAGCAGCGGCAGGTCCTTCACGAACCAGTTGGTGCTCTCGCCGCCGCCGACGCCCATCACGTCCAGCACCGCCTGGATGCCGACGAGCTGGAGCGCGATGTACGGCATCGTCGCGAGGATGCCGGTGACCGCCACGGCCAGCGACAGGCCCTTGGAGCCGAACCGCCCGCGTACGAAGTCAGAGGTGGTGACGTAGCCGTGGCGGTGCGAGACCGACCACAGGCGGGGCAGGAACGTGAAGATCAGCGGGTAGACGAGGATCGTGTACGGGACCGCGAAGAAGCCGGCCGCGCCCGCCGCGTAGATCGCCGCCGGTACGGCGACGAAGGTGTACGCCGTGTACAGGTCGCCACCGAGCAGGAACCACGTGATCCAGGTGCCGAACGACCGTCCGCCCAGGCCCCATTCGTCCAGGGAGTGCTCGTTGTCGGCCTTGCGCCAGCGTGCGGCCAGGAAGCCCATGACCGTGACGGCCAGGAAGAAGAAGATGAAGACGCCGAGCGCGACGCCGTTGACGCCGTCCTTCACTTCGCCGCACCCCCGTTCCGGGCACCACGGGCGCGCTGGTCACGCTGCCACAGCTTGTACGCCAGCATCGTGAGCGCGGTGGAGATGACCACCCACAGCATCTGGTACCAGTAGAAGAACGGGATCCCGATGAACGCGGGATCCGTCTTGGCGTACGAGCCGACCCACAGCAGCGCCACGAAGGGCGCGACGAGACTCAGGCCGATGACCACCCGGACCGGTGTCACCACCGGTGGTCTCACTTCTTGCGTTTCGGACATGCCACGGCTCCGTCCCCTCGCTGATCACCTGTGTAATGCGCAGGCAATCTAGGTGACGCCGTCACGGAAGCGGAAGACCTCGTCCGCATATCGGCACATCGATTTCGCGTGCGGAGCGTGAAGGTCCTGGGCGCCGGTCAGTCCTGAGGACGCTTCAGGCGGGCGACGAACTTGTACCGGTCACCCCGGTAGACGGACCGCACCCACTCCACCGGCCGGCCGGCGTGGTCCAGGGAGTGGCGGGAGAGCATCAGCATCGGCAGACCGACGTCGGTGCCGAGCAGACCCGCCTCGCGCGGGGTGGCCAGCGAGGTCTCGATGGTCTCCTCGGCCTCGGCGAGATGGACGTCGTAGACCTCGGCGAGTGCGGTGTACAGGGACGTGTACTTCACCAGCGAACGCCGGAGCGCGGGGAAGCGCTTGGCCGACAGATGGGTGGTCTCGATGGCCATGGGCTCGGCGTTGGCCATGCGCAGCCGCTCGATGCGCAGCACCCGGCCGCCGGCCGTTATGTCGAGCAGCTCGGCGAGCCGGTCGTCGGCGGTGATGTACCCGATGTCCAGCAGTTGCGAGGTGGGCTCCAGGCCCTGGGCGCGCATGTCCTCGGTGTAGGAGGTCAGTTGCAGCGCCTGGGACACCTTCGGCTTGGCGACGAAGGTGCCCTTGCCCTGGATGCGCTCGAGCCGGCCCTCGACGACGAGCTCCTGCAGGGCCTGCCGGACGGTCGTGCGGGAGGTGTCGAACTCGGCCGCCAGCGTGCGCTCCGGCGGGACCGGCGTGCCCGGCGCCTGCGTCTCTGTCATGTCGAGCAGGTGCTTCTTCAAGCGGTAGTACTTGGGCACGCGCGCGGTACGGACCGTCGTGCCGGTCTCGTGCTCCGCGCTGCTGACGTCGGTGCTCATGCTCTGCCTTCCCGGCTCCGGATGCCGAAAGCGACCGACCGACCGTCGGCCACGGCTCACATCGTGGCACGGCTTCGTGTGGCGGGCTCCACCCGCACGCTCCGTGATCTCCTCTGTATACCGGCGCACCCTCTGCTGGTCTAGTCCAGCGGCCCCGGCGCCACCCCCTGGCGCGCCGGGGCGGACGCGCCGGACGCCCCCTATATGCCCTGCCAGTCCGGCTTGTTGGCGTAGGTGTGGCGGAAGTAGTCGGCCAGCTTGAGCTTGGACGCGGCGGCCTCGTCGACGACCACCGTGGCGTGCGGGTGCAGCTGGAGCGCCGAGGCCGGGCAGACGGCCGCGACCGGCCCCTCGACGGTGGCGGCGACCGCGTCCGCCTTGCCCTCGCCGGTGGCGAGCAGCACCAGGTGGCGGGCTTCCAGGATGGTGCCGATGCCCTGGGTGATCACGTGGTGCGGCACCTGTTCGATGTCACCGTCGAAGAAGCGCGCGTTGTCGATCCGGGTCTGCTCGGTCAGCGTCTTGATCCGGGTGCGCGAGGCGAGCGAGGAGCACGGCTCGTTGAACCCGATGTGCCCGTCCGTCCCGATCCCGAGCAGTTGCAGGTCCACACCGCCGGCCTCGGCGAGCGCGCGGTCGTAGGCCTCGCAGGCCGCCTGGACGTCCTCGGCGGTGCCGTCGGGTCCGAGGAAGGCTTCCATTGCGATGCCGAGCGGCTCCAGCACTTCCCGGCGCAGCACCGAGCGGTAGGACTCGGGGTGGTCGGCGGGCAGCCCCACGTATTCGTCGAGCTGGGCTATGCGGGCTCCGGAGGTGTCCACCGCACCGGAGCGCCACTTGAGGGCCAGTGCCTGGTAGACGGGCAGCGGAGTGGAACCGGTGGCCACACCGAGCAGCGCGTCGGGCTTGCGTCGCAGCAGCCCGGCCATGGCCTCGGCGATCAGCTCGCCGCCCGCCGCGGCGTCCGGAACGATGACAACTTCCACGCTGGGCCTGCCGTTCTCAAGAGGGCTTGGAGTCTGGGAAACGTGCCATGTGGTTTAGACCAATCTAACAGAATGGACGGCCGCAGGCAGTGGTTCGCGAGCCGCTCGCCCTTGTTTTCTAGTGATCGCTACATTAAAACTGTACTACGCCAGGCCGACATTTCTTTAGGGATCGCTATAGAATGCCCTGCATGGAGACCGGTCAGGGGACGAACGCGCAGGCCAGACCCTCGAAATCACGTGGCCGCCCACGCTCCTTCGACCGGACGACCGCCCTGGAGAAGGCGCTGACGGCCTTCTGGCGGCACGGCTACGAGGCGACCTCGGTCTCCGACCTCACCCGGATCATGGGTATCGGCGCCCCGAGCCTCTACGCGGCCTTCGGTGACAAACGGACCCTGTTCGAGGAGGTCGTCGGGGTCTACGCAGGCACCCACGGCGCCTTCGCCGACCGGGCCCTGGCCGAGGAGCCCACCGCCCGGGCCGCCGTCGAGCGCACACTGCGCGAGGCCGCCACCCGGTACACCGACCCCGAGCACCCCTACGGCTGCCTGGTCGCGCACGCGGCCACCAACTGCACGAGTCCCGAGGTCGAGCGGCTGCTGCGGGACCGGCGCGACGCGTCCCTGGCCGCTCTGGAGTCCCGGATCAGGGCCGACGCGGCGGCCGGTGCGCTGCCCGCCGGTGCCGACGCCGCGGCCCTCGCCCGGCACGCGACCGCGGTGCTCCACGGCATGTCCCAGCAGGCCCGGGACGGTGCGACGCGGGCGGAGCTGGAGGCGCTCGCCGAAATTGCCATGGCCATCTGGCCCCGCGGCTGAGCCGGGCGGGCTAGGCTGCGTGGCATCGCGTGCCGTATCGACGCATGCCCCCGCGCGCATGGACATGCCCTCGTGGTCTAGTCCACAATGCGTAAGGGGATCCCGTAGGGAAAAATGAACAGCTTCCGTCTTCCCCGCACAGGAAGGCGGACCGAGGACCCGGCGCTCTCTGCCCTGACTGCCCCGGCTCCTCGGCCTTCGGCCGGCCGGGACCGCACACCCCGCGGCCGATGATGCTCCGGGCTGCGGTGCCGGAAGGGTTGAGGGTCCCTTCCAGGCGCCGCGGCCCGCGGGTGTTTTTCGGTCACCCGTGCGACCCCGGGTACGCTCGCATCGTGCCCTCCATGAACGAACTCGTACGCCAGCACACGGCCCTCGACGACTCCGACCTCGAGTGGCTCCACCTGCTGGTCTCGGAGTGGCAGCTGCTCTCCGACCTCTCCTTCGCCGACCTGGTCCTGTGGGTCCCGACCAGTGACGGTACCCGGTACGTCTCGGTCGCCCAGATGCGCCCCAACACCGGCCCGACCTCGTACCAGGACGACATGGTCGGCCATCTGGTCCCGCGCGGCCGGCGGCCCATGCTGGACGCGGCGCTCGACGAGGGCCGGATCGTGCGCGAGGGCGACCCGGAGTGGCGCGAGGAGGTGCCCGTCCGGGTCGAGTCCATCCCCGTACGCCGCGCCGGCCGGGTCCTCGGCGTCATCGCCCGCAACACCAACCTGCTCACCGTCCGCACCCCGAGCCGGCTCGAGCTGACCTATCTGCAGAGCGCCTCGGACCTCGCGCAGATGATCGCAGCCGGCTCCTTCCCCTTCCCCGACCAGCAGGTCGACATGGACGCCTCGCCGAGGGTCGGCGACGGACTGATCCGGCTGGACGCGGACGGCACCGTCCAGTACGCCTCACCTAACGCCCTGTCCGCCTACCACCGGCTCGGCCTCGCCGCCGACCTGGTCGGCCACCACCTGGGGCGGACCACCGCCGAACTCGCACCCACCAGGGGCCCGGTGGACGAGGCGCTCGCCAAGGTGGCGAGCGGCTGGGCGCCGCGTGAGTTCGAGATCGAGGGGAACGACGGGGTCATCCAGTTCCGGGCCATTCCGCTCAAACCCAAGGGCACCCGCATAGGTTCGCTGGTGCTGTGCCGGGACGTCACCGAACTCCGGCGCCGCGAACGTGAGTTGATTACCAAGGACGCGACGATCCGGGAGATCCACCACCGGGTGAAGAACAACCTGCAGACGGTCGCGGCCCTGCTCAGGCTGCAGGCCCGGCGCATCGGTTCCGACCGTGGCCGGGAGGCTCTGGAGGAGGCCGTCCGCCGGGTCGGCTCGATCGCGATCGTGCACGAGACGCTCTCCCAGAACCTCGACGAGCGCGTGGAGTTCGACGACATCGCCGACCGCGTGCTCGCGATGGTCGCCGAGATCTCACCGGGCAAGGTGGCCGGCCGGCGCAGCGGGCGCTTCGGCGTGCTCGACGCCGAGGTCGCCACCCCGCTGTCGATGGTGCTCACCGAGGTGCTGCAGAACGCCCTGGAGCACGGCTTCCGTGAGGGCGACACCGGCACGGTCGAGGTCTCCGCGATCCGCGGCGGCACCAGCAAGGAGGCCCGCCTGCTGGTCACCGTCCAGGACGACGGCGTCGGACTGCCCGAGGGATTCGACCCGCACCGCTCGGGCAACCTCGGCCTGCAGATCGTACGGACGCTGGTGGAGGGCGAGTTGGGCGGCACCTTCGACATGGTCCCGGCGCCGGAGCGGGGGACCCGGGTGATCCTCGACATCCCGGTGAGCGCGCAGAAGTGAGCCCGTCCGGGCCCGAACAGCATTGAGCCCCGGACCACTTGGTGATCCGGGGCTGAAGCTCGAAGCTATGCGCATCGGGGGTACTGCGCGCTGCGGCTCGGGGGCGGGAGATGCGTACGCGGTGTACGCGCCGCCAAGCTCAGGCTGTCATCGGGGTGGGGATGTCAGGCGGAGGCCTGACGAGCCCGGTTGCGGGCGGCGCGGCGCTTCATGGCGCGGCGCTCGTCCTCGCTGAGACCACCCCAGACGCCGGAGTCCTGACCGGACTCGAGCGCCCACTGCAGACACTGATCCATAACGGGGCAGCGACGGCAGACGGCCTTGGCTTCCTCGATCTGCAGCAGCGCAGGACCGGTGTTGCCGATGGGGAAGAAGAGCTCGGGGTCTTCCTCGCGGCAAACGGCGTTGTGACGCCAGTCCATGGCTGCTACCTCTCCTTGGTATTACGTGCAAGTTGCTTGTGAATGTGAACGCTTTCACGAATCCCTCAACAAGTGAAGGGCCGAGCGCCGAGTCTCCCCGGCGTGGTCCTTTGGTTTGAAGAGGGGTTCCGGTGATCAGTGGAGGCCGGTGTTGCGGGCCGTCCCGATCGCCAGGTAGAGACTCGCAAACCTCAGCGGCGGATACAACCCCTTCCGGAAAGTTTTTTTTGATTCCTCGGTGTCGACTGGGTCACAGCCGTACTTCCATGGGGTGGATCCTGGCCTAAACGTTCGAGTGAAAGGACTTTCGCCTCTTCCGCTCACACAATCACACGCAGTGCGCGGCGTACGCCTGTGAACGTCACGCTGGTTCGCAGCCCCAGGTGGTCACCGTCCATCTGAAGGGGCAGTGGCACCTTCGAATGCAAGGTGAAGCGGTCCAGATCATGGAGTGAGACGGCATGCTTCCCATGAGGTCCCCGCTCGGGGGACGAAGTGAGCAACTGGGTGCCATACCGGGCAACCGCGGCCGTGGACAGGCGGCTGAGACCGAGTACGTCGAGGCCCGTGTCGAACGAGGCCTTAGGTGACGTGTACATCGGGCGATTGCCGAGATACGTCCACGGGGACGTGTTCGAGGCTATGGCGACCACGAGATCGGTGACCGGGTCCTCGCCGGCCCGTTCGAGCGTGATCGTGCCGTGCCGGCGGTGCTGCTCACCGAGGAACTGGCGCATCACCTGACGTACGTACAGCGCGTGGGTCGACTTCTTCCCGCGTTCACGCTGCTGTTCCACCCGACCGACCACGCCCGCGTCGAAGCCCAGACCCGCGTTGAAGGTGAACCAGCGCGACGGCACCGACTCGTCCTCGGTGCCGGGCGTGCCCGAGGTCAGGCCCAGGCCGACGACCCGCTCGCTGTTCTCGCGCAGGGCGTCCAGCAGGGCGCCGGTGGCCTCGACCGGATCGTTGGGCAGACCGAGCGCACGGGCGAAGACATTGGTGGAACCGCCCGGCACCACGGCGAGACCGGGCAGCCGGTCCGGGTCGGGGCCCGCGTGGAGCAGGCCGTTGACCACCTCGTTGACGGTGCCGTCGCCGCCGAGGGCCACGACCATGTCGATGTCAGAGCTCTGCGCGGCCTGCCGACCCAGGTCACGGGCGTGGCCGCGGTACTCGGTGGTGACCGCCTCGAGCTTCATCTCGCTCGCCAGCGCGTGGATCAGCACATCACGCCTGCGTGCGCTTGTGGTGGTTGCCGCCGGATTGACCACGAGAAGTGCACGCATGGATGGCAGCGTACCTACTGGGGGGTACCCGGCCCAGACCGAGGTAGGGATCCGGTAAGAGGAGAGGGCGTGAGCCTGCCCACGCGGGCCCCCGGCGCGGCGGTCCGCGCGCGGCACCTCCCCGCGGCTGCCCCGGACGTCCGGCGGATACCCTTCAGGGGTGAGCAGTGAGCAGAACCCCGCCCCGGACACCGCCGAAGCCCCCGCTACTCCCGGGCCGCGCCCGCGCCGGCTGACGTACGCGGCGGCGCTGGCCGCGCTGGAGGGGGCCGCCCTCGTGATCGGCGGCGTGTGGATCCTGGTCCTCGGGCTCACCGGCGACCCGAACGACCGTCAGCAGGCCGTGACCGGCGGAATCACCCTGCTGGTACTGGCACTGCTGCCGCTGCTCGCCGCGCGCGGCCTGCTGCTGCGGCGCGGCTGGAGCCGCGGGCCGGCGGTGATCACCCAGCTCATGGCCCTGCCGGTGGCCTACAACCTGCTCCAGGCCGACAGCATGGCCATTCCGGGCGGTATCGCCCTCGCCGTCGTGGCGGTCGCCGCCCTGGTGCTCCTGGTGAGCCCCGCGACGACCCGGGCGCTCGGGATCAAGGGGCCGGGCCGGGCCGAGTAGGCGGCCCGCTCCGGTCCGCTCACTCCTCCACCAGCAGCTTCTCCCGCAGCTGGGCCAGGGTCCGCGCCAGCAGCCGGGACACGTGCATCTGGGAGATGCCGACCTCCTGCGCGATCTGCGACTGGGTCATGTTCCCGAAGAAACGCAGCAGCAGGATCCGCTTCTCGCGGGGCGGCAGGTCCTCCAGCAGGGGCTTGAGGGACTCCCGGTACTCCACGCCCTCCAGCGCCTCGTCCTCGGCGCCGAGGGTGTCGGCCACCGCGGGGGACTCGTCGTCGGTGTCGGGGACGTCCAGCGACAGCGTGGAGTACGCGTTGGCGGACTCCAGCCCCTCCAGGACCTCCTCCTCGGAGATGGCCAGCTTCTCGGCCAGCTCGTGGACCGTGGGCGAGCGGCCGTGCAGCTGGGACAGCTCCGCCGTGGCCGTCGTCAGCGCCAGGCGCAGCTCCTGCAGCCGGCGCGGCACCCGGACCGCCCAGCCCTTGTCGCGGAAGTGCCGCTTGATCTCGCCGACGACGGTCGGGGTGGCGTACGTGGAGAACTCCACGCCGCGCTCCGGGTCGAAGCGGTCGACGGACTTGATCAGGCCGATCGTGGCGACCTGGGTGAGGTCGTCCAGCGGCTCGCCCCGGTTGCGGAAGCGGCGCGCGAGATGCTCGACGAGCGGCAGGTGCATACGGACGAGCTGGTTGCGCAGTTCCGCGTACTCCGCGCTGCCCGCGTTCAGCCGGCGCAGTTCGAGGAACATCGCACGGGCCCCGCTGCGGTCCTGGGGATCGTGCTGGGTGGCGTGCACGGCCTCGGCGCCCACCGCGTCGTCCTCCGCGTTTCGCTCGTGCTCGCTCATCGTCCCGCCCGTAGCCCTTCCCCGAGCCGCCTCCGCACGGGCGGCGGACCCAGATCCGCCGCGTGCCTTCGGAGGCGCGCTCTGCACGGCACCGTCGCCGGCGGCCTCAGCGGAGTCGTCCTCCGGGTGCGGCCTGGCCTGCTCGGGGATGCCGTCGACGCCGTCCGCCATGCGTCGGGCGCCGTCCGTGGGGCCTCGGCCCTCCGCGGGCAGCTCCCGTGTGCCGCGCTCTTCGTCCCGCACCGGCCCGTCCCCGTTCCTCACGCCGGCCCGGGGCCCGCGCCGCGCTGTTTGTAGAGGCTGATCGACACGGTCTTGTCCTCGTCGACGGCGGACGAGACCTTCCCCGCCAGTGCCGAGAGCACCGTCCAGGCGAAGGTGTCCCGCGAGGGGGCGTGGCCGTCGGTGGTCGGCGCCGACACCGTGACCTCGAGCGAGTCGTCGACGAGGCGGAAGACACAGCTGAGCACGGAGCCGGGCACGGCCTGCTGCAGCAGGATCGCGCAGGCCTCGTCCACGGCGATCCGCAGATCCTCGATCTCGTCCAGGGTGAAGTCCAAGCGGGCCGCGAGACCGGCCGTGGCCGTCCGCAGCACCGACAGGTAGGCACCCGCAGCCGGCAGCCGGACTTCCACGAAGTCCTGGGTCGCGGGCTCGCCTGCGATCTGGGACACCCCTCACCTCCATGGTGGTACAAGCTTTACGGGGCCGAGGGTCGCCCCCCGGGCTAACGCATACGTGGTTCCGCGGTGACGCTATCGCGCTCCGAACGTTTCTGTCCCCGGGGCCCCAACCCCCTGACGTCACTCACAGTAAAGCTGCGGACACGCTCCGTGTCTAGGGGGTCTGCGGGCCCAAATGGGAAGAGCGCGCGCCGGGTTGACGTACCCCGGCGTCACACGCCCGAACCGTCGGCGGTGGCCACTCCCTGAAGTGTCACACGAGTACGTGGTCGACGAAGCACCAGCGCCAGTCCTCGCCGGGCTCGAACGTCCGCATCACCGGGTGGCCGGTCTCCGTGTGGTGCCCCGTGGCGTGCCGTCCCGGCGAGGAGTCGCAGCAGCCGATGTGGCCACAGGTCAGGCAGAGCCGCAGCTGAACCGGATGTGTGCCCTGCGCGAGACACTCCGGGCACGTCTCGCTGAGCGGATCGGGTGGAGGGTGCGGCAGCGCGCCAGAGTGCGTGCACTGTTTCATGATTGCCAGGTTACGACGGGCGTGCGGGTGGCCGCGCGGAAAATCGAGGGTGGGCGAGGACCATGGACGTGATGCCGCTGCTCCTGCTGGTGGCGGGGAGTGCCGCGGTCGCGGGAGCGGCCCGGCGTACTCCGTTGCCGGCGCCCCTGCTGCTGGTCGCGGCCGGCCTGGCGGTCTCCTACATCCCCGGCGTGCCGCACTACCGGCTCGACCCCGAGGTGGTCCTGCCGCTCGTGCTGCCCCCGCTGCTGTACACCTCGGCGAGCGACAGCTCCTACCTCGACCTGCGGGCCCAGTTCAGGCCGGTGGCGCTGCTGTCGGTGGGGTACGTGCTGTTCGCGACCGTCGTCGTGGGCTGGGCCGCCCATCTGGTCATCCCCGGGATGCCGCTGCCCGCCGCCCTGGTGCTGGGCGCGGTGGTGGCGCCGCCCGACGCGGTCGCCGCCACGGCGGTCGCCCGTCGGGTCGGGCTGCCGTCCCGGATCACCACGATCCTGCAGGGGGAGTCCCTGCTGAACGACGCCACCGCGATCACCGCCTACAAGGTGGCGCTGGCCGCCGCCATCGGCGAGAGTGCCACCTGGGCGGACGGCATCGAGGAGTTTCTGATCGCGGCTGTCGGTGGTGTCGGCGTCGGCCTCCTGCTCATGGCGCCCCTGCACTGGCTGCGCACGCACCTGAGGGAACCGCTGCTGCAGAACACGCTGTCCCTGCTGATCCCGTTCGTCGCCTACAGCGTCGCCGAGCAGGTGCACGCCTCCGGCGTCCTCGCGGTCGTGGTCGTCGCCCTCTATCTCGGGCACCGCGCGTGGGAGGTCGACTTCGCCACCCGGCTCCAGGAGGAAGCGGTGTGGAAGATGGTCGCCTTCATCCTGGAGTCCGTCGTCTTCGCCCTGATCGGCCTCCAGCTTCCGGTCGTCCTGAAGGGCCTCGGTGAGTACGAGGGCGTCACGGCCGCCCGGTACGCGGTCGTGGTCTTCGTGGTCGTCGTGCTGGCCCGGTTCATCTGGGTCTACCCTGCGACCTTCCTGCCCCGCCTGTTGTCGGAGCGGATCAGAACGCGTGAGGAGAACCCGACCTGGCGGGGGGCGTTGGTGACCTCGTGGGCCGGGATGCGCGGAGTGGTCTCCCTCGCCATCGCGTTCTCCATCCCGCTGACCGTGCACGGCGGCCACCCCTTCCCGCAGCGCAACCTGATCCTCTTCCTGACCTTCACCACCGTCATCGGCACGCTGGTCATCCAGGGGGTGACCCTGCCGCCGCTGATCCGCCTGCTGAAATTCCCCGGCCGCGACCGGCAGGCGGAGACGCTGGCCGAGGCCAACGCCCAGGCCCAGGCCTCCCGGGCCGCGGAGAGCCGCCTCGAGGAACTCCTCTCCGACGAGCGCAACGCCCTGCCGCCGCCGCTCGCCGACCGCCTGCGCTCGGTGCTGGAACACCGCCGCAACGCCGTCTGGGAGCGGCTCGGCCAGGTCAACCCGGTCACGGGTGAGTCCGTCGACGACACCTACCGCCGCCTGTCCCGCGAGATGATCAGCGCCGAGCGCGAGGTGTTCGTCAGGCTCCGCGACAGCCGCCACATCGACGACGAGATGCTGCGCGCGCTGCTGCGCAGGCTCGACCTGGAGGAGGCGGCCGCGTACCGGGAGGCCGCGTAGGGCGACTCGACCGGCTGGTGGGTGGCGGGGCTACGGGAAGGGCCGCCCGGTGACCACCGCCGTGACCGTCGTCCCGCGCGCGAAGGCGCCCTCCTCGGCCAGGGAGACGAGTCCGTAGAGCATCTTGGCGACATATAGCCGCTCCACGGGCAGGGAATGGCGCTGCTCGAAGTCCTGTGCGAAGGCGTCGAGCGCGGGCGTCGTGCGGGCGTAGCCGCCGAAGTGGAAGCGGTCGTCCACGGACCAGTTCCCGCTGCGGGCGCCGAAGGCGTCCTCCTGCAGGGCCTGTACGTCGGCGGCCAGGAAGCCGCCCTTGAGCACCGGTATGCCGAGCGCCCGGCTGTCGGGGGGCAGCCCGGCGGCGAGTCCGGCGAGCGTGCCGCCGGTGCCGCAGGCCACCGCGACGACATCGGCCTGTCCGCCCAACTCCCTTCCCAGGGCCAGGCAGCCGCGCACGGCCGCGGCGTTGCTGCCGCCCTCGGGGACGGCGTACGCGTCCTCGGCCCCGGCCGCGCGCAGGATCGCGGCCAGGGTCTTCGGCTCGTGCTTGTGACGGTATGTCGATCTGTCGATGAAGTGCAGTCGCATGCCGTCGGCCGCGCACCGGGCCAGCGACGGGTTGAGCGGCCGCCCGGCCAGCTCCTGGCCCCGGACCACGCCGGTGGTGGGCAGCCCCAGCAGCCGGCCCGCCGCCGCCGTCGCGCGCAGATGGTTGGAGTAGGCGCCGCCGAAGGTGACCAGCGCCCGCCCCCGTGCCGCCTCGATGTTGGGCGCCAGTTTGCGCCACTTGTTGCCGATCAGCTCCGGGTGGATCAGGTCGTCCCGCTTGAGGAGCAGGCGCAGGCCGCGTCGGCCGAACCGGTCGTCCCGTACCTCCCGCAGGGGCGAGGGCAGGCGCGGGGCGAGCGGGTCGGTGCTGGTCACGCCCCCATTGTCGCCCGGCGGGGGCCGCGGACGGCTACGACTTCAGGCGATCCCTCACCCGTTCCCGCAGCCACGCCATCGAGAAGCCGCGCGGGTCCACCTTGCCCGGCTGCCACTCCAGGTGGCCGATCACCGACCGTTCCGTCCAGCCGTGGTGGCGGCACACGGCCGCCGCCGCCCGCGCGATCGCGTCCAGCTGCGCATCGGGCCACGGGTCGTCGCCGTCGCCCAGGTTCTCGCACTCGAAGCCGTAGAAGTGCCGGTTGCCGTCGGTGTTCGCCTCGTTGTCCGGCGGCAGCCGCTTCTCGCCGATCACGGCCCGCAGCACCTCGTCGTCACCGAGCCCGGCGTGGTTGGCGCGGCCGTAGCCGACCAGGTGGATCCTTCCGTCCTTGGTGATCACGCCGTGGCACAACGGGCCGGGGAGCGCCGCGTGCCCGTCGCGGCAGACCTCGACCGTGTGGGCGCTGCCGCGGGTCACCGTGTGGTGGATCATCACGCCGTGGACCGGGCCCCAGGGGCCCTTGTGGTTGCGGTTGTGGTGCCGCCAGTCGCCGACCTCGACGACCGTCGCGCCCTCCGCTCGCAGTGCGGCCAGAAACCCGCTCGCGGACATGGGTGGGGCCATGACCGCCTCCTTCGTGCTGTGCCCGGTCGGCCGCCGGTCGCGGCCCACTCGTAAGGCTGCTTCTACCGAAGCCGGACGTCCCGGACCACCTCCTTCGCACACCGTGCGAGCCGATCCGGACACGTGGCGCATCCCGGGTGGTGCTGGACAAGATCCCACTTTCTGCCCACTAGTGCGATGATCCATTCCCGCTCTTTCGGGTAATGGCACGGCTACGTTACGTAATGGAAGCTTGCTCGTGAGACCGGTGTGCGATTCGGCGCCGGGCATACATGAGAGGGCATCCCCATATGTCGGTAGGCGAAGAGGTCCGCACGGAGCAGGGCAAGCCGCAGCAGTCTCTCGGCACGGCGGCAGCGCGGAACCTGGCCACCACCACCAAGTCCGTTCCGCAGATGCAGGAGATCAGCTCTCGCTGGCTGCTGCGCACGCTGCCCTGGGTGGACGTCCAGGGTGGCACGTACCGGGTGAACCGGCGGCTGACGTACGCCGTCGGCGACGGCCGCATCACGTTCGTGAAGACCGGGGACCAGGTGGAGGTCGTCCCGGCCGAACTCGGCGAGCTGCCGGCGCTGCGCTCGTACGAGGACGACGAGGTCCTCACCGAACTGGCCCGGCGCTGCCGCCAGCGGAACTTCGCGCCGGGAGAGGTCATCGCCTCCTTCGGCGCCCGGACCGAGAAGGTCTACCTGCTGGCCCACGGCAGGGTCGAGAAGATCGGCTCGGGTCCGTACGGCGACGACGCGGTCCTCGGCGTCCTCGCCGACGGCGCCTATTTCGGCGAGGCGGCGCTGCTGGATCCGGACTCGATCTGGGAGTACACCGCCCGCGCGGACACCGCGTGCACGGTGCTGGTCCTCGGCCGCGAGGACTTCGAGCAGGTGGCCGAGCGCTCCGACTCGCTGCGCGAACACCTCCGGCGGCTGCGCTCCATCCCCCAGCAGCGGACCAACAAGTTCGGCGAGAAGGAGGTCGAGCTGGCCGCCGGCCACAGCGGCGAGCCGGACATCCCGCACACCTTCGTCGACTACGAGGCCCGGCCGCGCGAGTACGAACTGAGCATCGCCCAGACCGTGCTGCGCATCCACTCGCGCGTGGCCGACCTGTACAACCAGCCGATGAACCAGACCGAGCAGCAACTGCGGCTGACGGTAGAGGCGCTGAAGGAACGTCAGGAGCACGAGCTGGTCAACAACCGGGACTTCGGGCTGCTGCACAACTGCGAGTACGACCAGCGGATCCAGCCGCACGACGGCGTACCCGGCCCGGACGACATGGACGAGCTGCTCAGCCGCCGGCGGGGCACCAAGCTGTTCCTCGCCCACCCGCGCGCGATCGCCGCGTTCGGGCGTGAGCTGAACAAGCGCGGACTGGTCCCGGAGACCATCGACATCGGCGGCAGCCGCATCCCCACCTGGCGTGGCGTGCCGATCTACCCGTGCAGCAAGATCCCCGTCACCGCTGAGCGCACGACCTCGATCATCGCCATGCGTACCGGCGAGGCCGACCAGGGCGTCGTCGGGCTGAGGCAGTCAGGTATCCCGGACGAGATCGAGCCGAGCCTGTCCGTCCGGTTCATGGGCATCAACGAACAGGCGGTCATCAAGTACCTGGTGACGGCGTACTACTCGGCCGCGGTCCTGGTGCCCGATGCGCTCGGCGTGCTGGAGAACGTCGAGATCGGCCGGTGGAGGTGACGTCCGCGCACCGCGCCGCCGTGTCCCCGCCCTCCGGGGCGGGTACATCCTCGGGGGATGCGTTCACCCGGGGCGGGAGCGCCGCCGTCCGCGGGCATCGCGAGGGGGAGCCATGGCCGACTTCATGACGGAGACCAGACAGCGCGCACCCGGACCGCGTGAGCCGCGCGAGTCCACCGGTGGCGCCGCGGCCGGCCCGCCGGACGGGCAGGAGGCCACGGTGCTGCTGGAGCGGACCCGGGCCGTCGTGGACCCGGAACTGCGCGCGGCCGTCGACTCGTTGCCCGGTCCGATGCGCCGGATCGCCCGCTACCACTTCGGCTGGGAGCACGCCGACGGCACCGCGGCGGCGGGCAACGCGGGCAAGGCGATCAGGCCGGCGCTCGTCCTTGCCGCGGCCGCGGCACTCGGCGGCCCGGGAGCGAGGGCGGCGGCCGTCCGGGCCGCCGTCGCGGTCGAACTGGTCCACAACTTCACGCTGTTGCACGACGACGTGATGGACCGGGACACCACCCGAAGACACCGGCCCACGGCCTGGACCGTCTTCGGCGACGCCGACGCGATCCTCGCCGGGGACGCGATGCAGGCACTGGCGCTGCGGCTGCTCGCCGCGGATCCGCACCCGGCTTCCGGACCGTCCGTCGCCCGGCTCGCTGACTGTGTCGTCGAGCTGTGCGCCGGGCAGCACACCGACACGGCACTGGAGCGGCGCGCTCCCGAGGAGGTGACCCTGGGCGAGGTGCTCGCCATGGCCGAGGCGAAGACCGGCGCGCTGCTGGGCTGTGCCTGTGCGCTGGGTGCGCTGTACGCGGGTGCCGGGGAGGAGGAAGTGGCGGCGCTGGACGGCTTCGGGCGCCAGGCCGGGCTCGCCTTCCAGCTGATCGACGACGTGATCGGCATATGGGGCGACCCGCTGCGCACCGGCAAGCCGGCCGGTGCGGATCTCGCCGCCCGCAAGAAGTCCCTGCCGGTGGTGGCGGCGCTGACCTCCGGCACCTCCGCGGGAGCCGAACTCGCCGCGCTGTACGGCAAGCCGTACGCCGACGGGGAGGACGGGGACAGCGGGGAGATCGCGCGCACGGCCCTGGCGGTCGAGCGGGCCGGCGGCCGGGACTGGGCGCAGGCCGAGGCGGCCGACCGGATGGCCCGGGCGGTGCAGGAACTGGCCCGCGCCGTCCCCGCCCCGGAGACGGCGGGCGGACTGCTGGCCCTCGCCGAGTTCGTGACCCGGCGCAGCAGCTGAGCCGGCCGTCGCCCGACGGGCGGCCGAGGACCCCGGAGCCACCGGGACCGTGCGGTTCCTGACCCCGCGCGGTCACCGGGGCTCCGGCCCCGGGCGGGGCCCGCGCACCCCCACCGTGCGCGGGACCCGCCGTTTGCCCGCTCCAGCACCTCCGGTGGCACGCCGGCCACCCCGTCCACCGCGCGGAATGTCAGCCCGCGTGCGCCCTCCCGCGCCAGTACGGCCGCGTGCGCGAACTGAAGGCGGAGCAAGGCGGCCCGGACATCTACCTGGGCGGGGGCTCGCGGCTCGCCGGAACCCTGCTCGACGAGATCGACGAACTCGTCGTCAAGAGCTACCCGATCGTCTACGGCACCGGCATGCCGATGTTCGGCATCGGCCAGGGAATCACCCAGTTCGCCCTGGACTCGGTCCGCACCTTCGGCAGCGGGGTGACCGTGCGGACGTACCGCAGGGAGCGCTGAGTCCTCGCCCGTCCTACCCTGAGGACATGGGCAGCGAGAACAGGGTCTGTCCCGACTGCGGGCAGCCCGTCGAAACCGTCGTCGGCCGGCACAAGACGCTGGGCGCGTGGGTGCCGAAGTGGGGCCCCGGTCCCTGCCACAACCCCGACTGCGCGTCCCGCGCGGAGCACGCCAAGCCCGCCGTACCGGCCGCCCCGGACACCGGGACCGAGCCGTCACGGCCCGGTGGGTCCACCGCGCGACAGTCCTGAACCCGTGCCGAGCCCTCGCACCGGCCGCTTCTCGCCGTGTGCGCGGCCCGGCCGGGGCCGTAGCGTGGCCGCATGCCGAAGCTTCCGCACATCGTCCACATCACCGAACGCGCGCTGTGGGACGAAGCCCGCGCACGCGGCACCTACGAGGTGTCCACCCGTGGCCGCACCCTTCAGGAGCAGGGGTTCGTCCACTTCTCCACCCGCGAACAGCTCCCGCGCATCGCGGCCTTCCTGTACGGCGGGTACGAGGGTCCGGACGAGCTGGTCGTGCTGGTCGTGGACCCGGCCCTGCTCGGCGTGCCGGTGAGGTACGAGGCCATGCCGCCGAACGGCGAGGAGTTCCCGCACGTGTACGGGCCCGTCCCGGTCGGCGCCGTGGTGGACGTCGAGCCCTGGGGGTGACCGGCAGGAGGGCGCGCGCCGTCGGCGCCGGTGGCCCGGGCCGTGTGGGGAGGTCCCTCCGCGCGTACCCGACTACGGCTCCCCGGCCGCCGTCGGCAGCGCTCCTGTGCCGGGGTCGCGTCCGGTCAGGCAGTAGGTGCCGCCGGCCGGGTCGCGCATCACCGTCCAGTGCGGCCCGTCCTGGACGTGGGTGGCGCCCAGCCGCTCGTGCCGGGTCCGGGCCGCCCCGATGTCCGCGCAGGCGAGGTCCAGGTGGGCGGAGGCCGGACGGTCGTCGTCGATGCGCTGCAGCAGGATCCGCACCGGCTGACCGGCCGGCGGCCTGAGCACCCGGAACTCCGGTCTGGACCCCGTCAGCAGGTCCCAGCCGGTCAGCGCCGCCCAGAAGGCGCTCTCGGTGTCGAAACCGGCGGGCGGGATGTCCAGGCACACCTGGTCCAGGCGGCTGCCGTCGACGACCGGCGGCCGTACCTTCTCCCCCTGCCAGAGCCCGGCGCAGAACGGCTGCCCGCCCGGCGAGCGCAGCACGGCCCAGTCCGAGTGATCGGCGACCGTCACAGCGCCGAGTCCGGTGGCCGTCGCCATGAACGCTCGCACGTCGTCGACGAAGAAGTCGAGGTGGGCCCCGCCGTCCCCGTCGAGGACCCCTTGCAGCTTCAGGCAGGGATCCGCGCCGTCCGGCAGCAGCGTCACGAACTCCTGCCGCTCGCCCCGGAATCCGGAGAGCCGGGTGCCCGTGACCGCCGTCCAGAAGGCATGGGCCTCGGCGAGACGGCCGAAGGGGCGGTCGGCGAAGGCGTACGTCCAGCGGATGGTGTCCATGGCCGGGATCGTAGGGCGCCGGCCGCGTCGAGCGCGCGGAGTCTCAGCCCGACTCCGGGTCCACGGGCCAGCGACCCGTGTCCGGTTCCGCGGGCCGCTGGAGGAACCGCAGCATGTTCCCGGCCGGGTCGCGGAACGCGCAGTCCCGCACCCCGTACGGCTGGTCCGTCGGCTCCTGCAGCACATCGCCGCCGGCCTCCCGGACCCGCTCGTACAGCGCGTCGCAGTCGGCGGTGGTGAAGATGACGCCGCGCAGCAGCCCCTTGGCGAGCAGTTCGGCGATCGCCTGCTTGTCGGCCGCCGAGATGTCCGGGCTGGCACCCGGCGGCTCCAGCACGATCTCCACGTCCGGCTGCAGCGGCGAGCCCACGGTGACCCACCGCATCCCCTCGAAGCCCACATCGTTGCGGACCTCCATGCCGAGCACGTCACAGTAGAAGTGGAGTGCCTTGTCGTGGTCGTCCACGGCGATGAAGCACTGCTTGAGTTTCAGGTCCATGGCCTCACGCTAGGCGCAGCCGGGCCACCGTGCGCGGAAACTCCCGGCCGGAGCGATCGCGGAGGTGCGGGCCGGAACCGTTCAGTACGGCCGGCGGCGCGGCCGGGTGAGCGAGCGGGCCACGCAGGACGGGATCACCGCGCTCTCCTCGTGGGAGCCGGCCCGGTAGGCGCTCGGCGTCAGGCCGACCAGCTCGGTGAACCGGGAGCTGAAGGAGCCGAGGGAGGTGCAGCCGACGGCGAAGCACACCTCGGTCACCGTCAGATCGCCGCGCCGCAGCAGCGCCTTGGCCCGCTCCACCCGACGGGTCATCAGATAGCTGTACGGCGTCTCCCCGTACGCCTTGCGGAAGCTGCGCTGGAAGTGGCCGGGCGACATGTGGGCGCCCCTGGCCAGCTCGGTCATGTCGAGCGGCTCGGCGTACTCGCGGTCCATGCGGTCGCGCACCCGCCGCAGCCGTACCAGGTCCTCCAGGCTCATCCCGACAGCTTGGCACGGTGCGGCTGCGATACTCCAGCCATGAACACGGGGACGACAGCGGGCGGCCGACGGCCGGACCCGGCCGACCGGGCGAGCGCCGCGGAGTGGTCGACGCGGGCCGCGACGACCATGGACATCGAGACGATCGCCGAGCTGCGGGCCGAGGTGATGCGCCCGGACCTGGAACGCCTCGGACGCTACGACGAGCACCGGGTCCGGCAGCGGCTGCGGGACTCCTTCTCCACCCGGTACACGTCCGTCGTCCTGAGCGGCGGCGAATTCGCCGGCTGCGTCACGGTCCGGCCCGGCGCCGGGGACAGGCGGTGGCTGGAGCACTTCTACCTCGCCCCGCGTCATCAGGGCCGGGGGCTTGGCTCCGCCGTCCTGCGCACCCTGCTGGAGCACGCCGACGCCCAGGGGGCGACCGTCGCCCTGAACGTCCTGCGGGGCAGCGCCGCCCGCAGGCTCTACGAGCGTCACGGCTTCGTCGTGGAAGCCCAGGACCCGGTCGACGTGTTCATGGTGCGCCCGCCCGGCGGCATCGGTCTCCCGCTGTAGGTCCGCGGCCCGATCCGTCTCCCGCCGGCGCGTGCCAGCCTCGTCCCATGACGCATTCCTGGCCCGGTCACCTCGATGTGGGAGCGGTCCGGTTCGCCCGGCCGACCGCGCACTACGACGACGTCGTGGTCTTCTACCGCGACGTCCTCGGTCTGCCCGTGCTCGCCCAGTGGCGCGGCCACGCGGGCTACGACGGCATCGTCGTCGGTCTGCCCGGCACCCCGGTGCACATGGAACTCCTCCAGCACGGCGATCCGCCCCGCATCCCCGAGCCGCACCCCGAGAACCAGCTGGTGCTGTACCTGCGCGGCCCCGAGGCCGTCTCCGTCGCCGCCCGCCGGCTGGCCGGCCACGGGCACAGCCCGGTCCCCGCCGCGAACCCGTACTGGACCGAACGCGGCGCCGTCCTCTTCGAGGACCCGGACGGCTGGCAGGTCGTGCTGGCGCCCTGGGTCTTCGGCGAGGACCCGCCACCCCCGCCACCCGCGGTCTGACCGGCGCGACCGGCGCGGAAAAAGGTGCGCGAAGGACCGCACCCGGACCGTCAGGACGCCCTCGCGGGCATGCTGACGATCCGGGTGCGGGGAGGCGGACCTGGCGACCTGGAAAAACGGGTCACAGGCGTGATCGTGAGATCAGGCCTTCTTGGTCTCCCAGAAGATCTTGTCGATCTGCGCGATGTAGTCCAGCGCCTTCTGGCCCGTCGCCGGGTCGGTGGACGCCTTGGCGGCCGAGAGGGCCTTCAGGGTGTCGTTGACCAGCTGGTGCAGCTCCGGGTACTTCTCGAAGTGCGGGGGCTTGAAGTAGTCGCTCCACAGCACGGAGACGTGGTGCTTGGCCAGCTCGGCGCGCTGCTCCTTGATGACGGTGGCACGCGCCTGGAAGTGCGGGTCGTCATTGCCGGCCATCTTCTCCTGGACGGCCTTCACCGACTCCGCCTCGATGCGGGCCTGGGCCGGGTCGTACACGCCGCAGGGCAGGTCGCAGTGCGCGCTGACCTTGACCTTGGGGGCAAACAGGCGGGAAAGCATGGAGCATTCCTTCCTCGTGATCGTCTTCTCAGGTGCGACATTACTCCCTGAGGGACCTGTTTTCGTGAGTGCCCCCTAGGGCTTAGGACAAAAGTCCAGGGTCACACTGGACTGGTGGAGGAACGGACCGGGGAGGTACCGGGATGCCGGAGCTGTCGCAGGAGAGCGAGCGGGGGAGAACCGGGGCGCCCTTCGGGCTGGCCGAGGTGACGGGTCCGTCCATGGTGCCCACCCTGCACCACGGGGACCGGCTGCTCCTGCAGTACGGCGCCGCGGTCCGGCCCGGGGACATCGTGGTGCTGCGGCACCCCTTCCAGCAGGACCTGCTCGTCGTCAAGCGTGCCGTGGAGCGGCGGGAGGGCGGCTGGTGGGTGCTCGGGGACAACCCGTACGCCGGCGGTGACAGCACCGACTACGGGGTGGTGCCCGACGAACTGGTCCTGGGAAGGGCGCGGCTGCGCTACCGGCCGCTGCGGCCGGGTCAGCGTTCGCCGCTGGCGCTCGCGCGCTGGGTGTTCTCCGCGGCGAGACCGCTGCTCACCGACCGGTCGGCCTCCAGGCGTTTGCGGGCCCGGTAAGCGGCCACGTTGGCGCGGGTCGCGCAGCGGTCGGAGCAGTAGCGCCGGGAGCGGTTCGTGGACGTGTCGAGGTAGGCGTTGCGGCACGGGGCCGCCTGGCACAGGCCCAGCCGGTCGACGCCGTACTCGGTCAGGTGGAAGGCCAGGCCCATCGCCGCGATGGCCGCGTAGCCGGCGGTGGCGTTGGAGGGGTGGTCGGCCAGGTGCATGTGCCACAGCGGGCGGCCGTCCTCGTCGCGGTGGTCGTGGCCGGAGATCTGCGGGCTGACCGGGAACTCCAGCAGCAGTGAGTTGAGGAGATCGACGGCGAGGGTCTCGTCGCCCCGGTCGGCCGCCTCGAAGACCGAACGCAGCCGGGACCGCACCGAGCGGAAGCGGGTGACGTCGGCGTCGGCGGCGCGGCGGGCCGCCGAGGCGTTGGCGCCGAAGAGGTCGCGGACAGCCTCGACCGAGGTCAGGGAGTCCTTGCCCCGGACCGGCTCCTCGCTGTTGACGAGGCGTACGGCGTAATCCGAGTAATAGGCCAGTTCCACTTGTAGTCCTTACCGAGGCGCTCTATGGTCGTGTCTGCGGTCGGGTAACAGCCGGTCGTGCATCCAGGGTATTACGCGTGCGTGAGGAGACGGGGTTTTCCGTGACCACCAGTACCAGCACCGGAACCGACTGGGCCGCCTGGCAGGAGAGCTGGGACCGGCAGCAGGAGTGGTACATGCCGGACCGCGAGGAGCGCTTCCGGATCATGCTCGACATGGTCGAGGCGCTCGCCGGCACGGCACCGCGCGTACTCGACCTCGCCTGCGGCACCGGCACCATCACCGCCCGGCTGCTGGCCCGCTTCCCCGACGCCACCAGCACCGGGGTCGACCTCGACCCGGCCCTGCTCACCATCGCCCGCGGCACCTTCGAAGGCGACGACCGCGTCTCCTTCGTCACCGCCGACCTCAAGGACCCCGACTGGCCGGCGCGGCTGCCGTACGGCTCCTACGACGCGGTGCTGACCGCCACCGCCCTGCACTGGCTGCACAGCGAACCCCTCGCGGCACTCTACGGACGGCTCGCGGAACTGGTGCGCGCCGGCGGTGTGTTCATGAACGCGGACCACATGATCGACGAGAGCACCCCGAGGATCAACGCCGCCGAGCGTGCCCAGCGGCACGCCCGCATGGATCAGGCCAGACGGGACGGCGCGCTGGACTGGGCCGAGTGGTGGCGGGTGGCCGCCGAGGACCCGGTCCTGGCCGAGCCGACGGCCCGCCGCTTCGAGATCTACGGCGAGCACGCCGACGGTGACATGCCGGCCCCGGCCTGGCACGCGCGCGTACTGCGCGAGAAGGGCTTCGGGGAGGCGCGGCCGGTGTGGTGCTCGCCCTCGGACACGCTGCTGCTCGCGGTGAAGTAGGTCTGCGGCGCCCTGAGCGGACCTGGGCGCGAAAAGGCACGCGGTCAGACATGTCGCCCACCTCCCTGTGAATCCCCTGAATTCCGTTGACCGGCCGATCCGGCAGCCGACCGGCCAACGGGGTTGCGGCAGCAAATTCCTTGCGCTTTCTGAAGCTCGATGATCGGATGTGCACACCAAGGCCTCGGGGGGCTTGGAGAGGGGAAAGGGCCGAAATGCAATTTCGACCGCTGTCCCTGGTTACCGCGCTGACCATCGCGGGGGCCGGGACATTGATGGCGGGGACTCCCGCCAGCGCGTCCAGTCACAAAGTGTGTGCCATTGACCAGGGATCCGTCTACGACATCTGTTTCGACGCGGACGGGGACAAGTTCATCGTCAACGACCTGCGCAAGGACGACATGCGGGCCGTCGTGAAGTGGAAGGCGATGGACGGGTCGGGCCGTGTCGGCCAGTGCGCGGACACGGACGGGGCCTTCAACGACCCGAAGGTGTGCGACTACGACTTCAAGGAGGGGCCGCAGAACTACGTCCTGTTCACGGGCTTCATCCAGAAGGGCCCGCGGGGCGAGGCGAAGTTCATCTCGTACGCGTACACCGGGTACATCAGCGGCTGACGGCTGCGCCGAACTGAGGGGGAAACGTGAAACTCAGGCAGAAGGTTGCCGTGGGCGCAGTCTCGGTACTGGCATTCAGCGGCCTTCCGGTATTCGTGGCCGGGGCCCAGGCCGACCCGAGTTGTACCGTCAGCGCCACCGGTTCCACGAGCGGCAAGTCGTACACGGTCAACTTCACCAAGAACCCGTGCGGCCGAAAGGTTCGCGCCTATCTCGGCTGCATCTACACCGACACGTTCTACCGCACGAAGAAGTACGGGCGAACAATCACCGGGACGGGCAGCAGCAAGGCGACCTGCGACTCACGTGACATCATCGAGAAGCGGGGACACCAGGTCTACGTGCCCGGCCAGGGCTGGACCACGTACCTGCACTGAGCGGTGAGAAGGGCCGGTGCGGAAGGGTCTCCCCTTCCGCACCGGCCCTTTCCCGCACTCTGATGATCAGAGGACCTTCGACAGGAACGACTTCGTCCGGTCGTGCTGCGGATTCGTCAGCACCTCACGCGGATGGCCGGATTCCACCACCACGCCGTCGTCCATGAACACCAGCGAGTCGCCGACCTCACGGGCGAAGCCCATCTCATGCGTGACGACGATCATCGTCATGCCGTCCTCGGCGAGGTCCCGCATCACGTCGAGGACCTCACCGACCAGCTCCGGGTCGAGCGCCGAGGTGGGCTCGTCGAAGAGCATCAGCTTCGGCTGCATCGCCAGCGCGCGGGCGATCGCGACGCGCTGCTGCTGACCGCCGGAGAGCTGCGCGGGGTAGTGGTCCTTGCGCGGGCCGAGGCCGACCCGGTCCAGCAGCCGCTCGGCGCGTTCCCGGGCCGCCGCCCTGGACTCGCGTTTGACCTGGACCGGCGCCTCCATGACGTTTTCCAGAGCCGTCATGTGCGGGAAGAGGTTGAAGCGCTGGAACACCATGCCGATGTCCCGTCGCTGCGCCGCGACCTCCTTCTCCTTCAACTCGTGGAGCTTGTCGCCCTTCTGCCGGTACCCGACCAGGTCGCCGTCGACGTACAGCCGGCCGGCGCTGATCTTCTCCAGGTGGTTGATACACCGCAGGAAGGTCGACTTCCCGGAGCCGGAGGGGCCGATCAGGCAGAAGACCTCACGCTGGTTCACCTCCAGGTCGATGCCCTTGAGGATGTGCGCCAGCCCGAAGGACTTGTGCACGCCTTCGGCCTTGACCATGGGGCCGCCGCTCGTCCGGACGACGTCCTTGCTGAGACTGCTCATCGGGCCACCTCCGGGCGGCGGAACGAACCGAACAGACGGAGGTTCTTCTTCAGACGCTGGAACGGGGTCGGCGGCAGGGAGCGCGTCGAGCCGCGGGCGTAACGGCGCTCCAGGTAGTACTGGCCGATGCTGAAGACCGTGGTCAGGATCAGGTACCAGATCGAGGCCACGAAGTACATCTCCACGACCGCGAGCGAGGTACTGGAGATGTCCGTGGACCGCTTCAGGAGTTCGGGGAACTGCACCGAGTAGGCCAGCGACGAGGTCTTCAGCATGTTGATGAACTCGTTGCCCGTCGGCGGCACGATCACCCGCATCGCCTGCGGCAGGATCACCCGGCGCAGTGTCTTGCCCTGGGTCATGCCCAGCGCGTGCGAAGCCTCCGTCTGTCCCAGGTCGACCGACTGGATGCCGGCCCGGACGATCTCCGACATGTAGGCGGCCTCGTTCAGACCCAGACCCAGCAGAGCCGCCAGGAACGGGGTCATCACCTGGTTCATCTCGTCCTTGTAGAACCCCAGGTTGAGGATGGGGAACACGAGCGAGATGTTGTACCAGAGCAGCAACTGCACCAGTACCGGTGTGCCGCGGAAGAGCCAGATGTACAGCCACGCCACGGTGCTGGTGACGGGGTTCGAGGACATGCGCATCACCGCGAGGATGATGCCCAGGGCGAGGCCCAGGACCATCGCGAGCACCGAGATGTACAGCGTGTGCCAGACACCGGACAGAATCGTTCCGTCCGTGAGGTAGTCCGGGATGACGCCGTAGTTGATGTTCGCGTTGGAGAAGGCGAGGCCGATCAGCACCAGGACGGCGATGACGGCGACACCGGCCACCCAGCGGCCGTAGTGGCGCACCGGGATGGCCTTGATCTGCTCCGGTGGCACCGATGGCGCCGGAGTCTTGTCGACCGTGTCAGTCACAGTGACAGCCCTTCAGTGTTGCCGAGACTGTTCAGGAGCCGCCGTTGATCTTCGCCTCGGTGACCCCGCCCTGCGTGACGTTCCACTTCTCGAGGATCTTCTTGTACTCGCCGTTCTTGATGATGGCGTTCACGGCGGCCTGGATGGCGTCCCGGAGCTGGGTGTCGTCCTTGCTGACCGCGATGCCGTACGGACCGGCCTCGATCTGCTCGCCCACCACCTCGAAGTCCTTGCCGCCGCCCGAGGTCTTGGCGTTGTAGGCGGCGACCGGGAAGTCGTTCAGGTCGGCGACGGACGCGCCCTGCTTCAGGCGGAGGAGCGCCTCGGGGTCGGTGTCGAAGGTCTGCAGCGTGATGGCCTTCTTGCCGTCCTTCTTGCACTTGGTGTTCTGCGCCTTGGCGATGCCCTCGGACGTGGTGCCGCGCTGCAGGGCCACGACCTGCCCGCACAGGTCGTCCAGCGTCTTGATGCCCTTCGGGTTGCCCTTCTGGACCAGGATCGAGGTGCCGGCGGTGAAGTAGTCGACGAAGTCGACGCCGTTGCCGACCTTCTTGCCGGTGTCGGAGTCGATGCCGTTCTGGCGGTCCTTCGTGTCGTTCATCGCGGACATGATCGCGCTGGCACGGCCGCTCTGCAGACCCACGATGAGCTGGTCGAACTTGCCGTTCTGGAACTCGAACTTCACACCCAGCTGCTTGCCGAGGGCGTCCGCGACGTCGGGGTCGATGCCGACGGCCTTGCCGCCCTGCATGTACTCGACCGGCGGGTACGCGATGTCGGAGCCCACCTTGATGACGCCGGCCTTCTTGATGTCGGCGGGGAGCTTGTCGGCGAGCGGCGCGTTGGCGGAGGACGACGTGGTGGAGCCGCCGTCGTTGCCCTTGTCCGTCTGGTCACCGCAACCGGTGAGGATCAGGGCGCCGGCGACCGCGATCGCACCGACCGCTGCAGTCCGGGCGCGGGCGGAAGTACGACGGGTGGAGCTTGCGGTCATGGTGGTTCCTCCGGCGGGTGGAGAGAGGTGCCGATGGGTCGACGGAAACACACCCCTTCGGGTGTCGCGACCTCGTGGGTTTACGGCATCTTGCCATTCGGGTTAGCCCATCCAGGGGAGTCGCAATGTCAAAATCGGATAACGGGTGATCCCCCAACCACGTCAGGACGGCCCCTGCCCGGCACCGCACCCCGGACCATCTGCGGTGATCCCGGCCTTCAGCCGTAAAAACTTCTACTCGTCTCACCATGTGGTCGGCGAAGATCGTGGTTTTTCCCATCCAGCAGGGCCCTTGCCAACCGTGTGACCGTCCTGTCAGCCGCGTGTCACCCCTGTGTGGCTTTCTGGTTCCCAGATGTGACCTTGCACCTAATGGACTCGTCGTCAGCGCCGTCCGTCCGGTAAGAAGGTTCTTTACACCCCTCATCCGGGGCTCAGGGCGCGTGTGCGGCGCGCCCGTCGCGCAGCCGCTCGTACGTATCGGTAACCGGGCCTGCGCGGTGCCCGCCCACCCCTCACCAGGAGTGGTCGACCCTCAAACCATGCATACCTAAGGGGTAAGACAAAGTGGCAGCGGAGATCGTCAATCCTCGCAGCGACAACACCGCGGATCAGGACGGGGCCGAGCCCCTGGATTCCTTCGATCCGGCGTTCGCGCTCCATCGCGGCGGCAAGATGGCCGTGCAGGCCACCGTTCCGGTCCGCGACAAGGACGACCTTTCCCTCGCGTACACGCCCGGCGTCGCGCGCGTGTGCACCGCGATCGCGGAGCAGCCGGAACTGGTCAACGACTACACATGGAAGTCCTCGGTGGTCGCCGTCGTGACCGACGGTACGGCCGTGCTGGGACTCGGGGACATCGGACCCGAGGCCTCCCTCCCCGTGATGGAGGGCAAGGCCATCCTGTTCAAGCAGTTCGGCGGAGTCGACGCGGTGCCCATCGCGCTCGACTGCACGGACGTCGACGACATCGTCGAGACCGTGGTCCGGCTCGCTCCCTCCTTCGGCGGAGTGAACCTGGAGGACATCTCGGCGCCCCGGTGCTTCGAGATCGAGCGCCGGCTGCAGGAGCGCCTGGACATCCCGGTCTTCCACGACGACCAGCACGGCACGGCCGTCGTGACGCTCGCGGCGCTGCGGAACGCGGCCCGGCTGAGCGGCCGCGAGATCGGGCAGCTCCGGGCCGTCATCTCGGGCGCCGGCGCGGCCGGTGTCGCCATCGCCAAGATGCTGATCGAAGCCGGCATCGGGGACGTGGCGGTGGCGGACCGCAAGGGCGTCGTGTCGGCCGGCCGGGAGGACCTGACGCCGGTCAAGCGCGAGCTCGCCTCCTTCACCAACAAGGCCGGCCTCAGCGGGTCGCTGGAGGACGCCCTGGCGGGTGCGGACGTGTTCATCGGCGTCTCCGGCGGTACGGTCGCGGAGGCGGCGGTCGCCTCCATGGCCGAGGGTGCCTTCGTCTTCGCGATGGCCAACCCGAACCCGGAGGTGCACCCGGAGGTGGCGCACAAGTACGCGGCGGTCGTCGCGACCGGGCGCTCGGACTTCCCGAACCAGATCAACAACGTGCTGGCCTTCCCCGGGATCTTCGCGGGCGCGCTGCAGGTGCGGGCCTCGCGGATCACCGAAGGCATGAAGATCGCCGCCGCGGAGGCGCTGGCCGCCGTCGTGGGCGATGACCTCGCCGCCGACTACGTCATCCCGTCGCCGTTCGACGAGCGGGTCGCTCCCGCGGTGACGGCCGCGGTGGCGGCGGCCGCCCGGGCCGAGGGTGTCGCCCGTCGCTGACGTTGCGCCGGATGGCCCCGCCCGTTCGGGCGGGGCCATTCTTCTGCCCGGTCGCCTGCCCGGCCGGCCGCCCGTCCGGGTGCTCTCCGCCGCGGGCCGGTGGGCGGGGCCGCTGGGCCCCCCGTGGCCGCGCGCCGGGCTGCTCCGGTCGGGTGCCCTTGCGCAAGAGGGCATGTGTCACAGCCCCCCGCCGTTCCGCCGGCTGCGCGGCGCACCTATCGTCGAGGCCATGTTCGCTGCCTACGCCGCCCGAATCGACCCCGACCAGCCGCTCACCGGACTCGAGTTGGGGGAGCGTCCGGCCCCCGAGGCCCGGCCGGGCTGGAGCACGGTGAATGTCCGCGCCGCCTCCCTGAACCACCACGACCTCTGGTCCCTGCGCGGTGTGGGCCTCGCCGAGGACAAGCTGCCGATGATCCTCGGCTGCGATGCCGCCGGGATCGACGAGGACGGCAACGAGGTCGTCCTGCACTCCGTCATCGGACAGAGCGGCCACGGGGTCGGCCCCAAGGAGCCCCGCTCCATCCTCACCGAGCGCTACCAGGGCACGTTCGCCGAGCAGGTCGCCGTGCCGGCCTGGAACATCCTGCCCAAGCCGAAGGAGCTGTCCTTCGCCGAGGCCGCGTGTCTGCCGACGGCCTGGCTGACGGCCTACCGGATGCTGTTCACCAACGCCGGGGTGCGGCCCGGTGACTCGGTCCTCGTCCAGGGCGCCGGCGGTGGTGTCGCCACCGCCGCGATCGTGCTGGGCAAGGCGGCCGGACTGCGGGTCTTCGCGACCAGCAGGGACGAGGCCAAGCGGAAGCGGGCGCTGGAACTCGGCGCGGTCGAGGCGGTGGAGTCGGGAGCCCGGCTGCCGCAGCGTGTGGACGCCGTCATCGAGACCGTGGGCGCCGCCACCTGGTCCCACTCGGTGAAGTCCCTGCGGCCCGGGGGCACGCTCGTGATCTCCGGCGCCACCAGCGGTGACCGGCCCTCGCACGCCGAACTGACCCGGATCTTCTTCCTCGAGCTGAAGGTCGTCGGCTCCACCATGGGCACCAAGGACGAGCTGGAGGACCTGCTCTCCTTCTGCGCCGCCACCGGCGTACGCCCCGTCATCGACGAGGTCCTGCCGCTGGACCGGGCCCGTGAGGGCTTCGAACGGCTGGCGTCCGGCGAGCAGTTCGGGAAGATCGTGCTGACGAACGAGTGACCGTGCCCGCCCGCGGCATGGCCCAGGTGGGGGCCGAGGCCACGCCGCCGTGCGGGCCCCGGCCGCCGGCGGGTCAGACCCTCGGGCGGCGCAGTATCGCGCCGATGTGGGCCGCCGCCGCCGACAGGTGCCCGCGGGCGTCCCTGAGCTGGTCGGCGGTGACGCCGTGGTCGCGGGCCGCGTCGCGGATGTCGTCGCGGAAGCGGTCCAGCAGGCGGTCCAGGTCACGGGCCGGTTCGCCGGTGGGGGCCTCGTGCGCCCAAGACGGTTCGTACTCGGCCGGGAAGTCCTCCGGGGGTACGGAGTACTCCGGCGTCGCGGGGGCCGACTTGCGCGAGCCGGCGCCCGATCCGTCCGCGGTGCGGCCGAAGCCCCGGTCCTTGCCGTACTCCTTCCCGAACTCGCCGAACTCCTTGGCGAGTTCGGTCAGGCCCTCGCGTACGCCGGTCGGCCAGTCGCCGCGGGTGAAGTGGTCCTGCACGCGCTCCTGGACCCGGTGAGCGATGCGCTGCATCTCCTCCTGCGCCTGGGCCCGTGCCCGCGCCTGGGCCTCCTGGGCCTGGTGCCGGGCGCGCTGGGCCTCCTCGCGGGCCCGGCGGCTCTCGTCCTTGGCGCGGCGGGCCTGCTCCTTCCACTCCTGCTTGACCCGGCGCATCTCCTCCTTGGCGGCCCGCCAGGCCTCCTTGTCCCCGAGGTCCCCGCTCTCCCCGAGGGGCCCCGCCTCGCCGCCGTTCTTCCCTGAGCCCCGGCGGGCCTCGGACGCGGCGGCGCGCACCTCGCGCCGCAGATCGCCGGCCGCGCCGCGCACGTCGGCCTTTATCTCGGCGGCGAGTTCCGCCACGGACTCGCGGATCTCCAGCTCCAGATCGGCCAGCTCGCCGCTTCTGTCGGCGAGTTCGGCGCGGCCGGCGTCCGTGATCGCGTACACCTTGCGGCCGCCCTCCGTGGTGTGCGTGACCAGGCCCTCGGCCTCCAGCTTGGCCAGCCGGGGGTAGACCGTGCCCGCCGAAGGGGCGTACAGGCCCTGGAAGCGCTCCTCGAGGAGCCTGATCACCTCGTAGCCGTGGCGGGGGGCCTCGTCGAGCAGCTTGAGCAGGTACAGGCGCAGGCGGCCGTGGGCGAAGACGGGAGGCATGTCAGAGCACCTTCTTGTCGGTCGTGCCGTCGGTCGTGCCGTCGGCGGGCGAGCCGGTGCCGGCTTCGCGGGGGGTGTCGGACTCGTCCTCACCCGGCGGGCGGCGCAGCAGGGCGATGGAGCCGGACACCGTCGTGGCCCGGAGCTTGCCGTTGCCCGCGCCGAGCCGGCCGGTGATCTTGTGGGCACCCCACTGGCCGTGCACGCGCAGTCCGTCGAAGGCGTTGGAGATCGTGCCGCTCGCGGTGTTGGCCTCCACCTCCGCGTCCGCCGGGTGCGGCAGGCGGATCGCGATCTCGCCGGAGACGCTGGTCAGGCCGACGTCGGTGGGGCCGTCCGGGTCCAGGTCGATGATCATGGAGCCGCTGACCGAGTCGGCCCGGACGGAGGGGCCCGAGCCCTCGACCACGGTCAGGTCGCCGGAGACCGAGTGGAACCGCAGGTCGCCCGTGACGGCCTGGGCCTCCAGGTTGCCGGACACGGTGTCGGCGCGGACCTGCCCGGAGAGGCCGACGAGGGTGGTGTCACCGGTGACACCCTTGATCACCGAGGCGCCGCTTATCCCGGAGACGACCGCGCCGGCACCGACCACGCCCACCTCCACGCGCGTGTCCGCGGGGACCGCGAGGGAGACGACCGCGCTGCGGCGCCAGCCCTTGCGGTCGAGCCACTTGAGGAAGCCCTTCCACGGCAGGTCGTCGTAGGCGACGGTGAGGGTGCCGCCCTGGTGGGTGACGATCAGGGGTGGGCCCTCGATGTCCGTGACTTCCAGGCGGGCGGAACCTTCGTCCGTGCCGACGACGTTCACCGTTCCGTTGACGATGCGGACGTGCAGGTCGCGCACCGGGGTGTCGAAGGTCAGCTTCTGGGGGTCGGCGATGGACCACTCGGACATGGGGCCTCCTAGGCCGGGGCGCGGACACGCCATATCGCGTCTTCTGTGAAACACGATATATCGTGGATGCGGAAAGTCAAGGCATAGGCTGTAGGTGGGCCCACAGGGGCCGGGTGGATTCGCAGGAGAGGCAGTTCATGTACTTCACCGACCGCGGGATCGAGGAGCTGGAGAAGCGGCGCGGCGAGGAAGAGGTCACCTTCGAGTGGCTCGCCGAGCAACTGCGCACCTTCGTCGATCTCAACCCGGACTTCGAGGTGCCCGTCGAGCGGCTCGCGACCTGGCTCGCCCGGCTCGACGACGAGGACGACGAGTAGGACGAGTAGCACGAGCGGCCCGACGAGTCGGCCGTATCGTCCGTTGCCCCTCCCCCTCACCTGTCACCGGAGTTAGCCTTCTTCTCCCATTCGGTGAACGGGGGCGTCATGGGTGGAGGAGTCGAACGCGTACGGCTCGACGACGGAACGGTCGTCTGGGCCAGGATCGGCGGGCGTGACCAGGAGGCGCTCGACGAGGGCGGTTACTGGGACACGGGGCTCGGTGACCGCGTCGTCGACATGGCGGGCGGTCTGGCCGGCACGGTCGGTGGTGTCGTGCGCTCCTTGCGCGCCGGTCTGGACACGCCCGCCGCGGTCGAGGTGTCCGTCAGCTTCGGAATCGAACTGACGGCGCAGTCGGGCAGGATCGTGAGCGCCATAGCGCAGGGCGGCGGCACGTCCTCCCTGACGGTGTCCCTGACCTGGACCGAACCGGCGACGGCCGGGGACGGCGCGGATCCCGCGGCATCCGGGGGCGGAGTAGCACCGCCCCGCTCGCCGGCCCCCGGCTCCGCATGAGCGCCTTCGACGAGATGGTGCGCCCCTCTCTCGCGCGCATCGGCGCAGCGGGTGACGGGTATGCAACGGACCGTGACCCGTACTGGGGATCGGGGTTCTTCATAGCCCCGGGCTGGCTGTTGACCTGCGCCCATGTCGTGGGGAAGGGGGGAGCCGCGGTGTGCCGAGGGGAGAGCGCCTTACGCGTGACCTGGCAGGAACGCACCACCGAACCCGCCGCCACCGACGCCTGGGAGGAACGCTCCGGCACCGGGACCGCCGTACTCCTGGCACCCCGGCCCGAGGAGCCGGAGTCGCTCCGTGACCCCTGGCCGTTCCCCGACCTGGCGCTCGTCCGGGTCGAGGGCGCGGACGACGCGCGGTGTCTCTGGCTGGGCGACCGGGAGCCCGGGGCCCGCGCCCCGATCGGGCTGTACGGCTGGTCCCTGCAGACCGGCGAGCTGGGCGTCCGGCACGGCACCGGCGAACTCGCGGGTTCCGACGCCCGCGCGCTGCTGCTCGGCGGCAGCCTGCCGATCGGCGGACTGTCCGGCGGACCCGTGCTCGACCTGCGGCACGGCTCGGTCGTCGGCGTCATCAAGGGCCGCCGGCGGGAGGAGGGCGTCGCCGTCCCGGTCACCGCGCTGCACGAGCTGCTGGACCGGCGCGACACGTCCGGCGTCCTGCGCGAGGTACTGCGCGCACACGACCGGCACCATCTCCGCCTCCTGGACGACCCGTCGCCGCACGCGAACTGGACCACGCTGCAGGCCGGGCTGCCCGCACTGGCGCCGCCCGTCTCCGGGATCACCGCCGAACTGCGCGCCCGGCTCTACGGCCATCTCGCCGAGCTGCCGCCGCCTGCCGGAGCGGGCGAGATCGTCCACCTGGTGGAGGAGGTCAAGGAGCGGGTGCGCGGCGAGAGGCTGCGCTCGCTGGTGCCGCGGAACGTGCGGACCTGGCGTGAGGGCGCGGCCCTGCTGTACGGACTGCGCACCCTGGACACGGAGGGCGGCGGGACGCTGGTCGATCTCGACGCCGTCCTGCTGTACGCGGCGAACGTGGTGCGGAAGACCGCGCGCGAGCGCTCCGGCGAGATCGACCCGGCCCGGCTCGGCGCGTTCACCGAATGGCTCGGCGCGCAGGCCGGGCGGCATCGGCACTGGGCGGTGAGCGGGGCCATCCGGGGACTGCTGAACGGGATCGACGGCCGCGGGCCGGACGGGGGACCGGACGGAGCGATCGGGGGAGGGCCGGCCGCCGGCCGCACCGCGGCGATCACGCCCGTGGCCGCTGCCGCGACCACGGCCGCGCCCGCCCAGGTGACCGTGGCGCCTCCCGCCTCCGAGCTCCAGGCCCTACCCGCGTCCCCCCTCTCGCCCGTGCTCCCGGCCACGTCCGAGCTCCGGTCCGCGCCCGAGCCCCCGTTCATCCCCGACCCCCGGGGTGCCCTCGGGCCGACGGCCGTGACCGCCGAGGCGGTGACCACCGGCCGTACCGACGTCCTCGTCAGGGTCGGCGCGGCCATGTACGGCGGGCTGCACCCCTGGAGCGTGGAGCTGATCCACGACGGCCTCGACGTCACTCCGGTCGCCGCCGACGACCGGGGGGTGCGCGTCGACCAGCTCGCGGCGGTGCTGCGCGACCCGCTGGACCGTGCGCTGAACCTCGGGGACCACGGAGAGCATCTGGCCGGTATCGAGGTCTTCCTGCCCCGCAGGCTGTTCGACCTGCCGGTGGACGAATGGCAGTTGCTGCCCGACCACCCGGGCGCCTTCCGCGACGACCACGACGACCGCGGCCATGGCGACGGCCGCGGCCCCGGCGACTGGGACGGCGAGGGCCACGAGGACGACGAGGACGACGACTTCGTGGACGAGCGGTCCATGCCGCTCGGCATGCGCCGGACCGTCGTCATCCGGGACCTGCGGCGCAGCGAGCGGCCGCCCTCCCCGGAGTGGCGCAGGCGCTGGCGGGGCGTGGCCCGCGGGCCGCTCACGCACGAGCCGCTGCACGGCCGGACCCCGGCCGACGGCCATGCCGCCCTGTCCCGCTCGGGGAGCCGCTACCTGTACTACGGCACCCTGTCGGCGCTGGACGACACCTGTGTTCTTGTCTATTGCGGCCCCGTGGCGAGCGGGGAGGGGCAGGCGGCGATGAGGGACGCGCTGATGGCGGGCCATCCGGTGGTGCTGTGGCGCCGGGACCGGCACGACCACGACGAGTGCAAGGCCTTCCATGAGCAGGCCGCCCATGCGGTGGGCGCCGCCCGGCACGCCGAGGACCTGCACGAACCGGTGCGTGACCTGCGCATCCGCCTGTACGACCCCGAGTCGGCCCGGGCCCGGGGCCTGCGCGGGAAACTGGCCGTGCTGTTCGATCCACCGGACCGCCCACCGCGCGCCGCCGGGACGATGCGGCCGCCGCCACTGGCCGCTCCCGACGGATGATCCCGGGGCGGCCCGGCGGTCGGCCCGGCGATTGGTCCTACGGCCGGCCCGACCGCCGGACCGACCATCGATCCGGCGGCCGCCCCGCGCCCGATCCGTCCGGCACGCCCGGACCACCCGTCAAACCCCGTCCGCAACACGGCTGTTCGGAGGTCCGGAAGTGAACGCCGGGCCGCTCGAACCTCGGCAGACACGGCCGCCTGACGGTAGCCTCGTAGGTCAAATGGCCGGGCCCGCTGCATGATCACCGGATTTGGGAGGAGCCCAAGGTGAACGACTGGCGGATCTACTGCGGAGTGGGTCAGCCGCACGACGGCATGCGGCGGTTGCCGCCCCCGCCGCCCTGGCGTGACTTCACGGCCTCCCGGGGCGATGACGCGGAGGCCGGCCCCGAGGACCCCAGCAGCGCCCGCCGGCTCGGTGTCCGCCGCCGTCTGGTGGAGAGCTACGCGCCCCGGCCGGCCGAGGTGGACGCGGTCAACGCGGCCCTGTATCTGCGCCGGCCGCTGCTGGTCACCGGCAACCCGGGCACGGGCAAGTCGACCCTGGCGTACGCCATCGCCCATGAACTCGGGCTCGGCAAGGTGCTGCGCTGGCCCATCGTCAGCCGTACCAGTCTCCAGGACGGGCTGTACCGGTACGACGCCATAGGCCGCCTCCAGGACGTCCAGCTCGAGCGGGCCCGCGGGGGTGAGGGCGGCACGGCCGCGCCCGGCATCGGTTCCTACATCCGGCTCGGCCCGCTCGGCACCGCCCTGCTGCCCGCCGAGCAGCCCCGCGTACTGCTCATCGACGAACTCGACAAGAGCGACCTGGACCTCCCCAACGACCTGCTCAACACCTTGGAGGAAGGCGAGTTCTCGATCCCCGAGCTGGAGCGGCTGGCCGACCGCGAACCCGTCGTCGAGGTGCTCACCCACGACGGCGACCGGGTCGCCGTGCACGGCGGGCGGATCGCCTGCACCGCCTTCCCGGTGATCGTCCTGACCTCCAACGGCGAACGCGACTTCCCCGCTCCGCTGCTGCGGCGCTGCGTCCAGCTCGAACTCGACCCGCCCGGTGAGGAGCAGCTCACCGCGATGGTCGAGGCGCACCTCGGCGCGGACGGTGTCGCCGGCGGGGCCGATCTCATCCGCAGGTTCCTCGAGCGCGAGCCCGGCGAGGTGCTCGCCGCCGACCAGCTCCTCAACGCCCTCTTCCTCACCCGCCACGACCCGCGCGCGCAGAGCCTCACCCGGGAGCGGATCGCCGAGATGCTCATGCAGCCGCTCGACCGTACGAGGTGAGGGACGGATGCCCGGGATGCGCCTGGACGAGCTGATCGGCAAGCTGCGCCAGGGCGGGCTCGACCTCACCGCGGAGGACGTGGCCGACGCGGTCTGGCTGGCCCGGCGGTTCGGCGCGGCCCCGCCCCGCGACGCACCCGCCCGGCAGCCCGCCACCGGTCCGGCGGCCCCGCCCGCCACCGGACCGGACGCATCACCCGCCGGTGCCGACGCGGCGACGACCGCCGCCGGACCGCCCCGGCCCCGGGTGGACGCCCCCGCCGCCCCGGTGCCCCTGCTCACCCCCGGCCTTCCGGCGCGCCCGCACGGTGACGCCGGCACCCCCACCGCCGTTCCCGTCCGGGCGCCCGCCGCCGGCGCCCTGCCCGGGCTGCTCGGCCTGGAGAAGGCGCTGCGCGCCCTCGGCGGCTACCAGGTCGCCGCCGCCCCGCCCCGGGACGAGCGGATCGACGAGGAGGCCACCGCCGAGCAGGCCGCCGCCAGCGGCATCCTGCTCCCGGTCGTCCGGCCCGACCGCCGCCGGCGCTGCGACGTCCAGCTGCTCATGGACACCGGGCCCAACATGGCCGTCTGGGGACAACTGGTCGAGGAACTGCGGCAGGCCTGCCAGCAGTCCGGCGCGTTCGCCTCCGTCGGCGTCCACCACCTGTACGCCGACGACTCCGGCGCCCTCCTCGTCGGTACGACCGCCGGCCCCGGACGTCGCACCCGGCTGCGCCCGGCAGACGAGCTGCACGATCCCACCGGCCGCCGGGTCACCTTCGTCATCAGCGACTGCGTGGGCCCGCTGTGGCAGAACGGCAGCGCGCAGCGGCTGCTGCACCAGTGGCCGCGCACCGCCCCGCTGGCCGTCGTCCAGCCACTGCCGCCCCGGCTGTGGGGCCGTACCGAGCTGCCCGCCGAGCCGGGCCTGCTGGAGCGCCCCGCCGGGGTGGGCGGACGGCTGTACTTCGAGCCCGACGACGAGCCCTGGGAGGAACCGGCGCCGCACGCCCGGCCGGTACCGGTGCTGCAGCCCACCCCGGAGGCCTTCGAGGCCTTCGCCCGGCTGCTCGGCGGCAGCGGCCCCGTCCGCGAGCGGGCCTGGGCGGCGCTCACCCGCCCGGGTACGGCCCCGGTGCCCACGGCCTTTGCCGGCGCGGCCCCGTACGGCGACGGCCAACCGGACGGCGACGGCGTTCCGCAGGGCGACGACCGGTCGTACGTCCACGACGGCCGATCGCACGTCCACGAGGAGCCGCGCAGCGACGACGAACTGCTGCGGGCCTTCCGCGCCGGAGCCTCGCCCGGCGCGGTACGGCTGGCGGTCTACCTGGCCGCGGCCCCGCTCACCCTGCCCGTGATGCAACTGGTCCAGCGGGCGATGCTGCCGGACACCGGGCCCATGGAACTGGCCGAGGTGCTGCTCGGCGGACTGCTCAGACAGCTTCCGGGCACCGGCGAGCAGCCCTGCTTCGCCTACTCGGGACGGGTGCAGAACCTGCTGCTGTCCTCCCTCGACCAGGACACCGCCGGGCTCGTCCTGAAACACTGCTCGGCCTATGTGGAACGGCACTTCGGCCGGGGCACCCGCAACTTCGCCGCCCTCGCCGCGGCCCGGCTCGCCGACCACGACCCGTCCGCAGGCGCCGGCCGCCTCACCCCGGACGGCGTCCCGCCGGAGGACGGCGGCAGCGTCGAGGCCGAGCTGTTCGCCCGCATCCCGGCCCGCGTCCTGCGCTTCTACCTCCCGGACCTCGTCACGCCCGACCCGCTCACCGAGGCCGAGCGCCTGCTCGACCAGTGGCACCACCTGGCCGATCCGGAGGTGCTGCGCCGCGCCCGTGAACAGGCCCGCGCGGCGACCGCCCCGGCCCCCACGGTCCTTCCGGGCGCCGGTGCCGCCGCCCCGCCCCACCTTGTCCTCGGCCGCATCCTGCGCGCCGAGGCGGGCACGGCGGCCGCGCGCACGGCGGGACGCCGCGCCGAACTGCTGCGTGAGGCGGTGGCCGAACTCGCCGCCGCGCACGCCGCTGCCGGTACCGGCAGCCGCGAACGCGCGGACGCCGCGCTTGAACTCGCTTCCTGCCGCCGTGAGTTGTGGCGTCTGACGGCGGAGGGCGGCCAACTCGGCGCCGCCCTGGACGTCCTGGACGCCGAGGCCGCTCCCTGGCCGCTCCTGACCGAACGGGCACGGGCCTGGTCCGGCGCCGGGCATCCGGACGACCACGACGCCTCCGCGCGGTCCGACGGCACCGGGGAGGACGCCGGGCCCGGCCCGGACACGGGGGACGGGACGCCCGGCGGGACGGACCCGGCTGCCCCGGCGGACGGGGACGAGACGGCGCGCGGCGGGACCGCGGCACCGCACCGCGTGCCGGCAGGGGCGGGCCAGGCACCCTGGCCCGTCACCGCCCACCGCTCCCGGCTGCTGCTGCGCGGCCGGATCCTGCTCGACCTGCGGCGTCCCGCCGCCGCCGTCGGCGAACTCCGCGAGGCCTGCGCGACGCTCGACCTGGAGCGGGCCCCCGACGCCGTACGCGGGCCGGCCCTGCTCGACCTGGCGCGGGCGCTGCGGGAGGCCGGGGCCGAGGACGGCGAGACCCGGCAAGCGCTGCTGCGGGCCCGGCGGGCCGCCGGGGACGACCCCGGTCTGCTGCTGCCCAGCCTGGCCGCGCTGGCCGCCTTCCACGACACGGCGGGCGAGGCCCCGGAGGCCGACGAGGCCTACGAGCGGGCCGCGCTGCTCGCCCCCGCCGACGGAACCCTGCGCGGCCAGCTCCTCACCTCCTGGGGCGAGTCGCTGCTGCGGCGGGCCTCGACGCGGGACGGCGCGAGGATCGTGGACCGGGCCGAGTACGTACTGCGCGAGGCGCTGCAGGCGCTGCCCGCCCGGTCCGCGCACCGCGGGCGGCTGCAGGGCCTGGTCGGCAGCGCGCTCGCCCAGCGCTTCCGGCACCTCGGCTTCCTGCCCGACCTGTTCGAGAGCCGGCACCTGCTCGGCCAGGCGGTGCGCGCGGCCGCCGACGCGGCCGTACGGGCCGAGGTCTGGCTGCAGTTGGGACGGGTGCGGCTGGAGGGCTGGCGCCGGGCCGGGGCGCCGGTGCTGGCGGACGCCCTGCAGGCGTACGAGAACGCGGAGCGGGAGGCGCGGGCCGCGCACGGGGAGGACCCGGGGTCGGTGACCTCCGCCCGGGCGCGGCACGGCAGCGGGGTGGTGCTGGCCCTGATGGGCCGGCCCGCCGCGGCGCGCGGGGCCTACCGGGCCGCCCGGGAGCAGTGGCAGCGGCTGGCCGGGGCGCTGCGCCAGGTCGACTGGGCGGACGTCGAGCTGACCCGGCGGGCCGCGGCGGAGCCGGCGACGGGGGAGGGGCCGGCGCGTGCGGTACGGGGGCTGCCGGACGAGGAATGGGAGCGGATCGCTCCGCCCTGGTGGCCGTGGACCGGAGAGTGGGCGAACTGGTCGGAACTTGACCGGAGTTGATCTGGTCAGGGTTTCCGCTTCCGGGCTGTCGGGAAGAACTGGGCAGCCATGGCGACGGAGCGGGCCGTTCGCGGGCAGGGAGGAGCCGAGCGTGTCGGAGCAGTGGAGCGGGGTGGCCGCCCCCGGTCGGGACGCCGGGCGTGCCGCGCGCCTGCCCGACCTCGTCGACGTCGACCTGCGTACCCTGCGGTTTCTCGATGATCCCGCCCTGACCGCCGCCGTCGACCGTGTCCTGCGGGATGCCACCGAGTGCCAGCAGGTCTGGTTCAGCGGAGACAGCGAGGGCGAGGTGCAGCCGTCCGCCGTGCATACGTTTTCGGCCGGACTCGCCGAGAGTGGCCGGTCCCCGGACGAGCGGGGATGACCTCGGCGCCGATACCCGCCGAGGTCTTCGCGGCGCTCGCCCGCACCCGCCCCGCACCCCGGAGCACGGCGACACTGCGTGCCGCGATCCACGCGCGTCGCATGCTGCTCCTCAAGTCCCTCCTGGTGCGCACCGACCGGCAGCGCCGGCTGCTGGATCCCGCCGCGCGCCGGGACTTCGAGCGGGCCTGGGCGCTGCTGGCGGCCGCGGAACGGACCGGTCCCGCCGCGGTCCGTGAGGTGCTCGACTACCCGACGACCGGCGCCTGGCTGACAGCCGCGCTCGCCGCACCCCAGGGCGCCGCGTTCGAACGGCACCTGGCCCACCTTGCCGGAGTCGCCGTCGCGGCCGCCGTCCGCGCGGGCCACCCGGTGACCGGGACCCTGGCCGTGCCCACCGGTCCGCTGGTGCTGCCCGGCCTCGGCGTACTGCGCTGCCCGTCGGGCCGGGTCCGGCTGGACGGCGGCCCGGACGGGGCGCGCATCGCGGACGAGGGCGGCCACGCCGAGGCCGTCCTGCACCCGGCGGGGCGGAACAGGCCCGGCGTGCCCCGGCGGGCCGACGGCGGGACCGGCTGGAGCGAGCTGCGGACGCTGCCCGGCGGCACCGTCCGCCTCGACGACCTCGACCCGTACCGGACACCCCCGCCCGGCACCGCTCCGGGATCACTGCGCGCCGCCGGCCGCCCCGACTGCCCCTGGGAGACCTGGGCCGGCCGCTGGCGCCGGGCCCGCGAGCTGCTGGCCGCGGTCGACGCGCGGCGCGCCGCCGAGACCGGCGCCGTACTGCGCGCCGTCGTACCGCTGGCCGCCGCCGGGCCGGGCGCCACGCCGATGGGGGCCACGCTCAGGTCCGCGCCCGGCGCCGCGCTGATCCAGCTCCCGGACACGGCGCGGGAACTCGCCGAGGCACTGGTGCACGAGACCCACCACACCAAGCTGGCGGCCCTGGACGAGCTGGTCCCGCTGTGCGGGCCGGGCGGGGACGCGGTGCACCGGGTCGGCTGGCGCCCCGACCCCCGTCCGGTACCGGCGGTGCTGCAGGGCGCGTACGCGCATCTGGCGCTCACCGACCTGTGGTGGAGGGTGCGGACCGGCGCCGGGGCCGACCCGGCGTGGCGGCGCCGGGCCGGTGAACGGTTCGAGGCGTTCCGCGAGGAGGTGGGGCAGGCCTTGTCCCTCCTCCTGGAATCCGATGAACTGACCCAAGCAGGAAGGGAGTTCGTCCGGGGCATGACGCGCCACCACGCCGGTCTCGGCGTGACGGCCCAAAATGTACCGTGACGCTCCGCAGGGGCGTAATTTCTGTGCGTTAGCGTGTGCCGTGAGAGTGCGGTGGCGGGAACAGGGAGCGTGCGATGGCGGAACAGCGGCGGTCGGGCGGGGACGGGGCCCCGGCATCCGAACGCGTCCTGGTGGTCTTCCCCGGCTACCACCGGGCCTGGGCGGCCTGGATCGCCCAGTGCCTGGAGAGCCACGGGCACCAGGCCACGCTGCAACGCTGGGACCCCCCGCGCGAGACCCCGCTGGAGGACTCCCTCGCCGACCTGCTGCTGGCCTCCGGCCCGGTGCTGCTCGTCCTGGACGACTGGTTCTTCGAACTCGGACCGCGCCCGGCGGGGGAGTGGAACGACGCGCTGCGCGGCTTCGTCGCGGCGAACGCCGGCCGGTTCGCCGCCGTCAACCTCACCAACCGCTCACTGCTGCCGGCCACCGCGGTCCTCGAACCGGCCAGCCTGTGGGGGCTGAGCGAGGAGGCCGCCGAGGAGCGGCTGCTGCGCCGGCTGGGCCTGGAGCGCCGCCGGGTCCCACGGCCGACCGCCCACCGGGCCCGCTATCCCGAGAACCGCTGCGAGATCTGGGGCGAGATCCCCCGCCGCAACCCGCGCTTCACCGGCCGCGACGACCTGCTCACCAGCCTCCACCAGCAACTCGCGGACGCCGACCGGGGCGCCGCCGTCTGCACGCTGCTCGGCATGTCCGGCATCGGCAAGACCCAGCTCGCCGCCGAGTACGCGCACCGGTTCAGCACCGACTACGACGTGGTGTGGTGGGTCAACTCCGACGACCGCAACATCCAGCGCGACCGGCTCGGCGAACTCGCCGTGGAGCTCGGCCTGCGGGTCGGCAACGAGCCCGGCGAGCGCATCCGGGCCGTCCGGGAGGCACTGCGCCGCGGCGAGCCCTACGGCCGCTGGCTGCTGATCTTCGACGGCTGGGACGACACCGAGGGCATCGACACGCTGCTCCCGCAGGGCGCGGGCCACGTCCTCGTCACCTCCCGCAACCGCGGCTGGGGCGAGCACACCGACATCCTCGAGATCCCCGCCTTCCTGCGCGCCGAGTCCACCGCCTACCTGCTGCGCCGCGCACCGCACATCAGCGCCGCCGAGGCCGACGAGGTCGCCGCCGAGTTCGGCGACGTGGCACTGCCGCTCGTCCAGGCCGCCTCCTGGCTCGGCGAGTCACGCATGGAGGTGCCCGAGTACCTGCGCATGGTCCGTGAGCGCCGGCTGTCCACCGTGGACGAGCCCGCCACCGGCGAGGGCTTCCCGCGGTCGTCCATGACGTCCTGGTCGATACTGCTCAACCGGCTGCGCGGCGCCCAGCCGCAGACCATCGACATCCTGGGCCTGTGCACCTCGTTCGCCCCCGGGCGCATCCCGCTCGGTCTCATCCGCGCCTACCCGCACGCCGACCTGCCCGAGCAACTGCGCTGGATGTCCGGCGACCTGACCGCCTGGACCCGGGCCCTGGACACGCTCGTCAACTACTCGGTGCTGACCCGGGAGACCCGCGGCCCGGTGGGCGTCGAGATGGGCCCGCACCAGGAGTCGGTCCACATGCACCGGCTGGTCCACGACATCGTCTCCAAGCTGACCAGCGAGGACAGCCGGGTCGTGCACCGCCAGGCGGTCCGCACCCTGCTGGCCCAGGCCGACCCCGGCAACCCGCTGGACAGCCGCAACTGGCCCCGGTACGCGGAACTGCTGCCCCACCTGGAGCCCTCGGGCGCCCTCAGCAGCGCCCAGCCGCGCGTCCAGGAGACCGTGCTGAACTGTCTGCGCTACTGCTACCGCAGCGGCGAGTACAAGGGCGGCCTCGACCTGGCCCGGCGGATCCGCGACCACTGGTCCCGGATCATGGACCCGCTGGCCCAGCCCATGCTCGACCTCACCACCCAGGAGAGCAACATCCTGCGGGCCAGCGGCCGGTTCCGCGACGCCTACGAGCTCGACCGCGCCGTCCACCAGCGCCTCGGCGCCGCCGAGTCGCGCTCCGAGCTGGCCGAGCTGTCCACCAAGGGCGCCATGGCCGCCAGCCTGCGCCACCTGGGCCGCTACGACGAGGCGCACGAGCTGCAGAGCGAAGTCCTCGACGGCTACGGCAGACTGCTCGGCCCGGACGAGGGCCCCGCCCTGATCGCCCGGCACAACCACGGCGTCGGCCTGCGGCTGCTCGGCCGCTACCAGGAGGCGTACGAACTCGACCTGGACACGCTCGCCAGACGGGACAACGTACTGCGCGCCCGGCACATCAGCACCCTCAACTCGGGCGGCGCCGTCGCCCACGACCTGCGGATGCTGGGCCGGTACCGGGACGCGCTGGCCCGTCAGGAGACCGTGGTCCGGCTGAGCCTGCAGGTGCTCGGCGCACGGCATCCGCAGACCCTCTCTGCCCGCGGCCAGCTGGTCATGTGCCGCCGCCGGGAAGGCGGCCACACCCAGGACCTGGGGCCCGAGATGGCGAACCTGCTCGAGCAACTGGCGCAGGTGCACGGCCGTGAGCACTACCGCACCCTCGCCTTCACCACCAACTACGGCAACTACCTGCGGGAGCACGGCGACCTCTCGCAGGCCCGGGAGCTGATCGACCAGGCCGAGGCCGGCTACCGGGCGCTGCTCGGCCCGGCCCACCCGGTCGCCACCGGCATGCTCTCCAACACCGGTCTCGTCATGCAGGCCGCCGGTGAACGCGCCGAGGCCCTGTCCATGTTCGAGGCGTCCTTCGCGGGCCTCACCGCCACCCTCGGCGCCGACCACCCCTGGGTCCTCGGCTGCGCCCTCAACGCGGCCAGCGCCCGCAACCTGGCCGACCGGATCACCGACGCCGTGGAGCTGAGCCGGGAGACCCTGCGCCGGGCCCGGCACACGCTGGGGCACGAGCATCCGCTCACGCTCTCCAGTCAGGTGGCGCTGGCCGCCGACCTGCGGGCCGCGCGGGAGCACGAGGAGGCCGGAAAGCTGGAGGAGGACGGCCTGCTCGGCCTCACCCGCACCCTGGGCGCCCAACACCCCCACACCATCTCGGCCCGCCAGCGAACCCGCCCCTACTGGGACTTCGAGCCCTACCTGGGCTGAACAGGCAACGAGAGCGCCCCAAAGGAGCGCGGGGAACTGCGCGACCAGCCACAACGAACCCGCAGCCGCGCACAATCCCAGCCACCCCAAGGGGCGCGGGGAACTGCGCGACCAACCCCCACCCACCCGCAGCCGCGCACAAGCCCAACCACCCCCCCGAAAAGGCGAAAGGGCCCGGTACCGAGTCGAAACTCGGCACCAGGCCCGATCACGGCTGAACCGCCGGAGGCCTACGCCTCGAAGACCTCACGCATCAGCTGCTCCTGCTCGGCCTGGTGACGCTTGGCGGAGCCCACCGCCGGGGACGAGCCGTGCGGGCGCGAGATGCGCCGCAGCCGCTCGCCGGCCGGGATGTCCGCGCCGACCGCCAGGTCCAGGTGGTCGATCAGGTTGAGCGCGATGAACGGCCACGCACCCTGGTTCGCCGGCTCCTCCTGCGTCCACAGGTACTTCTCGGCGTTCGGGTACTTGTTGACCTCCGCCTGGAGCTCCGCACCCGGCAGCGGGTACAGGCGCTCGATACGGATGATCGCCGTGTCCGTGGCGCCGCGCTTCTGCCGCTCGGCCTCCAGGTCGTAGTAGACCTTGCCGGCGCAGAAGACGACCTTGCGGACCGCCGCCGGGTCGACCGTGCTGTCGCCGATGACCGGACGGAACTCGCCCGAGGTGAACTCCTCCGCCTTCGAGGCCGCCGCCTTCAGGCGCAGCATCGACTTCGGGGTGAAGACGACCAGCGGCTTGTGGTGCGGGTTGTGCACCTGCCACCGCAGGAGGTGGAAGTAGTTCGCCGGCGAGGTCGGCATCGCGACCGTCATGTTGTTCTGCGCGCAGAGCTGCAGGAACCGCTCCGGGCGGGCCGAGGAGTGGTCCGGGCCCTGGCCCTCGTAGCCGTGCGGCAGCAGCAGGGTGACGCCGGACGTCTGGCCCCACTTCTGCTCGGCCGAGGAGATGAACTCGTCCACGACCGTCTGGGCGCCGTTGACGAAGTCGCCGAACTGGGCCTCCCACATCACCAGCGCGTCGGGACGGGCCAGCGAGTAGCCGTACTCGAAGCCCATCGCCGCGTACTCGGAGAGCAGCGAGTTGTAGACGTTCAGGCGGGCCTGGTCCTCGGAGAGGTACTGCAGCGGCGTGTACTCCTCGCCGGTGCTGCGGTCGATCAGGACCGCGTGGCGCTGGCCGAAGGTGCCGCGCTGGGAGTCCTGGCCCGCGAGGCGGACCGGGGTGCCCTCCAGCAGCAGCGAGCCGACGGCAAGGGTCTCGCCCATGCCCCAGTCGATCGTGCCGTCCTCGACCATCGCCGCCCGGCGCTGCAGCTGCGGCTGCAGACGCGGGTGCACGGTGATGTGGTCGGGGACGTTGACCTGGGACTCCGCGATCCGCTTCACGACCTCCGAGGAGATCGCGGTCGGGACCGCGACCGGGAAGCCGTCCTGCGGCGCCTGGGTGTCACCGGCGGCCGGCTGCGAGGTGGCCTCGCGGACCTCGGTGAAGACCTTCTCGAGCTGGCCCTGGTAGTCCTGCAGCGCCTGCTCGGCCTCTTCCAGGGTGATGTCGCCGCGACCGATCAGGGACTCGGTGTAGAGCTTGCGCACCGAGCGCTTCTTGTCGATCAGGTCGTACATCAGCGGCTGGGTGAAGGCCGGGTTGTCCGACTCGTTGTGACCGCGGCGGCGGTAGCAGATGAGGTCGATCACCACGTCCTTGTTGAACGCCTGGCGGAACTCGAAGGCGAGCCGCGCCACGCGCACGACGGCCTCCGGGTCGTCGCCGTTCACGTGGAAGATCGGGGCCTCGATCATGCGGGCCACGTCCGTCGCGTACATGGACGAACGCGAGGACTCGGGGGCCGCGGTGAAGCCGACCTGGTTGTTGATGACGATGTGGACCGTGCCGCCGGTGCGGTAGCCGCGCAGCTGCGACATGTTCAGGGTCTCGGCCACCACGCCCTGGCCCGCGAAGGCCGCGTCGCCGTGGATCGCCACCGGCAGGACGGTGAAGTCCGTGCCGCCCTTGTTGATGATGTCCTGCTTGGCGCGGGCGACGCCCTCGAGGACCGGGTCGACGGCCTCCAGGTGCGAGGGGTTCGCGACCAGCGACACCTTGATCTGCTCGCCGTCCAGGCCGGTGAAGGTGCCCTCGGCGCCCAGGTGGTACTTCACGTCGCCGGAGCCGTGCATCGACTTCGGGTCGAGGTTGCCCTCGAACTCGCGGAAGATCTGTGCGTACGACTTGCCGACGATGTTGGCGAGGACGTTCAGGCGGCCGCGGTGGGCCATGCCGATGACGACCTCGTCCAGGCGGGACTCGGCCGCCGAGTCGATGACCGCGTCCAGCAGCGGGATGACGGACTCGCCGCCCTCCAGCGAGAAGCGCTTCTGGCCGACGTACTTCGTCTGCAGGAAGGTCTCGAAGGCCTCCGCCGCGTTCAGCCGGCGCAGGATGCGCAGCTGCTCCTCGCGCTCCGGCTTGGAGTGCGGGCGCTCCACGCGGTCCTGGATCCACTTGCGCTGCTTGGGGTCCTGGATGTGCATGAACTCGATGCCGGTGGTGCGGCAGTACGAGTCGCGCAGCACGCCGAGGATGTCGCGCAGCTTCATCATCGACTTGCCGGCGAAGCCGCCGACGGCGAACTCGCGCTCCAGGTCCCACAGGGTGAGGCCGTGCTCGGTGATGTCCAGGTCGGGGTGCTTGCGCTGCTGGTACTCCAGCGGGTCGGTGTCGGCCATGACGTGGCCGCGCACCCGGTAGGAGTGGATCAGCTCGAAGACCCGGGCGGCCTTGGTGACGTCGTCGTCGTGCGAGGCGTCGATGTCCTTGAGCCAGCGGACCGGCTCGTAGGGGATGCGCAGCGCCTCGAAGATGTCGTCGTAGAAGCCGTTCTCGCCGAGCAGCAGGTTCGCGACCTGGCGGAGGAACTCGCCGGAGGCGGCGCCCTGGATCACCCGGTGGTCGTAGGTCGACGTGAGCGTCATGACCTTCGAGATGCCGAGCTTGTTCAGCGTGTCCTGGCTGGTGCCCTGGAACTCGGCCGGGTAGTCCATGGAGCCGACGCCCATGATCACGGCCTGGCCGGGCATCAGGCGCGGCACGGAGTGGACGGTGCCGAGACCGCCGGGGTTGGTCAGGGAGACCGTCACGCCGGTGAAGTCGTCCATCGTCAGCTTGCCGTCACGGGCGCGGCGGACGATGTCCTCGTAGGCCTGCCAGAACTCGAAGAAGTTCAGCGTCTCGGCCTTCTTGATGGCGGCCACGACGAGCTGGCGGTCGCCGTTGGGCTTCACCAGGTCGATGGCCAGGCCGAGGTTGACGTGCGGCGGCTTGATGAGGGTCGGCTTGCCGTCCTTCTCGCCGAACGCGTAGTTCATCGACGGCATGGCCTTGATGGCCTGCACCATCGCGAAGCCGATCAGGTGCGTGAAGGAGATCTTCCCGCCCCGGGCGCGCTTCAGGTGGTTGTTGATGACGATCCGGTTGTCGAACAGCAGCTTCACCGGGACCGCGCGGACCGAGGTGGCCGTCGGCAGCTCCAGCGAGGCGTTCATGTTCTTCGCGACGGCGGCGGACGGACCGCGCAGCGTCACGTACTCCGGGCCCTCGGGGGCCTCCGCGGCCGGGGCGGCCTTGGGCTTCGGCTGGGCCGGCGCCTGTGCGGGCGTCGCCGGCCTGGCCGGAGCGGGGGCCGGCGCCTTCGCCGCGGGGGCGGGCGCGGGAGCCGGAGCGGCGGCGGGGGCCGCGGCGGGCTTCGGAGCGGCCGCCGGCGCGGGAGCGGCCTGGGCCAGAGCGGCCGGCTGGGCCTGGGGAGCCGGAGTGGTGGTCCCTGCGGCCCCCGCGGCCGCAGTACCCGCCGTAGCCGACGCGGCAGGCGCGCCCGGCTTGTAGTCGGCGAAGAAGTCCCACCAGGCACGGTCTACCGAATTCGGGTCCTGGAGGTACTGCTGATAGATCTCGTCGACGAGCCACTCGTTGGGACCGAACGCGGCCGCGGGGTTCTTCCCGGCTTGGTCGGTGTCGGTCGAGATGCTCGAGTTACTGGGGGACTGTGGCGACACGGCGGCAACCGCCCTCTTCCGCTTCACAAGGTGATGGACAGCGGGAATAAAGGCTACGCCTCCAAGACCGTGAAGGTCAGGTCGGGCCCGTCCATCGTCGCGAAAGTCACACCAGAAATCTTGTTTCAGGGCTTGATATGGCGGGAAACAAGTGTGGTTCCGGATGCGTGAGTGGATGTGCGGGATCGCCGAGTGGGGCCCGGCGGCAGCCGTCCGGCGCGCGTCTTCGGGGCCCGGCCCTGATCACACGTGTCCCGCTGCGCGGACGCTCGTGGATCTTGAGGTTCCGGTTCGGACCCTACGTCAACTTCGGATGGAAGTCTCTCCCGGAAGAGTGACGATAATCCGGCAACCCCGCTCGGATTCGGCCACGCCGATCCGGCCGCCGTGGAGATCGACGGCCCAGCGGGCGATCGCCAGGCCGAGGCCCGTGCCGCCGTCGCTGCCCGGACCGTGCGGCCGGGTCACCGCGCCGCGGTTGAACCGCTCGAACACACGGTGCCATTCCGACCGCGGGATGCCCGGACCCTCGTCCAGGACCTCCAGCTCCAGCGAGTCCGGCTGGGGCCCGCACCGCGCCTTCACGGTCACCCGCCCGTGCGGGGGGCTGTGCTTGACCGCGTTGTCGATCAGGTTGGCGACCACCTGGTGGATGCGCTCGGGGTCCGCGTGCGCGGTCAGCTCCGGCGGGGAGACGTCGAGGTGCAGATGCACGTCCGTCCGGGTGTGGCTGCCGGAGCCCGAGGCGATGCCCGCGCGCGCGGAGGCGACCATGTTGGCCTCCTTCAGCACGCCGGACAGGTACGGCCACACCTCGAAGCGCCGCGTCTTCAGCGGTACGACGCCGTTGTCGAGCCGGGAGAGGTCCAGCAGGGTCTCCACGAGCCGGCCGAGCCGCTCGGTCTGCTTCAGGGCCGTCCGCATGGTCTCCGGATCGGCCTCGGTGACCCCGTCGACGATGTTCTCCAGCACCGCGCGCAGGCCCGCGATCGGGGTGCGCAGCTCGTGCGAGACGTTCGCCACCAGCTCCTTGCGCTGGCGGTCCTGGGCCTCCAGCTCGTCCGCCATGACGTTGATCGTCACGGCGAGGTCGCCCAGCTCGTCCCGGCGTCCCTCACTCACCCGGCGGGTGTAGTCACCCTGCGCGATCGAGCGGGCGACCGTGTTCATCTCGTCCAGCGGAGCGGTGAGCGAATGGGCCACGAACTGCGTTATCAGCAGTGTGGCGATCATCGAGAAGACCGTGATGAAGCGCAGCTCCGTCTTGGTGTGCACCGCGATCATCGACAGACCGGTGGTGATCAGCACCGAGATGACGACCAGCGCGCCCAGCTTGGTCTTGATCGAGAACGGGCGTACGCCGCCCCAGGGTTCCTCCGTGGGGTTCCCGGGGCTCCTCCGTGCGGCCTCCCGCCCTTCGCTCATGGCGTCGGCGTCTCCAGCGCGTATCCGACGCCGTGCACCGTGCGGATCCGCTCGGCGCCGATCTTCCGGCGCAGCGCCTTGATGTGGCTGTCCACGGTCCGGGTGCCGGAGGCGTCCGCCCAGTCCCACACCTCGGCCAGCAGCTGCTCCCGGGAGAGCACCGCGCGCGGAGTGTTCGCCAGGCACACCAGCAGGTCGAACTCGGTGGGCGTGAGGTGGACGTCCTCGGACCGCACCCGCACCCGGCGCTGGGCGTGGTCGATCTCCAGTTCGCCGAGCCGCAGGATGCCCGAGCGGGGTGTGGAGGCGGCGACGGCCGCCCGCTCCACCCGCCGCAGCAGGACGTGCACCCGCGCGGCCAGCTCCCGCATCGAGAACGGCTTGGTCATGTAGTCGTCGGCGCCGACCCCGAGTCCGACCAGCATGTCGGTCTCGTCGTCGCGCGCGGTGAGCATCAGCACCGGCACCGGGCGCTGGGCCTGCACGCGGCGGCAGACCTCCAGGCCGTCGAAGCCGGGCAGCATGATGTCGAGGATCAGCAGGTCGGGCTGCCAGGCCTCGGCCGTGTCCACCGCGGCCGGCCCGTCGGCCGCGGTCTGCACGAGGAATCCCTCAGCGCGAAGCCGGGCCGCGATGGCGTCGACGATCGTGGGATCGTCCTCGACCACCAGCACCCGGCGCTGTGCGCCGGGGGTGGTCGTGGCCGCGCCGGTCTGGGAGGTGTGTGTCTGCTCCATCGCCCGCCCCTGTTGCTTTCCGGAATCAGTGGGGTGATCCCATGACTGCGATTGACGCTTGAATGATCCGCGCCAGGGCAGCACATTACGGGGACAGGCCGCGCCGTCGCTATCCAGGGCGGACGGCGAGGTGCACAGCGTCCGGAACGCCCCGGGCAACGGGGACCTCTTCGGTACGCACCTGACGGAATCCGGCATTCCGCAAGGTTCCTTCAAATTCCGGAGAGGGCTCAGCCGACCATACGGCAAACACCCCGTCCGGCTTCAACACCCGTGCGCACGCGGCGAGTCCGGCCGGGGAGTAGAGGCCGCCGTTGTCCTCGGTGACGGTCCAGCCCGGTCCGTTGTCGATGTCGAGGCACAGGGCGTCGAACGTGTCCGATGTCTCCCTGAGGTAAGTGAGGAGATCCGCCTCGACGATCCGGGTGCGCGGATCGGCGAGCGCCTCGGCGGACAGCTCCGCCAGGGGCCCGTCGCGATGCCAGTCGATGACGGCGGACTCCCGTTCGGCGACCGTGATCCGCCCCCATCGTCCGTCGGCCGCGGCGTGCGCGAGCGAGAACCCCACGCCCAGCCCGCCGATCAGCACCCCGGGCGCCGGGCGTCCGTCCAGCGCGTCGTACGCGGCGTCCACCAGCAGCCGCTCCGAGCGGCCGTCGGAGGTGTCCATCAGGAAGCAGCCGTTGGCGATGATCTGCAGCAGCGCGCCGTGCCTGCGCAGCACCACCTCGCCGTAGGGGCCTTCGCGACGGTCCAGGACCACGGGGGAGTCGTACACGGCAGTCATGTGCCCATCCTGCTCTGATCCGGCGTCAGGGGCACCGCGATTTCGGTGATCGCTCACAGCGAACGGCGAGCCGGGAACAACGGCGGGGCGCCAGGCATTGAGTCGGCATAGCTCAAGTTGACTGCCTAAGGGGAGATCATGGCTGCTGAGTCCACGGCGTTCACGCTCGTACTGCCGGTGCTGCCGCTCGACGACGAGGTCGTGCTGCCCGGCATGGTGGTCCCGCTGGATCTGAGCGACGCCGAGGTGCGCGCCGCGGTGGAGGCGGCGCAGGCCGCCGCCCGCTCGGAGCCCGGCAAGCCCAGGGTCCTGCTGGTGCCGCGTGTCGACGGCACCTATGCGAAGACCGGTGTGCTCGGTACCGTCGAGCAGGTCGGCCGGCTGGCCGACGGCGACCCGGGCGCGCTGATCCGGGGCCGCGGCCGGGTGCGCATCGGCGCCGGTACGACGGGTCCGGGCGCGGCCCTGTGGGTGGAGGGCGCGCGGATCGACGAGACCGCGCCGGAACCGCTGCCCGGCCAGGTCGCCGACCTGGTCAAGGAGTACAAGGCCCTGGCCACCGCGTGGCTGCGCAAGCGCGGCGCCTGGCAGGTCGTGGACCGGGTCCAGGCCATCGACGACGTCTCCGCGCTCGCCGACAACTCCGGCTACTCGCCCTTCCTGACCACCGAGCAGAAGGTCGAGCTGCTGGAGACCGCCGACCCGGTGGCCCGGCTCAAGCTCGCCACCCAGCAGCTGCGCGACCACCTCGCCGAGCAGGACGTCGCCGAGACCATCGCCAAGGACGTCCAGGAGGGCGTCGACAAGCAGCAGCGCGAGTTCCTGCTCCGCCGCCAGCTCGAGGCCGTCCGCAAGGAGCTGCGCGAGCTGAACGGCGAGAGCGACGGCGAGGAGTCGGACGACTACCGGGCCCGCGTCGAGGCCGCCGACCTGCCGGAGAAGGTCCGCGAGGCCGCCCTGAAGGAGGTCGACAAGCTGGAGCGGTCCAGCGACCAGTCGCCCGAGGGCTCGTGGATCAGGACCTGGCTGGACACGGTCCTGGAGATGCCGTGGAACGAGCGCACCGAGGACGCCTACGACATCCAGGGCGCCAAGGCCGTGCTCGACGCCGAGCACGCGGGGCTCGAGGACGTCAAGGAACGCATCACCGAGTACCTGGCCGTGCGCAAGCGGCGCGGTGAGCGCGGCCTGGGCGTGATCGGCGGGCGGCGCGGGGGTGCCGTGCTGGCGCTCGTGGGCCCGCCCGGCGTCGGCAAGACCAGCCTCGGCGAGTCCGTCGCGCACGCCATGGGACGCAAGTTCGTCCGGGTCGCCCTCGGCGGCGTACGGGACGAGGCCGAGGTCCGCGGCCACCGGCGCACGTACGTCGGCGCGCTGCCCGGCCGGATCGTCCGCGCCGTCAAGGAGGCCGGGTCCATGAACCCGGTGGTGCTGCTCGACGAGATCGACAAGGTGGGCTCCGACTTCCGGGGCGACCCGGCGGCGGCCCTGCTGGAGGTCCTCGACCCCGCGCAGAACCACACCTTCCGGGACCACTACCTGGAGGTCGAACTCGACCTGTCCGACGTCGTCTTCCTCGCCACCGCGAACGTCCTGGAGGCCATCCCGGAGGCGCTCGCGGACCGTATGGAGATCGTCCGCCTGGACGGCTACACCGAGGACGAGAAGGTCGTCATCGCGCGCGACCACCTGCTCCCGCGCCAGCTCGAGCGGGCCGGCCTGGACCGGGACGAGGTCACGATCGACGAGGGCGCGCTGCGCAGGCTCGCCGGCGAGTACACCCGCGAGGCGGGCGTACGGACCCTCGAACGGTCCCTGGCCCGGCTGCTGCGCAAGGTCGCGGCCCAGCACGAACTCGGCGAGCGCGAGCTGCCGTTCACCGTCCGGGACGAGGACCTGCGCGCGCTGATCGGGCGCCCGCACCACGTGCCCGAGTCCGCACAGGACCCGGCCGAGCGCCGTACCTCCGTCCCGGGCGTGGCGACCGGCCTCGCGGTCACCGGCGCAGGCGGCGACGTGCTCTTCGTGGAGGCGTCCCTCGCCGACCCGGAGACCGGCGCGGCCGGGCTGACCCTGACCGGCCAGCTCGGCGACGTGATGAAGGAGTCGGCGCAGATCGCGCTGAGCTTCCTGCGCAGCCACGGCGCCGAGCTGGAGCTGCCGGTGGGCGATCTGAAGGACCGGGGCGTGCACATCCACTTCCCGGCGGGCGCGGTCCCGAAGGACGGGCCGAGCGCGGGCGTCACCATGACCACCGCCCTCGCGTCCCTGCTCTCCGGCCGGCTGGTCCGCACCGACGTGGCGATGACCGGAGAGGTCTCGCTGACCGGCCGGGTGCTGCCCATCGGCGGGGTGAAGCAGAAGCTGCTCGCCGCCCATCGCGCCGGGGTGACCACCGTGATCATCCCCAAGCGCAACGAGCCCGACCTGGACGACGTCCCGGCCGAGGTGCTGGACCGGCTCGACGTCCACACCGTGACCGACGTCCGCCAGGTGCTGGAGCTGGCCCTCGCGCCCGCCGCGAACGGCGCGGAGCCGGAGGTTCCGGTGGCGGCGTGACGGACGCCCCCGGATGAGGGAGGGCCCGGGTCCCGTGCGGGGCCCGGGCCCTCGCCGCGTCCGGCGGCGGGGCGGCGCCGTCATCGGCCCCCGGTGAGCGACTGCTCCGCCCACACCGTCTTGCCCACCCTGTCGTGCCGGGTGCCCCAGCGTTCGGAGAGCTGGGCCACCAGCAGCAGGCCCCGGCCCCCCTCGTCGTAGATCCGGGCGCGCCGCATGTGCGGGGTGGAGCCGCTGGCGTCGTAGACCTCGCAGATCAGGGTGGCGTCCTGGTGGATCAGCCGCAGCCGGATGGGCGGCCGGCCGTAGCGGATGGCGTTGGTGACCAGCTCGCTGACCATCAGCTCGGTGGTGAACACGGCGTCCTCCAGCCGCCACGCGGAGAGCTGGTCGCTCGCGTGCTTGCGGGCCCGGGCCACCACCGTGGGATCGCTCGTCAGCTCCCAGGAGGCCACCCGGTCGTGGTGCAGCGCCCGGGTGCGGGCGACGAGCAGGGCGACATCGTCGTCGGGGCGGTGGCTGAGCAGTTCGGTCAGGACCCGGTCGCAGACCGCCTCCAGGGTCGGCGCGGGCCGGCCGAGCGCGTCGAACATCTTGTCCAGCGCCTCGTCGATGTCATGGTCGCGGGCCTCGAGCAGGCCGTCGGTGTAGAGCGCGAGCAGGCTGCCCTCGGGCAGCTCGGTCTCCAGGGCCTCGAAGGGCAGCCCGCCGAGGCCGAGCGGCGGGCCGGCGGGCACGTCGAGAAAGCGGACGGCGCCGTCCGGGGTGACCACGGCGGGTGGGGGGTGGCCGGCCCGGGCGAGGGCGCAGTGGCGCGAGACCGGATCGTAGACCGCGTACAGACAGGTGGTCCCGATGCCTCCCGCCGTCTCGGCGCCCGGGTCCGAACTGCCCTCGTCCGCGGCCAGCCGCAGCACGAGGTCGTCGAGATGGGTGAGCAGTTCGTCCGCCGGGAGGTCGACGTCGGCCAGGGTGCGCACCGCCGTGCGCAGCCGGCCCATGGTGGCGGAGGCGCGCGTCCCGTGTCCGACGACGTCGCCGACGACCAGGGCGACCCGTGCCCCGGACAGCGGGATCACGTCGAACCAGTCGCCGCCCACCCCGGCCGGAGTGGCCGCGGGCAGATAGCGGCCGGCGATGTCCAGTGCCGCCTGGTCGGGCAGCGGGTGCGGCAGCAGGCCGCGCTGCGCGTTCATGGTGGTGACGTGCGTGCGGGAGTACCGCCGCTCGTTGTGCAGGCCGGTGGCCGCCCGGGCGCTCAGCTCCTCGGCGAGCCGCAGGTCCTCCGGGCCGAACGGCTCCGCGCGCCGGTCGCGGCCGAAGAGGGCGACGCCGAGCGTGCTGCCCTCGGCGAGCAGCGGCACCACGATCAGCGAGTGCGTCCCGGACGCGCTCAGCCACGCGGCGCCCGGGTCCACGGCCGCCCACCCCGAGATCACCGGGTCCGGGGCATCGTGCAGCACGGACCGGCCGGTGGCCAGGGACTCGGCGGGAGGCGTCCCCGGCTCGTAGGCGACCATACCGCCCACGCCGGGCCCGGCCGGGTGGCCGCCGTTGTCCGACTCGGCCCGTACCGCGGCGCGGCGCAGGACGACCGAGCGGGTGCCGGTGCCGGACGCGTCCTCCGCCCCGCCGGGGTCGTGCGGGGAGTCGAAGAGGTCCACGGCCATGAAGTCCGCGAGCCGGGGGACCGTGGCGTCGGCGAGTTCGCGCGCGGTGCGCTCCAGGCCGGGGGCGATGGGATCGCGCGCGGCGGTCTCGTCCGGGGCGCGCTGCCGGGCGGCGGGGCCGGGCGCGTTGCGGTGGGTCGCGAGACAGACCGCGCGCACCGCGCCGGTCCCGTCCTTGAGCGGGGTGAGCACGGTGGGTCGGTCGAGGTCGGGGCCGAGGACGGACTGCACCTCGCGCGTCTCCCCGGTCTCCAGCACCTGGCGCATGGTCCGCTCGGCCTCGTCCCGCGCCGGCCCGGGCGCGATGTGCGTCAGCCGCAGCCCGCGCATCGCCGTCTCGGGCAGGGACAGCGCCCGTTCCAGACGCCGGTTGGCGCGGATGAGCCGCAGTTCGGTGTCGAAGATCGCCAGCGGGAAGGGGGACTGGATGAAGGTCCACTCCTCCAGTGGCTCACCGCGCGGCTGCGGCCGGTCCGCCACGGCGGTGACCACGAGCCAGTCGGACTCCCCGGCGCGCGGGGGCCGGCGGTGGACGAGCAGCCACTGCTCCAGTCGCCGGCCGTCCTGGTGCCGCAGCGGAACCGTGCCGTGCCAGCGGTCCCGGCCGGCCAGGGTGTGCCGGACCGCCGGCTCGTCCGCGGCGGCGAGCAGCGCGGCGGCCGGCCGTCCGACGACGGCCGCCGCCTCGTAGCCGAGCAGCCGGCGGGCACCCTCGCTCCAGCCGGTGAGGATGCCCTGCTCATCGATGGTGGCCGTGGCCGTGTACGTCGACTGTCGCTCCATCGCCGCTCATCTCGCCCTTGTCCGGCAGGCTCTCCCTGACCAGCATGATCCCGGGCGGCGCGGAGCACCAACGCAGCGGGACGGCGGCCGTCCGCGGGGACGGCCGCCGTCTCGGAACAGGGGGGTGCGGATCAGCCGTTGGCCAGTGCCTGCACCCGGTCCAGTGCGCCGTTGAACTTGTCGTGGTCCCCGACCGTCGGTCCGGACGAGGTGTACTGCCACATCGTGTAGTACGACCATCCCGCCGGCAGCGTCCCCACGGTCGAGGCGTAGCGGGCGATCCACAGCGGGTTGTTGGCGGCGAAGCCGCCGTAGTTGCCGGTGCAGTCGGTCCACCAGCTCGTCGCCGTGTAGATCACGGCGTCCCGGCCGGTGCGCGCCTTGTAGGTGTTCAGGAAGTCGGCGATCCAGCTGACCATCCCGCTCGCGGTCTTGCCGTAGCAGGCGGCGCCGTACGGGTTCCACTCGATGTCGAGCACGCCGGGCAGGGTCTTGCCGTCCCGCGACCAGCCGCCGCCGTGGTCGACGAAGTAGTTGGCCTGGGTGGCGCCGCTCGTGGTGTCGGGGGTGGCGAAGTGGTACGCGCCGCGGATCATGCCGACGTTGTACGAGCCGTTGTACTGCTGGGCGAAGTACGGGTTCGTGTAGTACGTGCCCTCCGTGGCCTTGGTGTAGGCCCAGCGGACGCCGCTGTTCCAGAGGGTGGACCAGGCGACGTTGCCCTGGTGGCCGGAGACGTCGACGCCCTCGGTCTGGGTGGCGTCACCGGTGCTGGGGGTGCCGTGCTGCCCGTCGTGGGCGGCCACCCCCATGCCCATGGACGCCGAGCCGCGGCTGGGGGTGGTCGCCGCCTGGGCGGAGGTGAGCGGAAGGGCGAGGCCGAGCGCCGTGAGCAGGGCCGTGACGAGGACGGCGAGCGGGCGCGGACGGAGGGAACCAGGTCTGTGCACGGGCATGACGTGCCTCCGGGGAGAGGGGTGGGGGGATCGTGGGGTGACCGCTTGACCACTGGCGTGGGCATGTCATTGCTTGCCTGATGAAGAAGCTACGCACGTAGATGACACCGTGGGAAGGGGATCCGGATGCTGCCGTTGGTCTAAGCCTGCGAAATACTTGAAGAGCTGCGGCTATGACGGCGGTTGGCAGAAACTTTCAGGACGGCGAAACCGAGCAGGGGTGCTGACGTGCACGAGGACGCAAACGGCGACGGACGCCGTGTCACCGGACAGGTGACGCCCAGTGGTGCAGACCAGGAATTCCTGTCACTGGAACGCGAGTTGACCGTGCTGCTCAGGCGAGCGCGGGCCAACCAGGGCGAGATGGCCCGCGAGGTCCACCCCGACCTGGAGTCCTCCGCGTACGGGCTCCTCATCCGCCTCGACGAGCACGGCGGCCAGCGCGCCACCGAACTCGCCGCCTACATCGGCGTCGGCAAGGCCACCATGTCCCGCCAGCTGCGTGCCCTGGAGGAACTGGGACTGATCGCCCGAGAGCCCGACCCGGCCGACGGCCGCGCCTGGCTGGTCACCCTCACCGACGAGGGCCGCGGCCGCGTCGGCACCGTCCGCGAGGCCCGCCGCGCCCGCTACGTCAGCCAGCTCGCCCACTGGGACCGCCGCGAGGTGGCGGAACTGGCGAGGCTTCTGCACGAGCTGAACGGCGTCATGGAGCGCTGAGCGCCCGCGCTCACAGCTCGGCGTACACCACCGTCGCGTCGTCGTGCGTCTTGCCGCGGCCCAGGAACGCCCGCTCCTCCCGGTCCGCCGACTCCAGCCCGCGCACCCGGTCCACCAGCGAGCGGGCGCCCTCCTCGGCGACGAGGGCGAACAGGTCCGCCCAGTCGCCCTGCCGGAACCGCTCCGTCCAGCGGGTCGCGCCGTCCGACAGCGCGGCCAGCGCACGGACCCGGCCGCGCGGGAGAGTGCCCGCGACCGCCCGGCCGGCGACCGAGGGGTCGGCTGCGGCCGTGAAGAAGCCGCCCTCCCGGTTGCGGAGATTGGCGTCGACCAGCGCGTCGGTGGCCAGGGCGGAGCGGGGCAGCCGTGCCAGCCGGTCGTCCAGCACCGCGGTGACCGTGCCGTCGGGTGCCCGCAGGAGCAGGGCCGCGTCGGACAGCACCAGGTACTCCACCAGGTCGGCGGACCAGCGTGCCAGGGCCACGGTTGCCTGCGGAGTGCGCGGGTGAGAAAGGTCACAAGCGCCCGCGTGGGCCCCTGCCGTCCGGGCGATACCCCGTGACAGGACCTCCGGCAGCGTCAGATCTCGGCCCGAAACGGCCAGTTCGGTCAGCGCGCCGCCGAGCCGTGACGTGAACCAGGGAACGGAGTGTGTACAGCCCGTGGCGCCGCGCGGCGGCGTCACTCCGTCCAGCAAGATCACACAACCGCCCTGACCGGAAGCGGGTAGTCCGACGCCCGCGAAGTCCTCGTTGGGGCGGTTCGCGTCGCCGGGTTCCGAAACGAGATCGGTTCGCATCCGGCCAGTCTGCACCAGCCCTTCACAGCCTCCGCCAAAGGTCGGCAACTACCGCCGAATTGGCACGGCCTCGCAGGTCAGGTGCCTGCTTTGAGGGTAAATGACGTACTCCGGCAACGCGTGGTGGCGAATACTGCCAAAGCCTGCGGCGCGCGTCCAACCGGCCCGCCGCGCCCGCGTGGTGCACGCGCCGCCGGAACTTGCCCGCCAACTCCCCTCCGATGTTCACTCCTTCGAGTGGCGGGTCAGGTGATGCGCGACCCCTGCCCACCGGCGCTGGGAGGGTCGGGAACCGTATGAACCGGGTGTACGCACCACTTGGCCCCGAGACGACGGGGCGCCACCCGGGCCCTTGAGCAGACGAGTTCAGGAATGCGAGCACCGGTGCAGAAGAAGTGGCCTCGGCGCACAGGCAGGCGGACGGCTCCCGAAGGAGGCGTCGAACAGACCCCCGTGGGCACGGGCCGCCCCCGGCACGTGCGGACCCGGCTGATCGTGGCCGCGGCCGTGGTGGCCGCCGCCATCGCCGGAGCGGGAGCACCCTCGCTGCTCACCGCCTCCCAGGACGTCAGTGACTCCCAGGACCTGGTCACCCTGTCCGCCCGCACCCAGGACGCCCTCGCGCTCGCCCACTCGCTGGCCGACGAACGCGACGAGGTCACCGCCTACATAGCCGCGGGCCGTCCCAAGTCCAAGGCGCCCACCGAGCAGCGCAGCGCCCGCGTCGACCGCCAGGCCGAGGACCTGCGCGCCGACCCCGACACCCCGGCCGCCCTGCGCACCGCCCTCGACCGGATCGCCGCCGTCCGGCACGCCGCGCTCACCGGCAAGTCCGACGCGCTCGAGACGCACCAGGCGTACTCGGGGACCATCACGGAACTGCACCGGCTCGCCGGTGAACTGGCCGAGCGGATGCCGCCGCGGGCCGGCTCCGGCGGCCACGCGCTCGCCGAACTGGACTCCGCCGTCCAGCAGTCGGCAGCCGCCCGGGGCCTGCTGCTGGCCGCGCTCGGCATCCCGTCCACCACCCGGACGGTGATCGACCCCGCCACCGGCCTGCCCAGCACCACCAGCGAACCCACCGAGGAGGGCCGCAAGCAGCGCGACGCGCTCACCGCCGCCGCCCAGCAGGCCCGGCTGCGCGCCGACGCGGCCCTCGCCGACTTCCGGGCCGGCGCCCCCAAGGCGTCCGTCGCCTCCTACGACTCCACGGTCACCGGCCCCGAGGTCAACTCCGCCGACAAGTACCTCGCCACCCTCACCGACCAGCCCACCTTCACCGGCAGTGAACCCGCCACCAACTCCAGGAAGCTGGACGCCGCCCTGTCCGCCCGCGTGGACCTGATGCGCGGCGCCGAGTCGGCCCTCTACGACCACCGCACCAAGGACCTCGAGCAGCTCCGGGACGACGACGTCACCGCCCTGGAGATCCGCATCGCCGTCCTCGGCGCCCTGATGATCCTCGCCGTCGGCATCGCCACCGCCATGGCCCGCACCCTCACCCGCCCGCTGTCGGTGCTGCGCCGCGGCTCCGCGCGGCTGGCCGAGGCGGAGGACCCGGTCGGTCAGGAGCCGGTCGCCTTCACCGGCCGCAACGACGAGTTCGCCCAGGTCGTCCGCTCGGTCAACGCCCTGCACGCGCGCGCCGCCACCCTGCAGGAGCGAGTGGCCACCCTGGAGGCCGACCGCAAGCACCTGGTCGGCCAGCGGCAGAAGATGGCCGACGCCCGCGAGGAACTGAGCGCCGAACTCGACGCCTCCGCCGCCCAGCTGGAGCGGCTGCGCACCAGCATCGGCGGCACCTTCGTCAGCCTCGCCCTGCGCACCCTCGGCCTGGTCGAGCGGCAACTGGCCGTGATCGAGGGCCTGGAGGAGCGCGAGCACGACCCCGAGCGGCTCGCCACCCTGTTCAAGCTCGACCACTTCGCCACGGTCATGCGCCGGCACAGCGAAAACCTGCTGGTCCTGGCCGGCACCGAGCACGTCCAGCAGTCCCACGGCCCGGTCCCGCTGGTGGACGTGGTCCGCGCGGCGGTCAGCGAGATCGAACGCTACGAGCGCGTCGGCATCGCCGCCCTGCCCCCGCACGCCCACGTGGTCGGCTTCGTCGCCGACGACCTGTCCCACCTGCTCGCCGAACTCATGGAGAACGCCGCCTCGTTCTCCCCGCCGGACCTGCCCGTCGAGGTCTCCGGCTGGCTGCTGGAGTCCGGCGAGGTGATGCTGTCCGTCCAGGACGGGGGCATCGGCATGACCACCGACCGCCTGGACCGCCTCAACGCCCGCCTCGCCCAGTTCGACCCCGAGTCGGCGTACGACCAGGAGGGCGAGGACGGTCTCGGCCTCGGCCTGTACGTCGTGGCCCGCCTCGCCCACCGCCACGGCATCCGCGTGCAACTGCGCGAGCAGAAGCAGGGCGGGGTGGCGGCGGTCGTCGTCCTGCCCCGGACCCTGCTCGCCGAGGCCCCCGCGGCAGCGGCCCCGCGCCCGGCCGGCCTCTCGGACACCCAGAGCTTCTCCCTCCCCGGCGCCGACGCCGAGGTCAACTCCAACGTCCTGCACGCCCGCACCAAGGACACCGACCCCCTGGTCGCCCTCGCCGAAAAGGCGGCCCGGGAGGCCGAGGCCGAGGCCGGTCCGGCGGGGGCGGAGCGGCCGCACGCGGAGGCGCCGGCCGAGACGACGATGGAACTCCTGCTGCCGGAGCTCGCGACGGATCCCGCGGCCGCCGACGGCGAGGACACCCCGCAGGGGCCGCCCGCACCCGACGAGGAGAGCCGCACGGGTGCGGTCGGGAGCCGCCCCGCCGAAGGCGAAGCCGAGGCGGTACACGACCGCGCGGCGGACGAGGCGGAGGACCGGCTCACCAGCAAGGGCCTGCCCAAGCGCACACCCAAGATCACCGCTCCCGCCGCCGCCCAGCCCCGTCGGCGCGGCACGTCCGTCGACGCCGACGCCCTGCGCCGCAGGCTCGGCGGCTTCCGCCAGGGAGCGCAGGCCGGCTACCGGGACGTAGAGGCGGAGATCGCGCAACGTACCGAAGACACCACGGGGGGCACCGTCGAGGAGGCAAGCAGTTGACCGCGCCCAGTACCTTCGGACTGAGCAGTGAGGCCCGCAACCTGCACTGGCTGCTGACCAACCTGGTCGAGGAGGTCCCCGGCATCCAGTCCGTCGCCGTGGTCTCCTCGGACGGGCTGCTGCTCCTGTCGTCCGACCCCGGCCACGCCGAGCAGTCCCGCAGGTCCCGCCCGGTGAAAGGCCCCCGGGGCTCCGCCGCCGACCTCGCGACCATCGTCTCCGGCATCGGCAGCCTCACCATCGGCGCCGCCAAGCTGATGCAGTTCGGCGGGGTCAAGCACACGATGGTCGCGATGGACGAGGGCAGCCTGTTCGTGATGTCCATCAGCGACGGCTCGCTGCTCGGCGTGCACGGCTCGGCGGAGTGCGACATGAGCGTCGTGTCGTACCACATGGCGCTCTTCGTCGGCCGGGCCGGCCATGTCCTGACCCCCGAACTCCGCAGCGAACTGCGCAAATCACTGGAAGCCGAGTCGACGGGGAGCGCCCGATGAGCGGCACACCGAAGAAACTTCCCGTGCGCGGGGGCGAGCGCAAACCCGCCCGCGTGCGCCCCTACTCGCTCACCGGCGGCCGCACCCGCTTCGGCCACGTCCTCCTCGTGGAGACCTTCGTGGCCGCGCTGGAGGCCCCCGAGGAGCGCAAGGAACTGACGAATGGTTCCCTCACCACCCGGGTCATGCCCGAGCTGCGGGCCATCGTCGAACTGTGCCGCCGTATGCGCACGGTGGCCGAGATCGCCGCGCTGCTGAAGATGCCGCTCGGCGTGGTCCGCGTGCTGCTGAGCGACCTCGCGGACCAGGGAAAGATCCGTGTGTACGGCACCGGAACCGGTCACGGCACCGGCCGCCCGGACCGCGCTCTGCTGGAAAGGGTGCTGAGTGGACTCCGCCGTCTCTGACGCCACTGGCGTCGCCCCCCTCGTCGCCGGGTTCAACGAACCCGACGAGGACCTGAAGGCCTGGCAGCAGGACCGCACGCAGGCCCCCATAGCCACGAAGATAGTGGTGGCGGGCGGCTTCGGCGTCGGCAAGACCACGCTGGTCACGGCCGTCTCGGAGATCACGCCGCTGCAGACCGAGGCGCTGATGACCGAGGCGAGCGAGGGCACCGACGACCTCACCGCCACGCCGGGCAAGTCGACCACCACCGTGGCCATGGACTTCGGCCGCCTCACGCTCGACGACGACCTGGTGCTCTACCTGTTCGGCACGCCGGGCCAACAGCGGTTCTGGTTCATGTGGGACGACCTGGTGCGCGGCGCGATAGGCGCCGTCGTGCTGGCCGACACCCGCCGCCTGAAGGACTGTTTCCCCGCACTGGACTACTTCGAGAGCTGCGGACTGCCGTACGTCGTCGCGGTCAACCACTTCGACGACAGCGAGCTGTTCGAGCCGGAGGACGTACGCGAGGCGCTGACCATACCCGCGCACATCCCTGTCATGATCATGGACGCGCGGCGCCGGATCTCGGCCATCGAGACCCTTCTGGCCCTCGTGGGCCACGCGCTGGACGAAACCCCCGAGTAGTCCCGACCTAGGAGCACCACCCGCATGCGGAAGATACTCGTCGTCGGAGCCGGCCAGTCCGGACTCCAGCTCGCCCTCGGCCTGCAGTCGCACGGCTACGAGGTCACCCTGATGTCGAACCGGACCGCGGACGAGATCCGCTCCGGCCGGGTCATGTCGACGCAGTGCATGTTCGACACGGCCCTGGGACACGAGCGCGACCTCCAGCTCAACTTCTGGGAGTCCCAGGCCCCGAAGATCGAGGGCCTCGGCGTCTCGGTCGCGGCCCCGGGCTCCTTCGACCCGGGTCCCTCCCAGCGCGCGATCGACTGGGTGGGCAAGCTGAACGGGTACGCGCAGTCCGTCGACCAGCGGGTGAAGATGGCCGGCTGGATGGAGACCTTCGCCCAGCGCGGCGGCCAGCTCGTCATCCACGGCGCGGCCGTCGGCGACCTCGACTACTTCTCCCGCGCCTACGACCTCGTGCTGGTCTCCGCCGGCAAGGGCGAGCTGGTGTCGATGTTCGCCCGTGACCCCGAGCGCTCCCCGTACAGCGAGCCGCAGCGCGCCCTCGCGGTGGCCTACGTGCACGGACTCGGCCCGCGCCCGGAGCACCCGGACTTCGACGCGGTCCGCTGCAACCTGGTCCCCGGGGTCGGCGAGCTGTTCATCATGCCGACGTACACCACCTCGGGCCGCGCCGACATCCTGTTCTGGGAGGGCATCCCCGGCGGCCCGCTGGACGTCTTCAACGGCGTCAAGGACCCGGCCGAGCACCTCTCCCTGACCCTGGAGCTCATGGAGAAGTTCACGCCCTGGGAGTACGCGCGCGCGACGAAGGCCGAGCTGACGGACGCGGGCGGCACCCTCGCCGGCCGCTACGCCCCGACCGTGCGCAACCCCATCGGGCGCCTCCCCTCGGGCGGACTGGTCCTCGGCGTCGCCGACGTGGTCGTGGCCAACGACCCGATCACCGGCCAGGGGTCCAACTCCGCGTCCAAGTGCGCCGCCGCGTACCTCGCCTCGATCCTCGAACAGGGCGACAAGCCGTTCGACGAGGACTGGATGCGGGCCACCTTCGACCGGTACTGGGCCACGGCCCAGCACGTCACCAAGTGGACGAACGCCATGCTGGCGCCGCCGCCGGAGCACATTCTGAACCTCATCGGCGCGGCCGGCCAGCTCCAGCCCGTCGCCGACCGGTTCGCCAACGCCTTCAACGACCCGGCCGACTTCGAGAACTTCTTCTACGAGCCGGAGAAGACGAACGCCTACCTGGCCTCGGTCGCCGGAGCCTGACGGGCCTCTGACCTGGGCTCCGGCCGTCGTCGTCTGTCGTTGTTGGTCGACGTCGGCCGCCCTCGCACGGCCCACAGACGGCCCCGGAGATACCTCTCCGGGGCCGCTGACGTTACTGGCGTTCAGCCCCTCGATGCGAACTATGGGCACGATGGTTGCTGACGTTTCCCGGGCATGTCGGACGGGTGCTCAGGGCCGGTAGTTGTCGGGGCTGGTCGCGACGGTTGCTGTACTGCGCTGCTGTACAGCCACCCCCGACGACGGCCAGTGCGCGAGCATGCCTATTCTCCTTGAATGGACGACGCCCCTTGCTTCTGCCTCCTGTGCGCCCCGACGGAATGGGGCGGCCCCGTGTCGGAGGAGCGCGACAGCCGCGTAGCCAAGAACGTGGTGGACTTCGGCTGGCATGTCATGGGCGTGGCCGGCGATGATGCCCCTGGCGATTGGGGTTACTCCATCGGTCTCTGGCACACACTGCGCAGTCCCGAGGTAAGCGTGTTCGGCCTGCCGTCGCAGACCGCGATGCGCGTGGCGAACGCCGCTGGGGCAGCAATACGGGACGGCAACCCACTTGAGCCCGACCAGCGCCGGGGTGACGTCCTCAACGGCTACGACGTGGCCGTCCGGCCCGTGCATCCCAGCTGGTACCACGACTTCTTCGGCGCCGGCATCGACTTCTACCAGACCCCGCCATTGCCGATCATGCAGCTGTTCTGGCCGGACAAGGCCGGGCGGTTCCCTTGGGAAGAGGGAGCAGACGAGCGCTGTCGCACGGGGCAACCACTGCTATGGATTGCAAAAGACGAGACCACCGGCCCGTGGACCGAAATCACGTGAGGTCGGTGGAGTGACTCCAACACGAGGTCATCAGCCACAACTACCTCCAGCCCGTCAGCGATGGGCTGAAACCTACCGCGCGAAGCGGTCAAGGTTGGTGGAACGGCTTTGGGCTGGAGTTTCAATGGGCGAGTCAAGCGCGGTTGGATGCGATCAGTAGCCGAAGAAGTGAAGGGCCGGGTCTCTGACCTGCGGCCGTGCAGTCGATCAACGCTGCGACCTGCGGCTTAGCTGTCGGTGGTTGTCAGCGTTGGTCGTCGTTGAGCACCCCCGCACGGCCCAGAGACGGCCCCGAGCGGGAGGGCTGAGACAAGGACGACTGGACGGCTGTTGGCCACTTAGCGTGCCCGACGGGTCGGCACGGTCCCTGCGACTCTCCACGGCTACGCTCGCGCAGGAACGCCCCGCAGCGCGTGGCTGCGGAGCGTTCCTAGCGCCTAGTGGCGTTCAGTCGACTGCCTGCCCGTTGCCCGTGCCGCCCCTGCACGTCCCGGTGCCGGGGTTGGCCGGGTTGGGGGTCCAATCGACCGTTCCGCCGCCGTCGATGCACTCACCCGGGGTGAGGGCATTGACGGCGCCCTGACTTGGGGTGAGGTTGGCGGCGGTGGCGGTGGCGGCACCTGTGAGGCCGAGTCCGGCGAGGGCTGCCGTGGCGATGCCAGCGGCGAGGATACGTCGAATGCGCATTCGGTTCCCCTTTCACGGATTGCCTTGATTGGGGCACTAATCAGCTTGATGTTCATCCATGTGGGTGGCACGTCACGTTGGGCCGTTCGGGTGACATAGCTGTCGGATGCGGGGTCGGTGGGGCGACCCGCCGGACAGCACACCTAGGTCGGCGTAGCGACTTTGGCCGGGAGCTGCTTTGGCGCGAGTGATCATGGCCCCTTACGCTGGCCCGCGGATCGGGCAGGCTTGTGGACCTGCCCGTTAGTGCCCGATGTGGGGCCATGATCTTCGAGGCTCGCGCCAAAGTGGCTGGCTGAAGTCGCGGAGGCGACCGCCCCAGCCACGACGTGTTCTGACCTCATGCACTGGGTGCCTGTCCTCTTGGGCGGGAGCGGGCGGCCGGCGGTGCCGAGCGGGGCAGAGACATGAGCGCGGGCGCCGCCGGCCGCCCGCGCCCGCCCGGAGGAGCGAAGCGACGACGGGTGCCTCGTCCGCGAACGCGGTGCGGCAAATGAGGATGACGGGTGTGCCCGCGGATACGCTCAGCTGAGAAGCCTCGCCCTTCGCAGGCATGCGCGAGCGGATCTCCTCGCGGAAGTGCACGGGCTTGTAGCCCAGCTCGGCAAGCCTGGCGTACGTTCCGCCTGGCCCGGTGTCCTCCTGCGTGATCGCTGACCCCGCGACCAGTGACGTGGGCAAGTAGCTCGTCGCGAACATGACGGGCTTCCCATCCAGAACGAAGCGCCGACGCCTCACGCACACCGTGTGTTCGTCGCCCAGCTCTAGGACCGCGCTTACGTGATCGGGCGCGGCCTCCTGGGACACGCTGACTTGGTCCACCTCTAGCGCACGGTTCTCGATGTCCGCCGACCAGATGGAACGGCCGCTGCCCCACTGCTGCTGGGCAAGGCGCTGGATGCCTCGGCGTCGAAGAGGCCGGAACGCGCGAACGAAGACGCCGGCGCCCTTGCGGGCCTCGGCATCTACGCGCACCTCATGCCGAGTAGCCAGGAGCGAACCCGTACGGCAATCGCGACGGTCTATGCCAGGGCCCGACGTACCGTCTGACGGCCCACGGACGGCCCACGGCCCCGTGCACGGTGACCAGTCGGGACGAAACCGCTGGTGGAAGCACCGCAGGGCCGTGGGCTTGCTTCTCCGAGCCGGAGAAGACGAACGCGTACCTGGCCTCGGTCGCGGGAGCCTGACGGGCACGTCGGCGCCCCGCGGCGCGTGGCCGCGGGGCGCCTTGCGGGGCTCAGTCGACCTGCTCCCCGTTGTGCGTACCGCCCTTGCAGACGTTGTCCGTCAGATCGGGCATCCCGCCGCCCTGCTTGCACTCAGAAGGGCTGACGACGGATGGGGCACCCTGTGCGGTGGCCGCGGTGGCGGTGGCAGCGCCTGTGAGGCCGAGTCCGGCGAGGGCTGCCGTGGCGGTGACGGCGGCGAGGATTCGTCGAATGCGCATTTGGTTCGCCTTTCACGGATTGCCTCGGTTGGGGCACTAACCAGCTTGATCTTCACCCATATGGGTGGCGCGTCACGTTGGGCCATTCGGGTGATAGTGCAGTCGGGTGCGGGGTCGGTGACGCGCCCCGGACAGGCCCTGGTCGTCCAGGCCGTGGGCCGCTCCATGCGGTGATCGACCCATGGCCACCGGCAGGCGTGGGCCTACCCGGCCTCGGTCGCCCGACCCCGCAGGGGGCCGTCCGGACGTACGGCGCCGAGGACGGGGGCGGACGCCAGCGGCGAGACCTCGATCCGCCGCCCGGGCCTCGGTGCCTGCACCACCCGGCCGCCCCCGACGTACAACGCCACATGGGTCGCCCCGGGGAAGTAGACGACCAGGTCACCGGGGCGCAGCCCGTTCAGCGGGACCTTCGGCAGCCGGGCCCACTGCTCCTGGCTGGTGCGCGGGATCGGGGTGCCGGCGTAGTCCCACGCCTGCGAGGTGAGCCCCGAGCAGTCGTACGACGCCGGGCCCTGCGCTCCCCACTGGTACGGCTTGCCGACCTGGGACAGGGCGTAGCGGACGGCCCGGTCGCCCTCGCCGGACGGGGGCTTGTCGTCGCCGAGGGCACCGGAGGCCGTGAGCCGCTGCTGGGCCTCGGCGGCCCCGGTCCGCTCCAGCGCCGCCACCGCGGCGAGCTGTTGCGGGGTCAGTCGGGCGAGGAGCCGCTCGATGTCGCCGAGTCCGGCCGTGACGTCGTCGCGCTGTTTCCGCTGCTTCCCGGTGAGGGTGAGCTGCTCGTCCAGGGCCTTGCGGGCCGCCCTGGCGAGCGCGTCCCGCTTCCGCTCGGCACCGGTGAGCCGGGCCACGGTCTCGGCGCGCTCGTGGGCGAGCCGGCCGATGACATGGCCCTCGTCCAGCGCGTGCTGCGGGTCGCGGGCGAGCAGCAGACGGACGTAGGGGGAGAGGTCGCTGCTGTTCTGGTACTGCTGCCGGGCCAGGCGCCCGGCGTCGCTCCTGCCGCCCTCGAGCGCGAGCCGGGCGCGGGCCAGTTCGCCGTCGAGGCGGGTCACCTCGGCACGCTGCCGCTTCAGCCGCTCCGCGGTCGCCTTGTAGGACTCGGTGGCCTCCTCGGTCTGCCGGTACAGCCGCTGAAGGTCCGTCAGCAGTTGGGAGACGGACCGCGGCGGTGCGGGCTCGGCCGCCGCGGGTACGGGCGCGAGGACGGCCTGGGCCGCCACCGCGGCCGCGCAGGCCAGGCGTAGGAGTACTGCCGGCACGTCATCACCTCCGGTGCGGGGCGGACGGCCCCTCCGTCCGTATCCGCACGGTGATATTCAGACGTGTTCATGGGCTTGTGTGCCGATTGTGGGCGAGACGGCCCAACGCTCTCACCCGGTCGGGTCACCCGGCTCGCGGGACGGCGCGCTGTCCGGCTTGGACCAGGGCCATCTGAGCCGCTCACCGGGCCCGCCCTCCGGGTCGTACCGGTACTTCCAGCCCCGCACCAGACCGAGCCGCTTGCTGTGCCCCCTCGGCACGCGCCGGTAGACGTGCACGGTGGGCGGGCCGCCGCCCGCGTCCGGCACCGGCACGCTGTACGTCTTCGGGGGATGGCCGGTCAGGCCCAGCAGCACCGGCAGCACGCGCCCGTCCAGGGGCCCGCCCTCGAACGGGGTGTCCTCACTCTTCACCGGTCCGGCCCTCAGCCTTCCTCGGCGAGCGCGCCGACCACGTCCGCCGTCTGCGGATCACGCCCGGCGGTCACCGTCAGGACGGCCAGGAACTGCTCGACCAGCCAGTCGCGCAACTCCTCGACGGGCGGCTGCTTGTCCTCGTCCAGCCAGATCAGCGACGCGGCCTCCACCGCCGTGATCCACGTCCGGACCGTCATGCGCAGGCGCGGCCCCGGCGCGGAGACACCGAGGTGGCTGTAGATGTGCTCGGCAGCGGCCCGCCGTACGCCGTCCACGATGGCCGTCGTACGGGAGGTCTCCACCACGCTGCCACCCTGCAGCAGCGCGCTGAAGCCGGTGTCGTGCTGGTCGACGAAGGCCAGATAGCGGTCGAGCGCGCGGGACAGGCGGGGCAGCAGGGGACCGAGCCGGGGCTCGTCGAAGCACTGCTGGAGCTCCTCGCCGGCCGACCTGAGCGCGGCCTCGTAGAGCTGCTGCTTGCCGCCGGGGAAGTACCGGTACACCAGCGGACGGGAGACCCCGGCCGCCTCGGCCACGTCGTCCAGCGACACGTCCTCCGGCGCACGGTGTGCGAAGAGCGAGAGAGCGGCGTCGAGGAGCTGGCTGCGCCGTTCCTCGACACTGAGACGACGGTAGGCGGGGGTGGCGGCCTGCGGGGTCATGCCAAGCAGCGTAATCGGACCGTGAAGAAGCCGCGCAGGCACGGCCACACCCGGCCGTGCCCGCACCCCGCGCGCGACGGGTCGGGCCCGCCCCCGCGCTCTGTTCCCGCCTAGGCCAGCAGCCCCGAGGACTTCCACAGCCGGCGGCCCACGCCCCGCAGCACGCCGATGTCGTCGAGGAAGTCGGTGAGCCGCTTGGCGCCGGTCTGCATGACCTCCCGGCGGTGGCCGCTCGCCTTCACCTGCGCCATCGCCTCCCGCTTGTCCAGTCCCACGTTCGTGTAGACCTCGGGGTTGATGAACGCCACCGAGAACACCCGGGCGAACTCGCCGGACGTGACCCGGGTGAACTCCTGCGACCACTTCGGCGCCGTCAGCATCTGGCGCCTCAGCTCCTCACGCGCGTACCGCACATGCCGGGCCTCCTCCACCACGTGGATGCGCGTGACGCCCCGGATCAACGGCTGCACCCGCTCGTCCGGGAAGGTCAGCCGCTGCATCCAGTCCAGCACCTCCTCGCCGAGCAGTGTGGCCGTGAAGGAGCCGGGCGTGGTGGAGATGGTCTTGAACAGCCGGCCCAGGTTCTGGTGGACCCGGCTCACCGGGTACCAGGGGGTGCCGCCGTGCGAGATCAGCCGCGCGAACATCTTCGAGTGCCGGCACTCGTCCTCGATCTCGGTGAGGGCGTACCGCACGTGCGCGCTCGTCGCCGCCTTGTCGTAGACGTGCCGGACGAGGAGCTGCATCAGGATCAGCTCGAACCAGATGCCGAGCGAGGCGAGCGCCGCGGCCTCGTGCTGGGAGAGCAGGATCCGCTGCTCCTCGCTCATCCGCTCCCACATCGGCGTGCCGTAGAGCGAGACGAGCTCCGGCGGCCAGAACCACTTGCCCTCCTCGAAGGGCGCGTCCCAGTCCAGCTCCTTGTCCGGGTCGAAGGAGTGCTTGGCGGAAGAGACGAGCAGCCGTTCGGCCACCTGTTCACGGTCTTTGAGCAGGCCGAGCGCGTCGCGCAGTCCGTCCAGCGCGTCCGCTTCCGTCAGGGTCGTCATGGCTCCCTCACCTCGTTACCCGGGGGTACGTTCCGCTTCTTATGAGACTGCCTGTCAGCAAGCCCGTCAATCCCCTGCGCATGACTTGTTGACTCGGCGTCTACGTGTGAGCCTGCGAAGTATGCCGACGCATGACCTGTACACCGACGAGCCGGGAGACTCCCCCTGGCAGGTGCCCGCGAGCGGGGCGGCCAGGTTCAGCTGGGAGTACGACGAGGGCCGTGACCGCCTGCTCGCCCTGTACCAGAAGGGCAAGGACAAGCAGTGGGACGGGCAGCGGCGCATCGACTGGGAGCTGGAGGTGGATCCGTACGACCCGCTCGGCACCCCCGACGAGGCGATGTCGCTCTACGGCACCCCTTACTGGGCCAAGCTCACCGACCGGGACAAGGGCGAACTGCGCAAGCACTACACCTCCTGGCAGTTCAGCCAGTTCCTGCACGGCGAGCAGGGCGCGATGATCTGCGCGGCGCGCATCGTCGAGTCGGTGCCCGACATGGACGCCAAGTTCTACTCGGCGACCCAGACCATGGACGAGGCCCGGCACGCCGAGATCTACGGCCGCTTCCTGCACGAGAAGATCGGGATGCTCTACCCGATCAACGACAACCTCCAGGCACTGCTCGGCGACACCCTCCGCGACAGCCGCTGGGACATGCCCTACCTCGGCATGCAGGTCCTGATCGAGGGGCTGGCGCTCGCCGCCTTCGGCATGATCCGGGACACCACGGACAAGCCGCTGCCCAAGCAGATCCTCGCCTACGTCATGCAGGACGAGGCCCGGCACGTGGCCTTCGGCCGCATGGCCCTGCGGGACTACTACAAGCAGCTCACCGACGCCGAACTGCGCGAACGCGAGGAGTTCGTCATCGAGGGCTGCTACCTCATGCGGGACCGGCTCCGCGGCGTCGAGGTGCTGGAGAACTTCGGCATCCCGCGCCCGGAGGCCGAGCGGATCAGCGAGGACTCCGAGTTCCTCCGGCTCTTCCGCAAGCTGCTGTTCAGCCGCATCGTGCCCTGTGTGAAGGACATCGGCCTGTGGGGCGTCCGGCTCCAGCGGGCCTATGTCGACATGGGCGTTCTCGAGATGGGCGACTCGAGCCTGGACCTGCTGATGGCGCAGGACGAGGAGATCGCCGAGCGGCTGGACGCGGAGCGCTTCGCCGCGGAGGAACGGGAACGGGTCGCCGAGGTGGGGGAGGCGATCGAGTCGGGGGCGGCCGAGGCCTGAGCCCCGTCTCAGGTGCAGTACCGTTCTGGCGTGTCCATGCCTCCGCCCCCTCAGCAGCCGCAGTACCCGTACGGCCAGCAGCCACCCGGGCCCTACGGTCAGCGGCCCCCGGGGCCCTACGGCCCGCAGACTCCGCCGGCCCCGGCCCCGGCCCCGGCCCCGGCCCCGGCCCCGGGCCCGTACGGCTCCCCGTACCCGCAAGCGCAGCCGTACCCGCCGCAGCCCCACCCCCAGCAGCCGTACCCCGGCTGGGGCGTGCCGCCGATGGGTCCGCCCCCGAAGAAGCGCGGGCCCGGTCTGGCGCTCGCCATCGTGGGTGGGGTCATCGGTCTGGTCGTGCTCGGCTCCGTCGGCGTCGGGGCGGTGCTCGAGAGCGGCTTCCCCGCCGCCGAGAACGAACTGGCCCTGCCCCACGAGCTGCTGGACGAGAAGTACCGACTCGCCGAGGACCTCTCCGACACCGAGGGGCAGAAGGTCGAGGACGAGGCCGACGGCGCCTGGGACGCCAAGGACATCCATGCCGTGGTCGGCCGCTACAGCCCGGGCGGCGACGACACAAAGGGCATGCTGCTGGTCTCCGGCATGTACGGCCGGTTCAAGAACGAGGCGGACGTCCGCGGCGGCATGCTCAAGGGCGCCGGCGAGGCCGACGGCGTGACGGTCGCCGAGCCCGCGCGGGACGTCACCCCGGCGGGCGCGGACGTCACCGTCTCCTGCGAGGTGCTCACCCAGAAGCAGGCCCTGGTCACGATCACCTACCCGGTCTGCACCTGGGCGGACGGCAACACGGCGGCCGTGGTGGGTGAGGTCGACCTGCAGCGGAAGGACTCCGCCGACATCGACCTCGACACCGCGGCGCGCAACACCCTGAAGATCCGCTCCGAGATGATCAAGTCGATCGGCTGACCGCCACCCCCTCCTGAGCGGGGAACGAGGTCCGCAGCGTGAAGGCGTACGGCGTCGGGCCGTGCGCCCTCAGATGCAGCAGCCGCTCCTCCGCCTCGGCGACCTCGGGCCGGTGCCCCGCCGGCACCCACCACAGGGCGGTCACCGCGTCCTCGGGACGCTCGAACCACTCCCGGCGCCGGGCCAGCAACTCCCGGTGCCGTCCCCGGTACATGAACGCGGTGAGCGCGTCGACGTCCCGCCACACGGACATGTTGACGATCAGCCAGGCGTCGCCGAGGAAGGCGATGTCGGTGGCGTTGCCGGAGTCGCTCTGCAGCCGCCAGACGAAGCCGTCCGAGGCGTCCGCCACCGCGTTCACCGGATCGAGGCCGTCGACGAAGTCCTTCAACTGGGGCGAGTCGAGCGGGTACTTGAGGCGAGCGATGTTCACCTGGGCGAGGTGGTGCACGGGCTCCGAATCCGTCATGACCGGACGTTAGGTCGGCCGGTGACGCTCCCGGTACCCCCGTCTCACAGGCCGAGAACCGCCCGCATCACGTCCTTCGCGATCGGAGCCGCGTCCCCGCCGCCGCTGATCTCGCCCCGGTCCGCCGACGCGTTCTCGACCACCACCGCGACCGCCACCTTCGGCTCCAGGTCGTCGTCGCCCTGCGCCCAGGAGACGAACCAGGCGTACGGCACACCGGCGTTACCGAGGCCGTGCTGGGCGGTGCCGGTCTTGCCGCCCACCGTGGCGCCGGGAATGGCCGCGTTGGTGCCGGTGCCCGCCCGGACCACGTCGGTCATCAGCTCCTTCAGTCGCGCGGCCGTCGACGGGCGCATCACCTGCCGGTCCGGCCGCATCCCGCCGCCCGTGAGCGTCTCACCGCCCCGGCGGGTGGTCGACTCCACCAGATACGGCGTCCGCAGCCGGCCGCCGTTGGCGACGGCCGCCGCCACCATCGCCATCTGCAGCGGAGTCGCCCGGGTGTTGTACTGGCCGATCGAGGACAGCGCCAGCTGCGCCCTGTCCACACGCGTGTCGAAGGTGCTGGGGGAGACGGCGAAGGGGACGCGCAGCCGGGTGTCGTTGAAGCCGAACGCCTGCGCCGTGGCCGACATGCCCGGCACTCCGACGTCCACGCCCAGCTTGGCGAACACCGTGTTGCACGACCACTTGAACGCCTCCCGCAACGAGGCGTCCTTACAGCCGTCGCCCTCGTTGGTCAGCCGGGTCCTGGTGCCGGGCAGCCGGTAGGGGTCGGGGGAGCGGGTGAGCGCGTCCAGGTCCCGGACCACCCCGGCGTCCAGCGCCGCCGCCGCGGTGACCACCTTGAACGTCGACCCCGGCGGATAGGTCTGCCGCACCGCCCGGTTGAGCATCGGCTTCTCCGGGTCGTGGTTGAGCCGGGCCCACGCCGAGGCCGCCGCCTCGCTGTTGCCGGACAGCTCGGCGGGGTCGTACGACGGCGTCGACACCAGCGCCAGGACGCGGCCCGTGGCCGGCTCGATCGCGGCGACCGCGCCCTTGCGCCCGTGCAGCCCGTCGTACGCGGCCCGCTGGGCGTTCCGGTCGAGGGTGGTGACGACGTTGCCGCCCGGACCGGTGTCCCGCGTCACGTCGTTCCACAGCGGCAGCGGCGCCAGCATCGGGTCGGCGCCGGAGAGCACCCCGTCCTCCGCGTCCTCCAGGAACGTGGTGCCGTAGAGCTGCGAGGCGTGCCCGGTGACCGGGGCGTACAACGGGCCGTCCCGGTAAGTGCGTTCGTAGCGCAGCTGTTCACCGGTGTCCGTGGACCCGGTGACCGGCTCGCCGCCGACCAGGATGTCACCGCGCGGCTGCTGGTAACGGGCGATGGTGGCACGGCGGTTGGCCCAGTTGGACTCGTAGGCACCGGCCTGGAACACCTGCACCCGGGCGGCGTTGACCAGCAGCGCCGCCAGCAGCAGGGCGCAGAACGCGGAGGCGTGCCGGATGTACCGGGTCATGGCCGGCCCGCCGCCGTACTCGCTCACGACGCCTCCTGTCCGTCGAGTCCGGTCACCGGGGTCCGCGCGCCGTACTCGCTCACGACGCCTCCTGCCCGTCGTACTGGCTGCGGGCCGAGTCGCTGACCCGGATCAGCAGCGCCACGATCGCCCAGTTGGTGACGACCGAGGAGCCGCCCTGCGCGAGGAACGGCATCGCCATGCCGGTCAGCGGGATCAGCCCGGTGACCCCGCCCGCGATCACGAACACCTGGAGCGCCAGGATCGAGGCCAGCCCGACCGCGAGGAGCCGCCCGAACGGCTCGCGCAGGGCGAGACCGGCCCGGAATCCGCGCTCCACGAGCAGGGCGTACAGCAGGAAGACAGCGGTGAGGCCGGCGAGGCCCAGCTCCTCCCCGGCCGTCGCCAGGATGAAGTCCGACTTGACGGCGAAGCCGATGAGCACGGAGTGGCCGAGCCCCAGCCCGGTGCCGAGGACCCCGCCCGCGGCGAAGGCGAACAGGGACTGGGAGAGCTGGTTGGGGCCCTGCCCGGCCTCGATGGTGGCGAACGGGTGCAGCCAGTCCTCGATCCGGCCGCCCACATGCGGTTCGAGCCGGCCCACGGCGACCGCGCCGAGCACGGCGAGCAGCAGGCCCACCGCGATCCAGCCGGTGCGGCCGGTGGCGACGTACAGCAGGACGACGAACAGACCGAAGAAGAGCAGCGACGTACCGAGGTCCCGCTCCAGGATCAGCACGCCGACGCTCAGCAGCCAGATCGCCACGATCGGGCCGAGCACCCGCCCGGTCGGGAACTGCAGCCGCCACAGCCGCCGGCCCGTGTAGGCGAGCGCGTTGCGGTTAGCGGCCAGATAGGCGGCGAAGAACACCGCGAGCAGCACCTTCGCGAACTCGCCCGGCTGGATGGAGAATCCGCCGATCCTGATCCAGATGCGCGCGCCGTTCACCGCGGGGAACAGGATCGGCAGCAGCAGCGCGACGAGGGCGGCGACCACGCACACGTAGGAGTAGCGCTGCAGCACCCGGTGGTCGCGCAGCATCAGCACCACGAGGATGAACAGCCCCACCCCGAGCGTCGACCACACCAGCTGGGCCGGCGCCGCCCGGTCGCCCGGGGTCTCCAGGTCCAGCCGGTAGATCAGCACCAGGCCGAGCCCGTTGAGCAGGACACCGATGGGCAGCGGCAGCGGATCGGCGTACGGCGCCCGCTTGCGGACCACGAAGTGCGCGAACAGGGCGAGCACCCCGAGCCCGGCACCGTAGCCGGCGGCCCCCGGCGGAACCCTGCCGCTCCTGGCCAGACCGACCGCGCAGTAGCCGTACACGGACAGCAGGACGGCCAGCACGATCAGCGCGAGCTCGACGCCACGGCGCCGGGGCAGGCGTGGGCCGTGCGCGGGGGCCCGCGGCTCGGCCACGGCGGTTCCGGCCTCAGTCATGTCCGGAACTTACCCAAACAGGACAGTCCGGCCGGGCAGGCGCCCCAGCGGGGCGCGTCAGCGGGCGACCGCCGGGCGGAACCGGGCACGCGCCGGCCTTCGCCTCCCTCCCTCAGGGCAGGGTGAGAACCGCCACCGCGCCCCCGCCCACCGCGTTGCCGAACGTCAGCCGGGCGCCCAGCACCTCCGCCTGACCGGCCGCGATCGTCAGCCCCAGCCCGTGGCCCTTGGCACCGCCCTCCGTCCGGAACCGCTGCGGGCCGTGCGCCACCAGGTACTCCGGATAGCCGTCCCCGTGGTCCCGCACCGTCACCACCGGACCGTCCACCGTCAGCACCACCGGCCCCCGCCCGTGCTTGTGCGCGTTCGCCACCAGGTTGCCCAGCACCCGCTCCAGACGCCGCCGGTCCGTCTCCACCCGGGCGTCACGCACGATCCGCACCTCGGTGTCCGTCCCCGAGGCCCGCACCACCCGCTGGGCCAGCGCGCCCAGCTCCTCGAAGTCCAGCTCGCGGCGCTCCCGCCGGGTGTCCAGGCGGGAGATCTCCAGCAGGTCCTCGGTGAGCGTGCGCAGCGCCGCCACCCGGTCCCGGACCAGCTCGGTCGGCCGGCCCGGCGGCAGCAGCTCCGCCGCCGCGTGCAGTCCGGTCAGCGGGGTGCGCAGCTCGTGCGCCACGTCCGCGGTGAACCGCTGCTCGCTCAGCAGCTTGCCCTGCAGCGACGACGCCATGGAGTCCAGCGCGGCGGCGACCACGGCCACCTCGTCCTGCGGCCGCGTCGGATCCTTGGTCCGCGGGTCGTTCACCCGGGCGTCCAGATCGCCCGCGCTGATCCGCCGGGCCACCCGCGCGGTGCCGTTCAGCCGCCGCGTCACCCGGGTCACCGCGAACGCGCCGACCAGCACCGTCGCCCCGATGGCCAGCGCCGACGACCAAAGGATCGACCGGTCGAGCCCGGCGATCGTCCGCGCCTGCTGCGAGTAGTCGACCTCCACCGCGAGTGCCCGGTGCCCGTCGGCCGGACCCGCCGCCCACATCGTCGGCCGCCCCTGGTGCGAGGAGACCATCGTGCCGCGCTTCCCGGCCACCGCCAGCGCCCGCAGCCGCCCGGGCAGCCCCTCGGGGTCCAGACCCGCACCCGGCAGCAGCGCGTCCCCGGCCTCGTACGCGGCGGTGGCGTCGTCCAGCCGGGACAGCGCCAGCTCACGGGCCCTGCCGACCGTCTGGTTGGTGACCGACACATGCACCAGCATCCCGAGCAGCGCGGCAAGCGCACAGCTCATCACCGTGATGAACGCGGCCGCCTTCACCGCCAGCGCCCCGGCCCACCGGGGCAGCGCGAGCCTCATGAGCCGCTCGCGGACGCGCCGGGGGACGCCGTCGCGGACGCCGACGGGGTCGCGGATACGGATGCCGGCGGGGCCGCAGATGCCGGCGGGGCCGCGGATGCCGACGGGGACGGCTTGCGGCCGTGCGGAACCCTGCCGGTGCGCAGGAACTCGTCCCGGGAGAACACCATGGCGCGCCGGTCCGGATCCCAGATCCAGGTGGTCCGGTACTCGTACCCGGCGATCCCGGCCGGAGAGCGCTCGATCAGGGCCCGCCCGGCCAGCTCCACCCCGATGATCGCGTCGTTGTCGGCCAGCACCCGCACCAGCCGGTGCTTCTCGACCGTGTAGACCCGTACCGCCGTCTGGTTGGTCGGGTACAGCCGGAATCCGAGCGTCATGTCGTCCCGGCCGTCCCCGGTCAGATCCCGGTAGTACGCACTGAGCAGCGGACACCGCGCCCGTACCCGGCCCGGTCCGCACTCGCGCACCCGGTCCACGGTCGCGTGGTACGCCCCCTTCGACCCGTAGTCGTCCGGGTGCGCGGCGATCTCCGCCCGCACGACGTCCACCGGATCGACCTTCCGGATGTCGTCGCCCGGCACCGAGACGCCCTTGACGTTCTCCCGGGTCGCCACGGCGTACGGGTACGCGGGACTGGACGCCGGCCGCAGATCCGGCCAGAGCCGCGCCGGGCTGACCGCCGTCGGTGTCGCCCCGGCGCCCTCGAGCCCGCCCCGGTCCCCGCAGCCCACCGCCGCCACCGACAGAAGGGCGACGACGGCCGCTGCACGGGCGCCGCGACGGGCCGGCCTGCGGGCTGACACGGGGCTCCTGGTGCTTCAGGGGACAGTGAGGACAGAGAGGAGAGTGAGGGCGACGGCGTCGACCGGGGCCGGTACACCCTATGTGCAACTCGTAGGAAAGTCCTTTTTGTGTACCGGAGGCCCCGAGCCCCGGCTCCGCGCACCGGAGGCCCGGCTCTGTGCACCCGAGCCCCGGGCTCTGTACACCCGAGCCCCGGGCTCTGTGCGCCGGAGGCCCGGCCGGCCGCGGATGCCGCTCGCCAACGGGACCGGGACCGCGGCCTTCTCACCCGCCCGCCCAGGTCCTGCCGCCGAGGCCGACCTTGTTCTTGCCGTCACCGCGCCCGCCTGTTCCCATGGTTCAGGGGGTGATGCACGCATGAGCGGCACGAGCGGCATGGGCGGCGAGGGCGGCATGAACGGACTGCGCGTGGTGCCGGCCCGGCGGCAGGGCCACGAACGCCTGTACGTGTGTGGGCCGGATGGAGCGAACGCCGCCTGGTACGACCGTGACACCGGCCGGGTGAACCTGATCGCGGCGGACCGCGAGGCGGACGTGATGGACGCCCTCAAGCCGTTCCTGACCGGCCCGGTGACCGTGGGCCCGCCCCCGGTGCCCACCCCCGCCGAACTGGCCCGGCTCACCCTCCACCCCGACGACGACCTCGCCCCCAACCGCCCCGGCGAGGCCCTGCTCGTCGCCCTGGACCGCGACCCCGCCCCCGCCCACCGGCTCCGCCCCGACCCGCGCCGCCGCGCCCTGACCGCCGAGCAGACCACCGGCGAGGCCCTGGACCGCCTGGAAGGCGCAGGCTGGCACACCCTGCACTCCGTCCCGCTCCCCGGCAGCGACCGCATCCACCATCTGCTCGTCGGCCCCGGCGGCCTCTTCGCAGTACACGCCCTGTACGCCCGCAAGCAGCGGGTCCTGGTCGCCGACCCGATGATCACCCTGGGCCGCCACGACCCCGAGCCCGTCCTCCGCCGCCTCCGCGCCGACGCCGACCGCGCCTCCTACGCCCTGACCGCGGAGGTCCACCCCGTCCTGGCCCTCCTGGACCCCACCGACATACGCACCCCCGCCCCACCTAGGGGCCTCCGCATCCTCCGCACCGAGGACCTCCCGACCCTGGCCCGCCTGGGCGCCGTACTGAAGCCGGCGGACGCCGAGGCCCTCCACGCGATGGCCCGCGACAGGAGAACGTGGGCGAGGCTGTAGGCGGCGTAGGCCGGACCAGCCCGACCGGCGCCTTGAGGACGGGGCCAGCATCAGCCGGTCCTACGTCTGAGCACGGGGGCCGGCATCATCAGCCGGTCCGGCGCCTTGAGGGCGGGGCCGGGACGGGGGCTGGCCCCGCAGGGCCGAAGCGGGGGCCTGGGGGCGGCAAGCCCCCAGCAGGGGTCAGAGGGGACGGAGTCCCCTCCCAGGGACGGGAAGGGGCGGCGGGGGCGAAAGAAGCCCTGAAGCCACCCCCGCACAGTTCCCCTCGTTTCCTGGGCACCACCCCTAAGGCAACCTGGCCCCCCGCCCCTCGACCAGCCCCCTCATCAGATCCCCCGACCCCCGCACCCGCGCCACGACGTCCCCCGCCAAGAACTCCAGCTCCTCCGCCCCCCGGCACCCCTCAACCTCCTCCCACGTCACCGGCGCGGAAACCAGCGGAGCGACCCGCGCCCGCACGGTGTACGGCGCCGCCGTCGTCTTCCGCGCCGCGTTCTGGCTCCAGTCCACGAACACCTTCCCCGGCCGCAGACTCTTCGTCATGCGGTGCACCACCAGCCGCGGCATGGCCCGCTCCGCCTCCACCGCCAGCGCCTTCGCGTACTCACTCGTCCGCTCCGACGAACTGCCCCGCACCGCCGCCAGCAGATGCAGCCCCTTCGACCCGGCCGTCTTCGCGTACGCCTCGATCCCGTCCGCCGCCAGCCGGTCCCGCAGCCACAGCGCGACCTCGCAGCACTGGACGATCGTCGCCGGCGCCCCCGGATCCAGGTCGAAGACCAGCCGGTCGGCCTCCTCGGGCGACTGCACCAGCCACTGGTGCGTATGGAACTCGGCGACCAGGTTCGCCGCCCACACCAGGCTCGGCAGATCTTGCACCACCACCATCCGCGCCGGCCCCTCCGACCGGGGCACCTCCGCGGTCATGACCCAGTCGGGCGTACCCGGCGGCACGTTCTTGGTGAAGAACATCTGCCCGTTCGGCCCGTCCGGGTAGCGCAGCAGGGACACCGCCCGGTCCCGCAGATGCGGCAGCATCACCTCCGCGACGGTCACGTAGTAGTGCAGCAGCTCCCCCTTGGTGAAGCCGGTCTCCGGATACAGCACCTTCTCCAGGTTGCTGAGCGCGACCCTGCGGCCCTCCACCTCTGTGATTGGAGTCATAAGATGACAATCCCAGACAAGCAGCCGCATATAGCTATGCAGCATGCATAACGCCCGATCGGAACGGAGGCCGCGGCACGTGCGATCCATCTGGAACGGCGCCATCTCCTTCGGACTCGTCAGCATCCCGATCAAGCTGATGAACGCCACCGAGAGCCACTCGATCTCCTTCCGCCAGATCCACACCGAGGACAGCGGCCGCATCCGCTACCGCAAGGTGTGCGAGCTGGAGGACCGTGAGGTCAGCCAGGCGGAGATCGGCAAGGCGTACGAGGACGCCGACGGCACGATCATCCCGATCTCCGACGAGGACCTGTCCCACCTCCCGCTCCCGACCGCCCGGACGATCGAGATCGTCGCCTTCGTGCCGGCCGACCGGATCGACCCGCTCCAGATGGACGCGGCGTACTACCTCGCCGCGAGCGGAGCCCCGGCCGCCAAGCCGTACACCCTGCTGCGCGAGGCGCTGAAGCGCAGCAACAAGGTCGCCATCGCCAAGTACGCCCTGCGCGGCCGGGAACGTCTGGGGATGCTGCGCGTGGTCGGCGACGCCATCGCCATGCACGGACTGCTCTGGCCGGACGAGGTACGCGCCCCCGAGGGTGTCGCCCCGGACGACGACGTCACCGTCCGGGACAAGGAACTCGACCTCGCGGACGCCCTGATGGACACCCTGGGCGAGGTCGACCTGGAGGACCTGCACGACGAGTACCGCGAGGCGCTGGAGGAGGTCATCACGGCAAAGGCGGCCGGCGAGACCCCGCCCGAGGCCCCCGAGCCCGCCGAGGGCGGCAAGGTGCTGGACCTGATGGCGGCTCTGGAGAACAGCGTCCGCGCAGCCCGCGAGTCCCGGGGCGGGCGCCCGGCCACCGAGGAGACGGAGGAGGCCGAGGTCAGGCCCCTCACCCGCCGCCGCTCCGCCCCGAAGGAGACGGGCGGCAAGAAGTCCACCGCCACGACCGCGAAGAAGGCCCCCGCCAAGAAGACCGCGGACTCGAAGAAATCGACGGCCAAAACCACCCGGAGCGCGAAGAAGAGCACGCCCGCGAGGACGACGTCCGAGCCCCCCGCCGATTCCGCGTCCAGATCCACTGCCAGGACCACCACCGAGACCACCACCGAGACCACCACCGAGACCACCGCCAAGACCACCGCCAAGTCCGCATCCAAGGAAGCCACTTCGGCGAAGCAGACGGCGAAGAAGAGCCCCGCGAAGAAGACGGCCTCCCGCAAGCGCTCGGCCTGACGGCGGGCCGGGCGCGGAGGCCGGAGCGGGCCCGGGGAGGGCCCTGGGCAGGGGATGGACCGGTATTCCCTCCCCTGATGTGGGACGACTCGGGCACGATGTGGGCGTGACTTACGTGGTGACCGTGACCATGGCCCCTGCCAAGGGCGCTCCGGAACTCGACGCGCTGCAGCGGGAGGGCGTCATCTTCCTGCTGCGGAAAGGGTTCGACTCGCTCGAAGCGGTCGAGGGACCGGACGGCATGGAGATCGAGCTGATGGATGACGTCATAGCCGCCCATCCCGGAGGTGCCCTGCTCAAACTCTTCGTGGACGCACCGGCGCTGGAGTTCGCGGAGGACGCCGCGCGCGAGGTGGTGGCGGAACTCCTGGAACGCACCGAACCGCTCGCCGACTGGCAGATCACCCGTTGCGCGGTGGAACTGAACTCCGCGCTCCTGCAGGAGAGCCTCGACGCCGCCGACGGCCCCGACGCCCCGCCCGCCGACCCGGCGGAACGCGCCCGCCGTCACGCCGCGGCCGAACCCGCACCGGCGCCGGGCCGCCTGGACCGGGCCGAGGTCGAGGCCATGCGCACCAGACTCCGCACCCTGGCGCCGGCCCTGAGGGCCTTCCCCCTCGACCATTTCGGCTTCTCCGACGACGAGAACGAGCGCACCGTGTCCCGTGAAGCGGCCGAAATCGCCGCGGGCGCCCTCGTCTTCGCCATCGACCTCCTGGTGGACGAACTCTTCACCGACCTGGCCGGCCTGGAGGAGGACGGCCCCACGGTGGCCGAGAGCGACGCCACCTTCATGCTCCTGGACGACCTGCCCTCGCAGTACGCCGGCGAGTACACCGTTCTCTTCGCCCGCCGCCTCACCGTCACGGCGGTCACCCTGACGGCCCGCCTCACCCAGCCCCACTTCACCGGCCCCCACTGCGTGGCCGAGGACATCCTGCTGAGAGTCCTGCTCACCCAGGCCGAGGTCGCGGCCGACCTCTACGACCTGCTCACCGACGAGGTCACCACAGCCTTCGAGACCCTCACGGACACCCTCGACGAGGACCCCACCCACGACCCCCTCGACCACGCCCCGCCCGGAGTGGAGAACTGGTTCACCCCCTTCGACGCCGAGAGCCCGGTCCACCCGTACGCCACCAACGACGACGAGGAGTCCCTCCAGGACCGATGACGGGAGCCGAGAGAACTCCCGGACCCCCCGGATGGCTTCCCCGATGAGCGCCGCGCGGAAAGTCGATCTAGCTTCGAAACGAGCGCCGAGTGGATCTTCCGATGGTGCGCTCTTCCGATTCGAAGGAGAACGACAGATGCGCAAGCTCCGAACGGCCGTTGCGGCGGCCGCCCTCATCGGTGGCGTCGGCTTCATGGGAGCCGCCCCCGCCGCCGCCCTACCCATGGGAGGAGGCCATGGCGGCGGTTGCAAGTCCCACGACTTCAACGTCGACATCTTCGGCAACGTGAACGTCGGCGGCGGTGTGCTCGGCAACCTGTTCAACGGCGAGGGCAGCCCGGGCGCCCAGTACACCGACGTCGGCTCCGACTGCGGAGGCTGGTAAGACCACCTCCAAGCGCACCCGAATAGGTCCGGGCATCTGGCTGACAAAGCCCACGCCCACTCCACCAATCTGTGGCAGAGAGTCTCATCTCAAGGTGGACACCAAAGGCCCCGCACCGTCACCGGTCCGGGGCCTTTGAGCTGCCGTACGAGATTCGAGGTCCAGGAGTCCGCCGACTCCATGGGCACTACAGTTTACATGTGTGCGACACGTCACGTTGTGTCGTGCGTCGGGCGGTTGGGGCCAGCCACCTTCGCGCCTGACTCGCGCCGGTTGGGGGGCAGTATGAATGAAATGGTCAAGGGCTCGAACGTGGCTCTTGCATCCCTGAGCGAGAACGTCGGATCGGTCATCGTCAGTCTGGGCTGGGGGAGCCCGACCGGCGAGGGCGACGCGGATGTCTCCGTCCTGCTGCTGGACGTGAACGGCAAGGTCCGCAGCGACACCGACTTCTACTTCTACAACAACCCGGTCGCCGCCGACGGGAGCGTGCAGCTACTGGGCAAAACGCCGACGGCGGGCGGAAACGAGGACCGGATCAGCTTCGACCTCACCGCGGTCCCGGCAGACGTGGACCGCATAGTCGTCGCCGCCAGCCGCTACAACGCGGCGCGCTTCGGCGAACTCGATGACGTCCACCTGTCGTTGGCCGACGGGGCCGGTGACGACCTCCTGCGCTTTCCCATCGACGACGTCGACTCGATGAGCGCGATCATCTTCGGCGAGCTGTACCGGCGCGGAGAGGAGTGGAAGTTCCGCGCTGTGGGCCAGGGCTACGACACCGGTCTCGCCGGCCTGGCAGCGGACTTCGGCGTCGACATCGAGGACGACGCGGAAGCGGTCGAGGCACAGGACGACGCGGCGGCCGACGACCAGGAGGTCATGACCGCCCCGGCCCCCGCCGACGAACCGGGCCCGCGAAGCACGCCGGAAGCCGTCCCGTCTCCCCGCCGGCCGGCCGAAGCCGACGAGTCACGGAAACCGGCCACCCGGCCGCGTACCGCCAAGAAGAAGGTCACCCTGCCCAAGGTGGCCAAGAAGACGCTGGCGGAGAACGAGTCCTGGAGAGAGGCACGGCTCTTCCCGGTGTCGGCGCTCAAGAGCGACCGGGACCGGGAGATGCGGGCCACCTCGGTGCTGCTGTCGGTGATGGCACAGGTGCCGGAATTCGGCCGGAGACTGACCGCGGCGTTCGGAGCGCCGGCCGGCCGCATGGAGACTTTCGCCGAGGTCACCCTGCCGCACGGCGACTCACCGCGGCGCCCCGACGGAGTGATCCGCGTCGAGCGGGCCGGCAAGCTGTGGACGGCCCTGGTCGAGACGAAGACCAACGGCAACGCCCTCAAGGCCGATCAGGTGCAGGCGTACATGGACATCGCCGCCCGCCGCGGGTACGAAGCCGTGATCACGCTCTCGAACGACGTCGCGCTGGAGGGCAGCCCACTCGTCGACGTCAAGATCGACCGACGGCGCAAGCACAAGGTGGCGCTCTGGCACCTCTCCTGGGCGGAGGTCACCCACCAGGCCCAGATGCTGATCCGCCACGAGGGCGTCGGCAACGCCGCACACGCCTGGCTCCTCCAGGAACTGCTGCACTACCTCCAGCACGACAACTCCGGCTGCCACGGCTTCCAGAACATGGGGCCGGCCTGGGTCCCCGTACGCAACGGGATCGACGACGAGACCCTGTGCCACGGAGACGCGCGCGCCCTGGAGGTCGTCGAGAGCTGGGAGCGGCTCGTCCGGCAGGTGTGTCTCGGCCTGGGCGGCGAACTGGGCCAGAAGGTCCTGCCCGTCCAGCGCGCCAAGCGGGGAACGGACCCGGGCGAACGCCGCGGCCGCCTCGCCGACCAGCTCTGCCAGGACGGCAGGCTGGACGCGGAGCTGCGCATCGACGGAACGCCCGGCGTCCTGGCGGTCAGCGCGGACCTCCGCACAGGCAAACTGCGCACCTCCATCGACGTACCGGCACCGGAACAGGGCTACCCCCTGTCATGGGCGAAGCGGCTCGTACGCCGCCTGGCCGAAGCCCCCGCGGACCTCCACATCGAAACCCTCGTCGAGGGCGAGACCGGCGGCCCCCGCGGCACCCTGGAACGCCTTCGCCCCGAGCCCGCGGACCTCCTCCCCAAGGACAGCGGCACCCGCATCACCGGCTTCCGCCTGACCCTGCTCAAGGGCATGGGAAGCGGCCGCGGCAACGCGGAGACGGGCTTCATCCGCAGCGTCGACGAAGCGGTACACCGCTTCCACAAATCCGTGGTGATCCACCTGGACCGCCCGGCACCCCGCCGAGCCCCGACCAGGGAACCGGCCACGACGAACTGAGGCCGGGCACCCCGGCCGACGCCACGAGGCCCCGGGCACTGCCCGGCCCCTCGTCTGCGCCGCGCGCCGACCACCGACCACCGACCACCGACACGAGAAGACGACCTCCCGACCTGATCGAGACACGCGGGAGGAGGCCGACCGAGAGGGGAGGCTGATCACATACGGCCCGTACTCGATCGCCGTCCTGGCAAGATGACGCCATGGAACGTGTACTTGGAATCGGTGGCTACTTCCTGCGGGCCGCCGACCCCGCGGCCCTGAGCGCCTGGTACCGCGACTGCCTGGGCCTGGACACGGATGAGCACGGCATGTGGCGACAGGAAGCCGGCCCAACGGTCTTCGCGACCTTCGAGTCCGGCACCGACTACTTCGGCTCCCGCGCTCAGCGAACGATGCTCAACTTCCGCGTCCGCGACCTGGACGCCATGCTCGCCCAACTACGCGCCGGCGGTGCCGACGTGTCCGACGAGACGCAGGACATGGAAGGCGTCGGCCGCTTCGGCTGGGTCACCGACCCCGAGGGCAACCGCATCGAACTGTGGCAACCCGCCTGACCTCGCCCTCGAGTTCGGCGGAGCCGTGCTGGTGGCTCACCAACCGGCCAAGGAGCGAGCCTCGGCCAGGTCCGCGCGGCCACGTCCGAGCGCGCGTCGGCGTCGAGGCCTCGCCGACAGTCGCGCGAACGGCCCGGACGGACGACAGAACGTCGCCGCGGCCGGAGTAACGAGGACTACTCAGCGACCCCGGCCCCGGTGTCCTGTACCTCCCCCGTTCGCCGCCTGACACGGATCACCTCCCTGGCCGTCCCCACCAGAAAACCCGCGGCGATCAACCCGATCACGATCGCCCCCTGCCGTACTCCGTCGGCGTCACGTCCGTCGAGGTAGGCAACGTCGCGCACCTCGGTGGGGTGAGCCGGGTTGTATGCGACGGGTATGTACGCCCCGGGCTTCGCGGCGTCTGCCGAGCCAGACGGGACATCGACATCCGCGCGCACGGAACCGGACGGTGTACTGAAGCGCACGGTCACGGAGGTCACCCAGCCTTCCTCCGACCGGCCGGTGATCTCGACTATGGTCGCGTCGGTCCTGAGGCCCTGGGCCCGGAGACCAGCCAGCACCTGGTACTCCTGAGCGGCTTGCCACCCCATGACTCCAGCAATGGCGGAGAACATCAGGAAACCCCCGGCGGCCAACCGGACTCTGGTCCAGCGGGGCGCCACCAGCCAGGACTCCGGTCCGAGCCGCAGCAGCCCAGCCACCAGCCGACCCGGCGAAGGAACGGCCAGGCCCCGGTGTCGCACCAGCCTGAAAACACCGTCCGCTGCAGCCAGTGCGGCCGCCCAGCCGAGAAAATAGAGCCACAGGGACCCAAGTGGCCCGAAGACCATCCACACCACGATGGCCACGCCGCCCGCGAGTACCCCCCACCCGACTTGAGAGCCGTACTCGCCCCGCCCGCCGCTCAGCACGGATCCGCGCTCATCCATCTGCGCCTCCACACCCCGTCACGGGGTGAGACTCACGGGCTGCGGTGGGGGTTGTAGAAGCGCCTGCCCTCCACTCCGAGGTCCCGGCCCGCTTCCAGGCTCCACCTCATCCATACCCTCGACCTACAACAGCACCGGGCCGAACACGCCTGCCTGTACGCGAGAGCCCCGGCCTCAGCGTTTCCGCTGGTGACGGGGTCTTTGGGCACCTCATACGGGGTGCCCCGGCAGGATTCGAGCCTCCGCACACGGTTCCGGAGGCCGTGGGTTAGTGGGCCGTCCGCGCAGCTCAAAGTCTTGCAGTCCGCTACCCCGTGCCGTCCCGTCCACGTATAGTCCACGGCCCCCGTGCAGGTTGGGTGTCGCTCGGCACGTGACAGACGGGGACCTGCTTCATCAGCGCTATGGATCGCTTCTGGGCCGCCGACGAACAGTCTGGGGCGTCGCTCCTTCATCGCGTCGACCCAGCCGAGGGCCTCACGGACGCTGACGTCTCGCAACTTGCCCGAGGAATCACTGCCGTTGCGCCGAGCTGAATTACGAGCGCAGGCGCTGGGAAGATGCGGGCTCAGCAACGGAACCAGACTGATTGGTGCTGGCGCCATGCCGACTGCTGGCCGCTGCTATCACTCGCCGCCGTGGCCGCCACTTGGGTTCGAGTCAGCGCGGAGGGATCGTGCGGGAACGACCTTCGGTTCGGAAACCGAGGGCGAGACGGTAGAGCTCCGGGAGCTGGTAGCGACCGTCGGGGGTTTTCGACAGGGCGCCCCAGTCCTGGAGCTCGCGGATGGCCTTGTGGGTAAGCCCCACATCCCCCGCGAAAAAGGGGGACTGTTCGTCGGCGGAGTATTGCACCAGCGTGGACAGGAGATCCCAGACGTGGGGGAACCGGTGTTGGAGCTCTTCGATCTTGAGCGCGCCGCACTCGGCCAAGGCCTGACGCATGGCCGACGGGGTAAGTACCCGGTCGCTCCACCGTCCGTCGTCGGCAGACGTGATCGCGGCTGCGTGCAGGAAGCGGATGACGTCGCGGGGCTGGACGCGTTCGTGGGCGTCGGCGAGGGCGGAGGCGAACCACCGGTCGGTCCAAGCCTCGCGGGAGCCGTCCGAGCCCATCCTCAAGCCCCAGAGCGGCAGGAGACAGCGGGCGGTCTCCTCCTCCCCCAGGTCGGCGATGGGCTCTTCCGGGTCCGGTACCGCGCCGGAACGGACCGAGAGCCACACGGCGAGCTTCAGGGCGTCCTCGGTGGTCCAATGCAATTCGAATGGGGGCCTGCGCCGCAACGTTCTGCCGTCTCTGTTGGCTGGGCCTTTCAGAGCGCGGTCCATCTCCGCCGTCGGACGGGTAAAGATCACGAGCCCCAACGACTGCTTCCGAAGCTTGCGCAGAGCCTGGGGAATCATGCCCACCAGGCTGTTGACGGCAACGGACGCCCAGGCTTCGTCACGCCGGTGCAGCCACTCCTCCAGGCCGTCGACGAGGAAGAGCGCCTCATGGCGTAGCAGGTACTCCATCGGGTCGGCGTCGTCAGGGGCACCGGCCGCCATCGCGAGGCATGTCAGCCAGCGCTCCCGCCAGAAGCCCATGCTCTCCGCGGACGGATGCCGGGAGGATGACTCGATGAACGCCAGGATCCGGTCGCGACGCTCCGGCCCGGCCGGCGTCTGCTCCCAAGGGCTCTCCTCCCACAGGCCCTCCGCCTCGACGGGGTGTGGATGCGCGTACCAGATTCCTTCTGGAGCGTCCGGCGGGGCGAGCACCGGAATGACTCGTGCGGACTGTCGGGCGGTCACCCCGGCTGTCAAGGCGAAGGCGTCCCAGGTTCTCGCCGCGCACATCCTGGCGAAGGTGAACGTCTTGCCCGTGCCGGCCTCGCCCGTCACTACGGTGATTGGCAAGTCGGTTCGGTGGGCGGCGATGAGCCTGCGGGTCGGTTCGATGGCGAAGAAGTCACTGTCGGGGTCCGCGTCGAACAGTTCCCACTTGAGCAGCGCGCCGGTGAACTCAGCCAAGGCGGACCGTCGGCGGCCGAGGACCTCCGGGTTCTCGTCTGGGCGGTGTGGTACCAGCATCGTGCTCGGCGCGAACTCCGCGACCAGCCGCGGCAGTCCGCAACGGCGCATCACATCCACCACCGCGTCCCAGCTGTCGGGGAGCGCGAGCAGTTCCTCGCGGAACGGGCTTAGCACGGGCTCGGTCAGTACCTGCTCGTCCACCGCCAAGTGGTCCTCGTCATGTTCGGTCGTGTCGTCGTCCACGGGCAGGACTATGGCCAGGGAGAGGGCGTCGCTGAGAAGCGTTTTGGCTTCGTCTGCATGGCCGTCGTGGAGGTCGAGTCGGTACTGGGTCACGATCGCGCCGGGCGCGGGATCCATACCGACCCGAGCGGGGGCGCGCGTTCCTACCTGGTGGATCATGGCCTCCGTGCCGTGCAGTGACTGGCTGCTGATGGTGGAGACGAAGACCCGGGTGACCCGAGGGTCCAGTAGGACGGGTGCCGACAGCTCGGACGCGCCTGCCCGCAGGTCCAGTACGACGATGTCGGCCTCTGCGGCGACGGCGAGTGCGGCGAGAGACTCGCTGAGGAAGTAGGGCGAACGGTCCTCGGTCAGCAGGTCTGAGGGACCGATCCGAGGGGGGCCGAGCACGGTACGCCGACTAGAGGGAAGGATCGTTACCCGGCCCTTTCCCGCGTGACGGGACACCTCCTGGTTGGGCAGGTACGCAGCGGCGATTTGCACCGCGTCGGTGGGTTCGCCGTCCGCGGAGGAGTGGAGGAGCGCCAGGACGTCGTCGTACGCGATGTCGCAGCGGCCGCCCTGCGCCTGGTACATCCAGGTGATGCCCGGCGCCTCGAGGTCCGCGTCGACGAGGAGCACGTGCTGCCCGCGGGAGGCCAGCAGGTCGGCGAGCGCCACCGCGTGCAGCGTTCGGCCCACACCTCCTTTGAAGGAGTGGAAGGCGATGATCTGGCGGTTGCCGGGTAGGCCGGGGGACGCGGGACGCGGCAGCGGTTCGCTTAGCGCCGAGGTGACACGACGCTCGTTGAGCCTTGGACGGCGGGCGACCTGAGGCGCGTCCGCGGTTTCGGCCAGGCGAACCGGGAGGGAGCGAGGGGTGTGGGACTCGGGACGGTCCAAGAGGAGTTCCAGGCCCTCCTCGCCGTCCACGGCGGACTCGAGGCCGAACTGGTAGTCCAAAAACTCCCGGACCTCGCCGATGGAGGTGCCTGGACGCACGGACAGTTCGAGAGCATCCCACCAGGCGTCGGCCTCGAGCAGCCAGTACGGCCACTCGCCTTCGACGGCTGCCTCCGCCAGGCGTGAGTCGACGTCGACCCAGGTGAACAGCTTGTCGGCCACGCTGCTCAGCATCCTCTCCTGGCATCCCGCACCAGTTGTTTCAGCGCTTCGAGCGCTGCTTTCTGATCATCGTCGTTCAGTCTCGCACCATAGCGCCATGCCTCATGGAGCTGATGACTTTCGATCCAACCGCCATTTTTGTGGCGGCGGCAGCGGAGCGGGTCCGGGCGGGTCACGGGGTCGCGCAGGTTGAGTTCCTTCGCCAGCCTGCGGAGGTCGTGGCTCCGCAGGTCGGCGGGGAGCTGGGCCGTGGACATGTAGAGCGAGCGCCGTCGCATCACCTCGGCCTTCAGCGCGCACTCGGCGGCGTAGAAGTACAACAGTCCGCAGACCGCAGTGTCCCCAACGCTCTCGGCGGCCTGCGCCTGCTTCAAGAGCCTCTCACGGCTGGTGCTGAGCTCGCCGGCCCCCACGTCGACCATCTCGCCAGCGTAGTGGCGGCGGGTGTACAGGGAAGGGAAGTTGGAGAAGAACGGCTAGGACTTGTCCGGCCGATCACGATCACGGGCAGTCAGGCATGATGCCCGTGTGAGCACCATCGTCAAGTTCTTCGTGGCGCCGGACGACACGTCAGCGGCTCTGACCCTCCAGACCGGGCCGGAACGGGCATTTGAGTCGCTCTCCTTCGGCAGCTTCGATCCCGAGGAGGCCGTGCTCGAGTGGGAATGCCTTCTGGCGGGCGGCAGCTTCGAGGAACTCGTCGAAGCCGGTGAGCCTCGTGTCGTCGCCGGTCAGGACAATGACGGGTGCGTCGTCTTCGCGATCTCGCCTCGCCTGTCCAGTGCACTGGCGGACGCCGAGCACTCCAGGTTGCGTGACGTCGCTGTCTCATGGGCTCAGCGGCGTGCAGAGGATGGCGAGGTCATCGATGCGGAGATCGCCGACGCGATCGTGGGTGATGTGGCTGCCCTCGTCAGCAGCGCCCGACGCCAGAGCCAGAACGTCTACTGCTGGGTCGCCTAGAGTTCATGTTCGGAGCCAGGTGGCGACGGCCGCCGCGGTGGCGGTGCCGAGGAAGACGTAGCCGCGTTTGTCGTAGCGAGTGGCGACCGCCCGGGACTGTTTCAAGCGGTTGATCGCCCGCTCGACGGTGTTGCGCTTCTTGTAGCGCTCGTCATCGAAGCCAGGCGGCCGTCCGCCACGTGCGCCTTTGCGTAGGCGGGCGGTCTCACTGTCAGTCTTCTCCGGGATGGTGTGGCGGATTCCCCGCCGTCGCAGGTACTCGCGGATGGGGCCGTTGCTGTAAGCCTTGTCGGCTGCGAGGCTGTCCGGCTTCTTGCGCGGCCGTCCCAGGCCAGGTCTGGCCACCCGGATCTTCTCCAGCACCGGCTTGAACTGTTTGCAGTCCACCCGCTGACCTGGTGTGACGATCAGGGACAGCGGGTGGCAGCGGCCGTCCGCGCTCAGATGTAGCTTGCTGGTGAACCCGCCCCGCGAGCGGCCCAGGCCCTCACCTCCAGCACCACCTCCACCAGGCGGGCAACGAGACTCTTCCACGGCGTCTCGTCCTGGTGTTCCATTCCTTCGCCCCCCTTTGACCCCGGGGCCGGAGGCGGATCGGTGCGGGCGCCAGCCGCATGCTGATGCGCGCGGACGATGGTGGAGTCGACCGAGATGTCCCAGTCGATTTCGCCTGCGGCGTCGGCTGCGGCCTGGACCTGCTGGAGCAGACGTTCCCAGGTTCCGTCGGCCGACCAAAGGCGGTGGCGCTCGTAGACGGTCTTCCACGGCCCGAACCGTTCGGGCAGATCACGCCACTGCACCCCAGTCCGCACCCGATGCAGAATCCCGTCGATCACCTGCCGATGATCCCGCCACCTGCCACAACGCCCATTGCTGACCGGCAGGAACGGCCGAAGCCGTTCCCACTCGGCATCCGTCAGATCACCCCGCCCCATGCCCACAGCAACGACTCGGGCACGAAGTAGTCACATGATCGGCCGGACAAGTCCTAGTGGGAGCGGGGTCTGGAGAACCAGAAGGCGTGCTTCGCGCCCCACGGGCCACCGTCGTCGGCGATCTGATAGGTGGCGCGCCCGGACCTCGTGCCGCCGCCCCCAGTTGTCACGAAGGGGAGCGACCCTTCCGTCCGGCATGGCCCGGAATGTCGCTCACAGGACGGCTACGCGGGAGGGTCGATCACCAGCTGGACCTGGAAGTTCTGCGGGTTCGGGTCGACGGCGGCCGCACAGGTCGACGACTGGAGCCTTAGGACGCCGGTGGCGTTCGGGACCATGTGTGTGCCGAGAGCACGGAGAGCTCGCCGGGCACAGCCCTGGGTCCACGTATCCGTGGGCCCCCGTGGGGGATCGTTGCTGCCCGCACCGCTCATGCCTTGGAGCTCGCGGTGGAGGGACCCCCATTGGGGGACGGAGGGCGCTACTCCTCCGAGTACGGCAACTGTCGCAGACGCCAGGGAAGGCTGGTGTTCAGCTCGGCACGAGAGGTCGTGCCCGCTGGGTCGGAACGAGGCCCCACGATGTGAGCCGTTGCGTAGCTCAGTGGGTGGTACGGGGGCGCACGAAGGGCGCACTCACTCGGTGGTGTGCCCTACCGGCCTCAGTGGATTCGGCCAAACAGCTTCCGCTTCCCGAGGGTTTCCTGAACTCTTGAACTGAGTGCTAACCCAAGGATTCGTGAAGATCAATTCATTTACCATCGAGATGAGACTCCAGGCAGTGGATCGCCGTAGAGGTGGCCGGTGGCTCGGTCGACACGGCTCCCAGTGTGAGGCATTTTGCCTGGCAGGCAAGCCTTCTGACGACGTGAGGTCTGTGCTGCGGCAGCCCCCCCATGCCACACGTAGATTGCGAATCGGTAACAGGGGGTTCCCTGTAGTGATGTTTTGTTGAACGCTTAAGCTCCACGAATGAGGGGGACTCGTGAAGGATGCTGTGCGTGCCTGGCGGGAGGTCAGGCGGCGGCTCGGGCGCTTCGTTGATCCTGCAGTCACGCAAAAGGCGACCCTGCTGCAGGCGGCTGGGTCTGGCAGAGCCGCTCTCACAGCACCGGTCCACGCAGGGTCGACGTTAAAGGCTCACGCTTCCAGTGCAATCGGGCTTGCCTCAGAGGCTTGAGATCCGAGTCCAGTCTGCATATCCGCATACTGAGGCAAAGGTACGTTCGGCTGCTCCTGGCAATGAATGCACGATGCCAGGCCGTCAACCCCGATCGCTGGCGTCAGGGCGCCTTTGTCGCAGCGAGGGTCAAGAGGTCAACTCCTCCTGCGGGCTTCAGCAAGTTGTGCGTTCGGAGACAGGGGGTGTCGAGGACTCGTTCGCGAAGCCTCGAAAACTGGCCGGTCGGTGGCATCTCTTACGGTCCGCAGCAGGTCGACGGCGTGCGATGTGATGCGCCAAATAAAACCAGAACAATCGTAGTTAAAAGTTCACGTAAATGCGGGTATGTCACTGACGCAGTGTGGTGGCAGCAGTTGGGGCGGTGAAGTCGTGATGAGTAAGCGTGCCGAGTGGGTCCCTGACCCGGGGCTGGTCAGCGAGGTTGACGACCTGTTTAGGCGGGCGATTGATTCGTATCGTGCGAATCCGAACCTGATCACGGAGCACGCCAACCATGAGGATTCCATACGGGTCGGCGGTTATTCCAACCGCACGCTTCTAGAACTGGTACAGAACGCGGCCGACGCAATGTCTGGGGCCGACGAATACGAGGAGGGAGCTGGGCGGGTCGAAATTGTTCTTGACCTTGACCACCAGACTCTGTACTGCGCGAACGCTGGCCGTCCGTTCTCGCGAAGCGGCCTCACGGCGATCGCTCACGCGCACCTCAGTGGGAAGAGGGGCGACGAGATCGGGCGTTTCGGCCTCGGGTTCAAATCGGTCCTCGCCGTCAGCGATGCTCCGCAGGTCTTCAGTCGATCGGTTTCCTTCGAGTTCAACTCTTCCAAGGCGAAGACAACGATAGCTTCTATCGGGTCGACGGCTAAAAGGTTTCCGATCTTGAGAACGGCGACGCGAATCGATGCCGAGGCTGAGTTCGAGAAGGACCCGATTCTAGGTGAGCTGGCGCAGTGGGCGGCGACCATCGTCAAGCTGCCGCGCGCCTCGAAGCTGGGGAACCTCAAGAAGGAGATCGAGGATTTCCGCTCTGAGTTTCTCCTCTTCGTCAGCGCGGTCCGCGAAGTCCGCCTCCGAGTGATCGGGACCGACGCGGGCTTCGTGACGAGCCACGTGTCACGAGACCTCGGCGGCGGTAAGTTCCGGATCGAGCGTCCCGACGGCGACCACGACGAGTGGTATGTCAAGAATCAGATGCACACTCCCAGTCCCGAGGCGCGGGCTGAGGTTGGTGAGGCGGTGTCACGTAACCAGGTGAAGGTCACGGTGGCCATGCCGGCACGTCTTGCCCAGCTGAGAACTGGTGAGTTCTGGTCATATTTTCCGCTCCAGGACAAGACGTCCGCGTCCGCGCTCTTCAATGCGCCTTGGAGCGTCAACGACGACCGCACCACGCTGCTCCAGAATGGGTACAACCGAGAGATCCTGGTGACTCTCTCTGAGATGTTCCTCGACGTGTTGCCGAACGTCTCGTCCGTCGACGACCCCGCAGTGCACCTGGACTACATGCCGGCGCGTGGTCGGGAGACCCACTCGTACGGCGACGAGATGCTTTGTGCCCATGTCCCGCAGTTGGGATCCCAAAAGGCGCTGATCCCTGACGCGATCGGTGCACTGCGCACGCCATCGGATCTTCGTCCCCTTGACTTCGGTGTCACCGCTGTGACCGAGCGTGATCACGAAGAGTGGATCAAGTCGCCGAACACCGGTGATAATGTGCCCCACTGGCGCTGTTACGCCAGTCCCCAGCGTTTGACGCGATTGAGGGCGCTTTATCTGTGCAGCGTCTCTCCCGCTTTCTCCGACTCGCGGCCGAGAGACGAAAAGAAGGCGTTGGAGAGCATGCGCAACAAGAGGGGAATCCTCTCCTGGCTGCTTGAGTGGGCAGGGGGGCCGGATATGGGCTCTGCTGCTAAGGCTCTCGACTTTGTCCTGCGGAACCCGAACGGTGTCGACTCTGCAAAGGTCGTGCCGACGACCGACGGTATGCGGTCCCTCAGGGAACGAGGTCGGATCTATCTCCACCGCGTGGACGGCATCGACGTTGAAGGAGCGTGCTTCGTCGAACCGGGCTTCCTTGCGATCCCAGGTGTCGAAAGAAAGCTTGCTGACGCAGGGTTCCGGGACTTGGACTCGCTCGCGAAATTCGAGGCCAGGATGGCCATGCTGACACCGGAGTCGGAGGAACTTGAACTTCCGAAGCTCTGGGAGGCCGCAACTGAGGCCCCTATGGCGCAAGCGCAAAAGGTCGTGGCGGCCAACAAGGCGGGTGCTCTCAAGGTTCCCACGCGGGACGGTGGTTGGGCCTTGCCTACGTATGTGCTGGACATCGACGGCCTCGGAGACAGTGCCCCCGCTCGAGTCCTGGATCGGACGAAGTGTGTCCCTCAGCTAGCACACGCGGCGGGCGTCATTACGGAGCCGGTGAGTTCGTACTCGCTCGAGGACGAGGTCCACTTCGAGGCGTACTGCCACTACGTACTGGATGACCTGAACCGGAGGCTCGGGCCCGGTGAGCGCCCCATCGAGCAGGTCGAGTTCGACAGGGGAGACGGCCCCGGTCCGTTCTCGGCGCTTCTGATGTTGCAGGAGGCGGGCGCGTCCGAACTCATTCGCGAGCGGTGGACGGACGGACTGCTCAGGCTCGACCAGGCAGGTCACTGGCTTTGCACGGACATCGGCACGGGGCTCAGTCACCGGGTCTTGTCTCCTGTTCGATGGGCGGTGGCCCGAGCCGGCCTGCTGAAGTCGACTCGCGGCTACCGGGGGCCCGGTCGCGTCGTCTCCGCGTCGCTCGTCGAGTATGAGGCCCTGCTGCCTCTCTTCCGAGGACTGCGCCATGTTGAGGACGCTCTGTCGCTGCCCAAGGATTTGAGTGAGGTTCCTTCGGAGGTACTGCGTGAAGCCCTCCAGACGGAGGTCACCTCACCCATCAGCAACCCGGCGCTGACGGGATTCGTCCTCACCGCAAGTAGGTTGGCTTACCCGGGCGGGCATCCGGTACTAATCCCTGCTCGGGTGGGACGCATCATCGAGACGAGGCGGCCCGATGCGGTGTATTTGGCGACGACCGAGGAGGAACGCGTGTTCCTCACTTCCAAGCAAAAGCCGTACCTCAAAGTTGATCAGGACGAGGCAGAGCAGTTCGTCGACATAGTCGGATGCCGTCGATTCGAGGACAGCTTCACCTTCTCGCTGCTGGTCGACGGTCGGCAGGTCGAGGAGCGCGTCCTCGACCTGTACACCGGACTGCGTTCGACGTTCGTCGAGGACAAGGTCATGAACGCGACCGTGGCGAAGGCCGTCCAGATCACGAAGCGCGCGACCACGGAGGATGGTGTCGAGGACCAGTCGCTCGAATGGCACCTCCAAGGACTGAGCCTCGTGGTCCAAGCGGACCTGGACGAACAGCGTGTCCTACAGATCGTCAACGAGGCATTCGACCTGCGCCTGTCGAACGCCGAGCTGAGCGACATCCTCCAGGCACGCGTCGACCAACATCTCGAGACGCAACGGCAGGACGCCCGGGCCGCGTCGAGTGACGCGGAACGGCTGGCGATCTACTTCGGTGACGACACGCTGAAGGAGAACCTGCCGAAGGGACTCTGGCAGGCACTTAAGGGCCAGGGCCTGGTGGACGGCTCCACGTCTGTCGCCGAGCTCTTCCTGACCGTCTACGGCAGCGACTCGATCAAGCTTCTCGCGGAGGAGTTCAGCGCTGAGGGGTACACGGACGTTCCCACGACATGGGCGGGGAGAGCGTCGACCGTCGCCTGGCTGCGGAGGATGGGGTTCGGCGCCAAGTACGCCGGGCGTCGCACCCGACACCAAGACGATGAGTTCGTCGTGCCCGGCGCCGTAAAGCTCAAGCCCCTGCATGACTTCCAGGAGAAGATCAGGGAGGAACTGGAACAGGTCCTGACGTCCCGGGGACGGGACGGTCGTGCGCTCAAGGGCATGGTGGAGCTCCCGACGGGAGCCGGGAAGACCCGGGTGGCCACCGAAACCGTGCTGCGGCTGTTCGTCGACGGCGACATGAGCGGAACCGTGCTCTGGATCGCGCAGTCGGAGGAGCTCTGCGAGCAGGCGGTGCAGACGTTCGGCACCGTCTGGCGTTGGCTCGGGGACGAGCGTCCTTTGACGATCGGCCGGCTCTGGAACACCAACGTCGTCCACGAACCGGACACCGAGTTCAGTGTGGTCGTGGCCACCGACGCCAAGCTCGACCGAGTGGCCGACACTCCTGAATACGAGTGGCTGAGCAGGGCCTCCGCGGTGTTCATCGACGAGGCGCACCGGGCCGGCGGGTCGAAGATGTACACGAAGATCCTCAGGTGGCTCGGAGTCGACGGTCGTAGCTGGGAACGGCCTCTGGTGGGCATCTCGGCGACGCCGTTCAAGGGCAGCGGCGACGTCACCGAGCCGACGAAGGAACTGGCGGCCCGCTTCGGGCACCACAAGATGAGCGCCTTCGACGGCAATGCGTACCAGGAGCTCTCGAAGAGAGGTGTCCTCGCCAGGGTCCGACACGAAGTGCTGGACGGCGTGAAGGTCCCGCTGGATCCGGACGAACTTGCACAGGTGCGGTCCCTGCGCAGGCTCGAGCCCCAGGTCCTCGACCGCATTGGCCGGGACCAGGACCGCATGAAGATCCTCGTGGACGACATCCTGAAGCGGGATCCGGAATGGCCGATCCTCGTGTTCACGCCGAACGTCCTGTCCGCCCAGGTCCTCGCCGCGACACTGCGATACCGGAAGGTAGCGGCCGAGGCGGTCAGCGGCCAGACCGGACGGCAGACGCGCCGTGACGTCATCGAGAGGTTCAAGAGGAACGAGATCAGGGTTCTGGCCAACTGCGACCTGCTGATCCAGGGATTCGACGCGCCCGGCGTCCGGGCGCTGTACATCGCGAGGCCCACGTTCAGTCCCAGCGCCTACATCCAGATGGCCGGCCGCGGTCTGCGTGGTCCTGAGAACGGTGGCAAGGAGGAGTGCCTCATCGTGGACGTCGCCGACAACTTCGGCGCGGTCAACGACTTCCTCGGATTCCGTGCCTATGAGGGCCTCTGGCGAAAGCAGGGATCGTGATCCTCATACCGGATCTCGCCGACATCGAGGCGACCACCACCAGCAACGCCGAGCGGCGGGTGGCCCGACTGCTGCGAGCGATCGACGGCCCCGCCGACGCAGTCGCCTTCCACTCCGTGAAGCTGCGGAGTCACGTGGTCAAGCAGCAGGGGGAAGCGGACTTCGTCGTGCTCTGGAACGGCGTCGTCATCATCATCGAGGTCAAGGGCGGGGGCGTCAGGAAGTACGACGGTGTCTGGTACTCCATCGACCGCCACGGTGACTGGAAGAAGTTGCGCGAGTCGCCGATGGACCAGGCGCAGTCGGCGATGTACGCGCTGCGCGACATCCTCCAGGAGGAAGGCGTCGGTTGGTTCGCGACCGAGGCCGTTGCCCTCACCCCCGACATAGACGCGCCTCCGGCAGCCGTCGAATGGAAGGGGAGCCACTGGTGGGCCAAGGAGCAGATGAGCATTGCCGCACTGACCGAAGCCTTCGAGAAGGTCGCCGGCGAAGCGAGGACCGCTCCCTACGGAATCAGAGTCGCCCGGTCCGAGACGCTCCGGGCCCGCCTCTTCGGTGAGTTCACCAGGATGCCCGTCATCGACGCGCAGCGGGGCGCCGTGCTGGAGGAGCAGAATCGAGCGACCGAGGGCCAGGCCAGGGTCTTGGCCGCGCTCTCCCGGAACCCGAGGATGCTCGTCTTCGGTGGCGCGGGCACCGGGAAATCCCTGGTGCTGGCGGAGGGCGCGAAGCAGGAGGCGAGCGAAGGGAAGTCGGTGCTCATCACCTTTCACTCGCCCGCCCTGGTCGACTTCTTCGGCCCGCGGATCGAGGGCAGAGACATCGATCTCCTTCCGTTCGCGGACCTGTCCGGTGACAAGCAGTACGACGTCGTCTTCGTCGACGAGGCACAGGACCTCATGAACGCCGGCGGCATGGATGCCTTGGACGCCGTGATCCGCGGGGGTCGAGAAGGCGGCCGGTGGAGGATGTTCCTCGACCCCAACAACCAGGCACGCGTCGACGGCGAGTTCGACCCGGAGGTCTGCGAGTTGGTCCAGCAGGAGGCGCTCCAGTACGACCTGGACCGGAACGTGCGCAACACCCGTGCGATCGTCCACGTCGTGCAGGAGTACCTTGGCGCCGACGTCGGGGACCCGGGCATTGTCCATGGCGACCGAGTGGAATGGCGGTGGTCCGACGGGACGGCTGGTGTCTCCGCGGCCGAGACCGTGGCTCGCGACCTCGTCGCGAACGGGGCCCGCCGCCAGGACATCTGGATCATCAGTGTGTCCGAGGACGCCGAGCCGCGCAGGAGCGAGGCAGGATTCCTCGTGACCAACCCCCGCTACGCCAAGGGGCTGGAGGCAGAGCACGTCATCGTCTGCGACCTGCCCCAGGAATATGACGACCGGGGACTCGCCGCTTTCTACGTGGCTGTCACGCGGGCGCGGGTCACGCTCCACGTGGTCGCGTCCAAGAACGACAAGAAGCGGCTCCAGGATCTTCTTCGAAAGCAGGTTGGGAAGTGAACCTCACAGCAGCCCAGAAGGAGGCCCTTCACCATCTACGAGCCTCCTACGTGGGGCCCGAGGCCGGAGATGAGGAGGTCACGGCGAACCTGCCTCACCGGCAGTACGCCGTCGGCATGCTGTTCCCGGTCGAAGCCGAGGCACGAGGCTCTCACGGTGACGGGAACACGGACGAAGAGGTATCGGCCGATGTCCCCGACGGCGATGTCGAGGAGAGCGGGGCCGGTGTCCCTCTGGCCGAGGACTGGAAGCCCTCGTCCGTCGCGCTCTCCTTCGTCACCGACGGCGACTCGGTCGACGTCGACTTCTCGTGCGGTACGTACGCCGCTGTCGAGGGAGACGGGCCGCCCAGATGGCGGCGTACTCCGTTCTCCGTCGACGGCCTCGACCTCCGGCGGGAAAAAGGGCCCGAGCGCCTCTCCGTGGGTGGAGTCTCGGTCGAGATCGGGACGCGGTGGCGCGACTTCCAGGGCGACTCGTTGGTCACCGTCCACGTACGGGTCCTGACCGAATCAACAGGCGACGACCGACACGACATCCCTCGGACGCTGTTTCAGGTCCACCTGGCCGCCGCTCCCTCCGCCGGGGCGGAGATCCGGGAGTACGACACGACGCGCTCGATCGATACCGACCCGGAAGCCGCCGAGCTGCGCCTGCGATATCGCAACCGAAAGGTCTACGCGGTCGGGCACGGAATGGCAGCGGACTGGGAGTTTGCGGAGGGCCGTTGTGCCAAGGTCTTCCTCGAGCCCGTGCCGGCCTTCGTGGTGCCCGCCGTCGAGACCACGGGATTCGACGAAGGGACGGCCGAGGCCGAGGCCTTGGAGCTGGGGCACCTCCAGCAGATCGACAAGGATCCCGAAGCGGTCCTTCGATCGTTGGACGCCTTCCTCGAGGCCTTCGCCGGCTGGGCCTCCCGACAGATGGAACGGGCGGAGGCGTTCAGCGACGACAGGGCCGTGGCCGTCCGCATCGCCGAGCGTTCGCAGGACGCCGTCGACAGGATGAGGGAAGGCATAGACCTCCTCCGGGCGCCGGGACGACAGGACCTTCGAACGGCCTTCTCACTCGGCATGGCCGCCATGCGTCTTCAGATGCGGCAGGCGTCCATCAACCGCGGGAAGCCGGAGGAGCAGGTGTCGGAGCCCCGGTGGCGCCCCTTCCAGCTCGGTTTCCTGCTCGTGTCGCTGGCCTCCACCATCGATGAGGGGCACAAGGACCGGGACCTCGTCGACCTCATCTGGTTCCCGACCGGTGGCGGCAAGACCGAGGCATACCTGGGTCTCGCCGCGATCGAGGTGTTCCGCCGACGGCTCGCTCACGGCACGGCCGGCGGGGGAACCGCCGTCATCACCCGCTACACCTTGCGGCTCCTGACCTCTCAACAGTTCCAACGGGCCGCGGCACTGGTCTGCGCGATGGAGCGGCTGCGGGACACGGACGACCGGGCGAAAGGCATGGCGCCGTTCTCGATCGGTCTGTGGGTGGGCAACGAAGTCACCCCCGGCACGCGCGTAGACGCACGTGAAGCACTCAAGCGGCTTCAGAGGGCCGCGCGCCCGGAAGAGGCGAACGAGTTCCAGGTCGAGAGCTGCCCTTGGTGTCTGACGCCCTTGGTGCCGAGGCTCAGGAGCGACAAGCCAGAGGACTACGGCATGCGCCTGGACGGCGTGGACGTCGTGCTCCACTGTGTCGACACGTCGTGCGACTTCGCCGGCGAGCTCCCGCTCGCGGTCGTCGACGAGGTGCTGTACAAGGAACCGCCCACGATCCTCCTGGCCACCGTCGACAAGTTCGCGCGTCTGCAGTTCAAGCCGGAAGCGGGCAGGCTGCTCGGTCTCGGGACCACCTTCAGGCAACCATCCATGATCATCCAGGACGAGCTGCACCTGCTCTCGGGGCCGCTCGGAACCACCGTCGCCGTCTTCGACGCGGTGATCCAGCTCCTGCTGAGCCGGTCGGGCTCCAGTCCCAAGATCGTGGCCTCGACGGCCACCATCCGCGCGTCCGAGGAGCAGGTGGAGGGGCTTTACGGGCGTGAGGTCGCCCTGTATCCGCCCTCGGGACTCGACGACGACCGGACCTTCTTCTCCCGCCCGGTGGAAAGCGAAGAAGGACGTCTCTACGTCGGCCTGATGCCGCAGTCGGTCTCGCAGCCGTCGGCCGTCATCGCAGCCGTCACCCCCATGGTGGAGATGCCGGAGGCGTTGGCCGCCCGCGCACCGTCCGCAGCGTCACGGGACGCGTATTGGACGCTGGTCATGTACCACAACAGTCTTCGCGAGCTCGGACGTACCGGGACGCTGGTCGTCGACGACGTCAACGGTCGTCTGGAGCCGCGAGCCGAGAGGCTCGGCTTCCCGCTGCGGCCCGTCAGGGCGGGGAAGGTTCTGGAACTGACGAGCCGTCGCGGAGCCGAGGAGCTGCCGAACGATCTCCGCGCGCTCAGGGTCAGGGCCGACGAGTCGCCGGAGGCTGTCGACGTGGTCCTTTCGTCGAACATGCTCTCCGTGGGCATCGACATCCCGCGGCTCGCGCTGATGCTCATGGTGGGGCAGCCGAAAACCACGGCCGAGTACATCCAGGCTACGAGCCGTGTCGGACGTGGAGACACGAAGGGCGTCGTCGTCACGCTGTTCCGGTCGGGAAGGGCCCGTGATCGGTCGCACTTCGAGACCTTCCGTGGTTACCACGAGGCTCTCTACCGGAGCGTGGAGCCCACGAGTGTCACGCCGTGGTCGTTGGCCTCGCGCGAGCGATCGCTCGCCGGCGCGCTCGTGGCACTGCTGCGGCAGTCGTTCACTGCTCTCGCCCCGAACGAAGCGGCGGGTCGGTTCGACCTCGGGGACGACAGGATCCGCGAAGCGGTCGATCGACTCGTGGAACGGTTCCTCGGCTACGTGACGCGCGCCGACGGCCTCGAAGCCCCGGAAACACGCTCCGCCGTATGGAGCCTCCTGAGGGACTGGGACCGACGGGCAGGCCAGGCACGGGAGTCGGGCGAGCCTCTGTACTACCAGCGGACGAAGAAAGACCAGGCAGCTTTGTTGAAGAAGTTCGGCCAGCCCGGCGAAGGGTGGCTCGTCGCAGACTCGATGAGGTCCGTGGAGCCCAACGTGGCGGTCGAGGTCCAGGAACCGCAGGAGGAGGTGCACCATGGAGAAGATCAGGCATGACCTGCGCCTCTCCGAGACGATCTCACCGTTCGGTGTGGGAGCGATCGTCGACGTGCGAGGCGAGTCGCTCATGGCGCCGGACACGTCCTGGTGGGACAAGAAGTTCGCCCATGAGATCAGCTGTGAGCGTCTGATGGCCCGCCTCGGTGCCGGTGTCCTGAGACAACCGCCGGCGCACGCGGGCCGCGCCGCAAAGGAAACCCCCGCGTTGCCGTACTGGCGCTTTCCCGCTTGGCGGTTCTGCGAGCGCTGCGACAAGCTCTCGAAGCTGACCGGTAGGAAAAAGGGCAAGTGGAGCAACACCTGCGACTGCGGCGGCGCACTCGTACCGATGCGATATGTCGCCGTCTGTGAAAAGGGCAGCCACATCCAGGACATCAACTGGTTCCAGTGGGCGCATCGTGGGCGCGCGGCGAGCCTGAACGAAGCGGTCCGCTTCTGCCGTGACTACAAGGCACTCAGGTTTCACAAGCTGGCCACCCGCGGCGAAGGCCTCGCGGCCCTGGTGGTGAAGTGCTACGGGTGCAAGAACGAGCGCAAGCTCGCGGATCTTGTGACGAAGGGGGCCCTGCACCAGGACGGGATCCGTTGCGCGGGACGGCAGCCCTGGGAGCCGGAGAGCTCCGTCAAGAAGCCCTGCCCGTACGAGTTGGTCGCCGTGCAGCGCGGTGCCACGGGCAACTACATCGCCGACAGAATCTCGGCTCTCGACATACCGGAGGAGCGCCCGCAGTCCGCGGAGACGGCCGACAAGATCCGTGGTCACATGCTCTTCGGGAAAGTCGTGACCGACAACGGGGGACCTCAGTCGGAAGTGTTGGCGCAGTTGATCGCCGACGATCTCGGAGTGACGGCGGAAACCGTCCTCGGAGTCGCGGCGGGGGAGGAAAGCCCTGCGGGTGAGCTGCTGCTCGACCTGAAGGACGGTGAGTGGTCGGCGTTCCTGAAGAAACTCGAGGAAGGACGCGACCGCACGGGAAGCGACTTCGTCGTCGACGGGAGAAGCCTCGAAGGGCTCGCAGGACCACAGAGCCTCCTCGGCAAGATCAGCGGTATCGGACAGGTACGCCGGGTGCGGGAGGTCCGTGCCCTGCGGGGGTTCCGACGCCACGACGCGGAAGCGAAGCTGATCGACGCCGATCTGGGGGCTGACAAGTCGTATCGGCCCACCTACCCTGCGATCGAACTGTTCGGGGAAGGAATCTTCCTGCGGTTCGACGAGGAGAAGCTCGCCGCATGGGAGGCACAGCCGGAGGTTCAGGCACGCGCCGGAATCCTCAAAAAGAGAAGGGCGGACTCTCCCTGGGCCGGCCGCCTCGACGTGCCGGAACCCAGGTACATCGCCCTGCACACGCTGGCGCACCTGCTCATCCGGCGACTGGCGTTCGCCAGTGGCTACGCGTCTGCCTCGCTGCAGGAAAGGATCTACGCGAACTCCGACCGCACGGACAAGACCGCCGGGATCCTCATCTACACCGCGGCAGGGGACGCCCAGGGGACACTTGGCGGTCTCGTCAGGCTCGGGGATCCAAAGAAGCTGATCCCACTCCTGGTGGCAGCCCTGGATGACGCGGACTTCTGCTCCAACGACCCGGTCTGCATCGAAAGCGACCGCCAGGGAGCCTCACAGCTGAATCTCTCGGCCTGCCACGGGTGCTCCCTGGTGAGTGAGACCTCCTGCGAAACCGGAAACCGGCTACTGGATCGACAGCTGGTCCTGGGCGGAAGCGATGTGAGAGGACTGCTGGACGACGTTCTGACGGACGTCCGACGGCCCAGGTGACTACCCTGCGGCCCCGTAGCGCATGCTGTGGGGCCGCAAAGCAGCAATCTTCGGTCACCGCCAGGCGGGATCTGTCACCGCCGCTCCGGACCTCGAGGTGCTGATCAGCCTGTTCACGGCAGACACTATGGTTTTCGCCGGCCGACGGGTTCGATCTACTGCCCTGCACTGCTGCGACAGTTCCGGAGGGCGCTGCAGTCCTCGACGTACGTGCAGGTCACGCGCACTTAGCCGGGCAAGTGGCGCTTCCTTGTCCACAGATGGTCCACGGACTGCGGCTATGCGCGGGCTCAGCAGCGTGCGGCGCCCCTCAACATCCATCGGGCGCCCGCACCCTGGTGATCGTCAGACGGCCCCATCATGCATGTGGCCCGCCAGCTGGGCGGGGAGCGGAATCCCTATCCGCACACGCCCACAGGCGTACGCCCTAGCCTTGATCGGCTACACCACCAAGCGGGACGCCATCCCGGGCCTGGTGCGCCACCTGACTGGGGGCCCCAGGCGCCGCACGGAGCCGAGTTGGGCGAGAACGTTTTCTTCACCGTCGCCGCCCAGGAAAGCACCGACCGCCACACTGGACGAGGGACAGCGCTACAGAGCGGTTGGCGGTGGTCGCGGTGCGCTCGATGCCGTCGATGGTGATGCGGAAGTTTCACAACCTGGGCGGCGAGACAGCAGTGCCCCATACCTTCTATGAGCTGGTTGGGACGGGGCGGCAGCTCCTGGAGCGTCTGTCCCTCGACTTGCTGCGGTTGGCACAGTCGGAGCAGGCCATAGGCTGAGCAGAGCTTCTGTATACCTGCGGGCAGGCCCGCCGTTGGCCGCCCTGCCCGGAGCATGCCGAGCGACACGCCGGCAGCGACTCAACGGCCGTTGCAGCCATTCGAAGCATGCCCGAGGAGTACCGCCTGGAGATGGCCGAGCTAAGTGCTGGGAAGGTCGTCGGCCGACTTCGGCGGGTGCAGGTGATGCATCCACGGCCCGCAAGCTCCACGCGTACAAGAGCTGAGAGTCCAATTACGGGAGCGCGACCGTTTAGGGTGCCTTGATAGCGAGTCGACCCAGACCATCAGAATGTCTGATCAGAACGCTTTTCCGTTCCCTCGGCAACCAATTCAGTAAGTACATCGGCTACCTTGTAGAGACGTGGCAGCGCGAGATCCATGTCCCGTTCCAGACGTTCGAGGAGCAGTGAGGCACCAGCCTCGGCGTAGCGGTTTGCTAGGTCGATTACTTTCCGGGTGTTCGACACATCAGGAGAATCCGCCCCGAAGGTGTGCACTGCCAAGATAACCAACAGGTCGGCCCGCCAACTTTCGAAGCTTCTGACGTCATTGGTGTTTGGACCTAGGTTCACGAAGAGCTTGCCAGTCGCCTGATCGGCGGGTTGTATCTCGTGCCGTACAGCCCAGATGATGGCAGTAAACCAGAAGTCGATCAACCGTCTGAACGGTGCCTGATCCGCTGTTCGGTGTCTGTTTGTAGCCTGATGCCGAACCCAGGCCATTGCGCGTTCTTTAATATCGTCGGGAAGGAGAAGTCGATGCTGGGATCCGGTGAATGTCAAAATAGCCACGACTACTCCTAGCAGTAGACAGAGCTGTCTGTGCGACGTGTGAAGCGTGAATCTGAAGCATAGCTAGTGTGTTCACAGACATCGCAGTACTCATTGATTCCGCACCCGCAAACTACTGTCTGTCGCGAGTGGATGCGCTGCGGAGCTGCACGCACTACATCCCCACCTACATGCGATTCGTTGGTCACGGTGTAAGTAGATCCTGCCGCGTTGATGAGCGCCTGGCGAATCTCCTCGTCTAGGAGGTCATGCGTATGCCCAAAGAGGATTGGCTGCCCAACGCGCTGACCGTCAACAAGATAGCCAACCATTCGGCGAAGGACGCCACCAGAGAAAGCATGCAACAATGAGTCAGCGACGAACGGAACACTGCTTCCAGTGGTTTCCGCCAGGGCCAGTACGAAAGAGACTGCCAAGGCACGTCGGGATGCTCCGTTAGCTAGGGCTAGCGGCTTTTCCTTTTGCCTATCGCGCGCATATGGTTCGTACTCGATGCTTGGACCTGTCGAGCCTGGAACAACGCGCACTCCGACTTCGCTGAAGTTGCTCTCGGAGGTTGCTCCGATTACCTTACGGAAGATGTCATTCATGACGCTGGACAGCTCGAGCACCTGCCGTGACTCGATCGCCTGGAGTGCTACTTCAAGTACTTTTCGAAGGTCATCAGCGGCGTCGGCAGCATCACGAAGCCCCTTTGAACGCTGTTCTCCAGTCTGTGCGGTCCGTAGACGCTCCCTAAGGCTGCGCACGTCGCTTGTGAGCTGGTTAAATTTTGCCTCAGCAATCCGGCAGTCGTCCGACAACTGGTCGCGAATGTGCTCGAGCGCAGCCACGTGGCTCCGGCGCTCTCTATAGACGGGTTCGCTCATCGCGCCAATAGCCTCGCGCTGCGCGTCGAGCGCTTCTAGTTTGGCATCGAGGCCGTTAGTAACCTCATCGAGTTCGGCCAGTTGATTCTGGCAATCTGTAACCTCAGCTTCCCACGCACGAGCACTCCGCCCGAGGGCAGAATTGCCAAGCTGGCGTGCAGCCTCGAGAGTGTGGCCTAGGAAATGTGCGTTCTGGTCAAGGCGCTCAGATTCTCGGTACCGCCGTTCGACCTCGTGCTCTCGCTCTGGATGCTCGTCAAAACGGATACCGCAGACGCACGTTCTGTCGCGCAGTAGGCGAGGCAAAAGGGTTAGCTCAGCCGGAGGAATCTTGCCGTCTCGATACAGGGGGTCAAGCGTGTCCACTACGGACTCGATCGCCGGCAGCATCAGGGAAGCAGCTACACGCTCATCCTGCTCGATCAAGTTACTAAGGCGGCTGATCACCTCAGCCCGGCGCTCGCGTGCGTTAGCCAGGGTATCTTTAACATCTGAGATACGAGTGGTTACCTCGGTCAGAGACGTCATTCGGGTGACGTCACTTTCGAGACGTCGTTTGGCATTACGCAGGTCATCTTGAGCAGCTGTCAACTGGGCCTGCAACCTTGCGTAGTTAGTATCAGCTTGATTTTTCTTCTCTTCCTGTTCCTCCAATTCGCTAGCCAGTTGTTGTTGGTTGACGTCGTGAGAAGTTCTTCCTGCTTGGCGAAGAAAGTCTGATCGTCGCTGTTCGAGTCGATCTATGGATCTACGTAGAGAGTCCACCCCTAGCAAGTTATAAATTGCCTGAGTTGTGCTACGACGCATCAGACTGTCATCATGCTCGCCCTCGGGACCACCAACGAAGCGCACGGCTTTGTCCGCATCAATGAAGAAGAAGTCGCGCAGCTCGGGACGAAAATACTTGTGCATCAAGAGCTCGAGGAGCTGATTGTCTGCGGCCCCCCAGTTTCCGTCCGCTTGTTTGAGTATCAGCGTTGTCTTTTCGTCGCGATACTCGACCTGGCCTCCAACTACTTCAGTAGTTGCTTCGCGTACCAGTTTGTAGTTGCTGAGTGCTCTACGACTACCTCTCGCCTCAAACCGAAGCTCGACTCGAGTGCTAATCGGCTCATCTTCGGCCCATACGGGTCGTATCGGGTGCATCACGTTGGGAACGGCCGGCAAACCTTCTTCGCCGTAGAGAACCCAGAGGAAGGCACGCATGAGGGTTGTCTTGCCGCACTCGTTCTCGCCACGAATGACCGTCAGGGGACGCGCCACGTCCGTCGAAAATGTAAGCTGGGTATCCGGGTACAGGGAAAAGTTGTGTACGACCAAGCTGAGAAAGCGGATCATCGACTTGCCCCATTCGTCGTGTGCCGGCCAATTTCCCGTGCCAGGGTGGTTATTACCTGGTCGTACTTCTGATTGATGTTGATCCTTTGTTCAATATGCTCGGCTGTGAGTACAAAGCATTCGATGGCAGCTTTGGCCAAAAGTTCACCATAGCCCGGAAACTTTTCGACCACCTCCTGTGCCGCAGTATGGACCTCCGAGCTAATCCGCTCGACATTTGACGTACCCTCATCATGATTAGCCGAAGTAGGCATGATGGATCTCCTGGATAGCTGCCAGAACGTCCTGAGCATTACGGGCGTATCGGCCGAATGCGCGGACTCGATCTAGCTCGCGGCTAATGGCCGCGAGAACGGAGTCTTCGTAGTTTATATTGGATGGCGGGGGTAGGGCCAACACATCTCGAATCGTGGCGTGTGTCTTTCCCGGAGCTTGACGAAGAATGCGGCCGCGTCGTTGTATCCACTCACGCTCGACAGTTGAGGATGAGAGCAAGATCGCTTCCCTCGCTTCGGGAATGTCTACGCCTTCGTCAAGCACTCTCTTCGCGATCAGGACCTCAATGTCCCCTTTAGCAAACGCAGCCAAGATGCCGGCGAGTCGCTTTTTATTACTCGACTCGGTTTGGGTGACACGCGAGAACGCGATTCCCCGACTATCGAGTAGCTGTGCTGCAGCTTCCATCTGCTCAGGATTTTTGGACGTGGTGTAGATGAGCAGATGGCGTAGTAGCGGCGTTCGGTTGATCACTTCTGCCAGGTGAGCAGTTTTTGCTTGAGCGTTTTCAAGGATCTCGCGCCTTCGAATAAGCCACGTTCTCAGTGCTGTGTCTCGCGCGTCAAAGCCCCCTGCTATGGCCACTCGTCGTGAAATTCGTTCGGAAAGCTGTCGGAAGGACTCGAGTTCGGTGTCGTCTAGGTGGACAACATCGAAGAAATAGTCGTAGGGAACGAGGCAGAAACCGATAGCTCGATCAAGTCCAAACTCATAGACCGTTTCCCCGAAATAACTGAGGAGTTCGCCAGTACCGTCCTCATCGTACTGGCGTACCGGAGTTGCAGACAGTCCGAGGCGCAGTTCAATGAAGTCGGGCACCATGTTAAGAAACGACGGTGTACCGAGGCTGTGGACTTCATCGCCCACAAGCATGATAGTGAGACCGGGGATGATGTCACGTGCGTGCCTTAGTGTTTCCAGGAATGATTTTCTGGTCAGTGCGTCATTTGTGACGACCAGGCACTCAAGTGCACCCGTTCGTGGAGATCGAAGGCGATGCAGCACGTTGCCGATCGTGTCACGGCCGGCATTCGTTCCAGGACCCGGGTTCATCGGGCTGAGCCCGAATCGCTCGCACTCTGAATTCCACTGCAGTACGAGTGCTGTTGTGGGGGCCGCGATAAGCAGCAGGAATGGACCATCATGTTCTTGCCAGGCGCGGTAAGCAGAGATCAGCGCTGTAATCGTCTTTCCAGCACCTGTTGCCATAGCCAGGACCCCTCGACGTCCAGCTGTTTCCCATGCATCAACAGCCTGGGCCTGGTGGCTGTACCGGCCTGAACGCCACTGTAGTTCAGGAGGGATAGTAAAGATCCGTCGAGCTATTGGGCGCGTCACGGTCGGCTCCGCCAGACGTGCGGCCCGCCGGTAGTCGGCCTCGTTGGGAGGGGCTGAGGGCGCCAGACGCAAGAGGTGTTCTCGAAGTGCGACAGGGAGTGGCACCGTGCGTTCGAGGACAGGGTCGTGTCCTGCTGCCCAGTCGTTGACCATTGACTCTGACGCTCGCACGCGGCTAGCGCTGACCCATGTGCAGTCAACATCCATGTGCTCGATTGCGGCTCCGTAGGCTCGGCCGGTTGCATTGGCCGAACCGCGCACAGCCACGCTGTCATGCCCATCGGAGAACAGCCACACCTTTGGGTGATAGTTCGCGCCGGGGACAGGGATAGCAATCGACAGGAAGAGGCGATTTGTAGCGACCATCCACGCCAAGCAGTCGATTGCGTGGTTCGCCAAGGCACCCGCATCGGGTCGGGACGCGAGCAGGATCTCTTCTTCGACTCGTCGCACAACCTCTTTAGGCGAGGCCACAGCACGCTCGACCGCGCCTCGCTCACTCGGGAAAAGTGCAGGGGCGATTGTGAACTCGATCGGCTGCACGTCGTCTCGCGCGAGAAATTGCGCCAGACCCGGGGCAAGGTTGTGTATCCATCCTGCGGTGAACCATCCGAATGCCCCCCGGACTGAAGTAGCCTGTCGAAAAGCGGGGACAAGAACGTCGGCCGCCAGGGGTTCGGTAGGGAGCCGATACAGTTGTGGCCGCAGCGTGGGTTCATCGCGGAGCATGGGGCGCCTCTTCCTGCAGTACCTATGCGGGGGGCGCACTCTGGCCACGCCCCGCAGGTGCTCCTGGCGTAGCCACGAGTGATGGGACGGCGTTGATGTGCGGTGTCGTCACCTACTGAGAGCTCCCCGACCTCGCAACCCATAGCTGCTCGAAATATCCATTGCGTGACCTCTACCCCCTTGGCGACATACGTCTGCTACGTCCCCACCTACCGAGAGTCTCGTGGTGCTGCGCTGAATACCTTAGACCCAGTGATCACCTGCGACGGAGCGTTCGTGCATCTTTGGTCGGTTCGGGCCCTGGTGGGCCTTCAGGCGCCCCTCTTACGCTCAGTTGCGAGTTGGGTGCGGGGATCGGTGCTGCCACGCAGGTGGGTGGTGGAGAGAACGCTCAGCTGGCTGATGCGCTCGCGTCGACTGGTGCGGGACTACGAGACACTGCCCGGCATGCACGAGGCCATGGTGCTGTGGTCCATGACCACGCTCATGAGCCGCCGCCTGGCCGGATGCCGACCGGGCGGCTTCAGCCGGCCGGCGTCCCGAGCGGGGTGAACACCCCCGGCCGCACCTGAAGCGCTGACCCCCGTTCCACCAGGCGTTTCGTCTTCGACCGCAGCCCCTCGACCTTCGCCGGAACCGCCTGAAGGACCGGGGGCACGGCCAGTTGCTGGCACCGCATGCCCTCCCAGGCCGCATCCGACTCCAGCACGGACATGATCCGCTGGTAGTCCGGAGGCAGGACCGTCGCTGTCATGCCCTCGGTCCGTGTGGGCACCACCGACCCCGCCACCGCACTCACCGCCGGCTCCGCGACCGCGACGGGCAGCTGGGCCAGCACCTCGGCCACCGTCACACGGGCATCCGCCAGACGCTGAAGTGCCCGTTCCGCCTCACCGAGGGCAGCTTCCACCCGCTCGGCCTCCTCCCGCAGCCGTGCCACCTCTTGTCGGACCTTCTTCTCCCGGGCCTCCAGCAGACCGAGCACCGACGGCACCAGCCACCTCCACAAGCGAGACGAGTAGACGAACCACCCCCATCTCTCCCGCCGGCAGCCAAAGTTCATGCCTATCCAGCGCAAATTAAACGATCACGTTCGGAAAGCGGATGGTGTCTTAAGCCAGGTTGTCTCACATATCGTCCAGCCGGTTCCGTAGCGTTTTGGGGAGGTGCGGATCCGCGTAAGCCGGGTCACCGGATCGGGCATCACGTAAGGTTCGGTGCTGTCGCATGCTGGCCTGTCCGTGGAATCAGGGGACGCCGATGACACAGCAGCTCTGGAGCAGCCAGAGGCATCAGACCGCCATCGGCCGTGTCGGCCTCTCCCTACCGGCCCGTCGCGCCGTCGGCGACCTCCAACTGGAACGCGACACGGGGGTACTGGACTACGGGTGTGGACGTGGCGGCGATGTTCGTGCACTGCAGCACCTCGGCCTTGATGCCGCAGGGTGGGACCCGGTGCACCTCCCGGACGGTCGGCGTGAGCCGGCCGAGGTGGTCTTTCTCACCTATGTCTTGAACGTAATTGAGGATCCCGCCGAACGACGCGAGACGCTCCTACGGGCATGGGACCTCGCCAAATCGGTGCTCGTGGTGTCCGCACGGCTGAGGTGGGAGCGCAGCCAGATCAAAGGCACGGATTACGGCGACGGCGTCCTCACTCAGCGCCGCACCTTCCAGCACCTTTACGCCGCCGGCGAGCTTCGCGACTACGTTGAGGAAGCCACCGGCGTCCGATGCGTGTCGGCGGCGCCCGGCATTGTCTATGCCTTCAAAGACGATGCGGCCCGCCTGAGTTACCTAGCGCGCCAGGTCACCCCTGACGGGGGATGGTTGGCGTCCGAGGACACCGCCTCGGCGATCACCTCGGTCGTCGCACATCTCGAACAGCGCGGCAGGATGCCTCAGCTTGAGGAAATGCCGCAGCCCATCATCAGTCTCCTCGGCCACCTGCGCTCCGTTGAACTCAAGCGCCTTGCCGAGCACGAAGCCGACCCCGTGAAGGTAGAACGAAGTGCCGAGCGCGGAGCCCTCGACACGCTGCTGTTCCTCGCGTTGGAGCTATTTCACGGCCGAGGTCCAGTAAGCAGTCTGCCCCTGCCGGTTCAACTGGACATCCGTGCCTTCTTCCCCTCGTACAGCGAGGCGTGCCAGCGAGCGGATCGCCTGCTGTTCAAGTTGCGCGACGACGCATACATCCGCCGAGCGATGAACGGATCGACCGCCGGCAAGTTCACCGCGACCGCCCTGTACGTTCACCGTCGCGCCCTCCACCGGATCCCCACCGTGCTGCGCCTGTACGAGCAATGCGCGAGCATCGCTGCCGGCCGTCCTGGCGAGTGGTCCGTCGTCAAGCTCCGCCACCAGGGCCGCGGCGTCAGCTGGCTCGACTATCCCGAGTTCGACACGGATCCCCACCCGCGCATTGCGGCCTCGTACGCTGTCGACCTGAAGACCCTCAAGTCCTCCTTCACCTCGTACGCGGACTCCACCAACCGTCCCCTCCTGCACCGGAAACACGAGTTCCTTGCCGAGGGTGATCCCGAGGTCCCCAAGTACCGGCGGCTTACCGAGGCCGAGGTGCGGGCCGGCTTGTACGAGAGTCCACACCTAATCGGCACGGAGGAGGGCTGGGAACGAGAACTCGTGCGTTGTGAACGCGAGTTGCGAGGCCATCGGCTCGTACGGCGGACCACCAGCGAGTGAGCGTGGTCCTGGCTCTCAGTTGCGGTGTGATTGGCAGTGGCCTGTGAGATGGTCCGCTCATGACGACCACCCGTATCGAAGGCACGACGCCGTCTGGACGGAGATGATGGAGGGGTGGCAGCTACACCAGGTCCCGTCTCGGCTAAGTGCGGGCAGCGCTCGAAGGATTCGTCCGACTGGCTACGCCCTGACGCCGCGGGCCCTGGACGGGCCATCGAGGCGGCTGAGCAGCAGCTGCAACACCACGCCGAAGCACGGCCGTTGCACGCACGCGAGGTCGCTGAGCACCTCTGCCCGCACAACCCATTCCGCGCAGCGAGCGCCAGAGCGTCGATCGCGGCAGGAGTTATTCAGGCCATTAACTTGCATGAGAAGGCAGTGCAGGGCCGTGCGGGCATCCCCGATCCGGTCGCCGACGCAGATGCGAAGATCCTCGCCGCTAGGCACGCTGACCTCTGCGCCGCCAAGGAAGGCTCTACGGTGCTACTAGGCATTCAGCTGCTGATGGCGGCGGCAGTGAACGAGAACCGCGTCGCCGTTTCGACGACAAGTACCTTATCGACGGCAAGTCGCTTTCAGACTGCGCCAGCGGTGGCCGCTGGGTGGACGAGGAAATGCCCTACAGCGATTACCTGGCTGTCTTTCATCTGAAGCCCGGCGAGCCCCCCGAGCTCTGACCGCTCCACACCCATTAGCCTGCGGCGGCCACTTGGGTGTCCTGGTGGAGGAACGATGGGCGGGCCGGAAGCTACGGCTTCCAAGCCCCGCCCATCGTGACCTGCGCGATGAACGTCAGGTCATGCACCAGCCGGAGTCACACGCCCCCTCGTCCTCGTCTCCTTCCTCATGGCTCTCCGCGGGAATGGCCTGAGTGAGAGGGACGCCGTACCTCGTGAGAAACACGGCATCCCGTCCGAGTGCGGCCCGGCGTTGGTTGATCGTCTCTTCCAGCCGAACCGATTGGGCGAACAACTCGGGCTCGTGCCTACGTTGATGGCACCAGGCGTCCACGGTACGGAAGGGGCAGAAAAAGCAGGAACTCTTGGGCGGCACCGGCAGGTCAGCCTCGATGATGATCCGCTCGCAGTCGTCTCTGCGTAGCCGGAGATCGAGCAGGGGGTACTCGATCACCTCATGAGCTTCCCGCCGCCGGCGGTTGGCGCGATGAATCTCGTCGAGCGATATACCGATGCCGACCGCCGCCGGCTCCTCCGTAGTGGCGCCGTGCTGCCTAAGCCATCGCCCGACCACCTTGATCTTGAAATCCGCCGTGCAGTTGCGGCGGCCAGGAGCGCCGTTTGCCATGCGGACTGGGATGGGGATCGACCGGGTGTCTGGCCGGTTCAGCCGCTGCATGAGCGTTTCGCTGGCCCCGTCGCGTCGGCGTCGCTTGACCTCGTGGATATCCACCCCCGCACGCACGGCGTACGGGATGGCGATCTCACGGACGTACGCGAGGGTCGCCGGATGCTCGCTGTCGTCCCCGACGTTGGCGAACAGGAAGGTGCGGAAGTCGATCTCTCTGCGAGCGGCCAGTACCAGGAGCGCTGTGCTCTGGACTCCGCCTCCGTAGGAAACGACCTTCATGGGAGAGGGAGTGGGCTCGCTGGACGCGACTTGGGGAGAGGAGGTCTGGGGATCGTCGTGATGATCTCTGTAGGCCTGCTGTAAGGCTGACATGTGAGAGACATTATGGATGTGCAGCGATGGAGGCAAGTGTTACTCTCATCATGGTGGACGCAGAGTCCACACAGGACGTGAGTGGGCGGGGGCCGGTTTTGAACGGTGGGCTACGGCCCGGGCTTGATGGTGACTGAATACCCCTGAGCCAGGACGGTCGCCAGAAACTCAGATGCGGCGCCGTGGTCAGCGCTGCTGAAGGTGCGTGCGGCAGGCGGTGACCGTCGAGGCGGGCGGGTCTCGGGGGCGCTCAGCCTTCGACCACGGGGCTTCTGAGGAGCGCGCTGTCCTGCACGGAGCACGGCGACTTCGGAGGCCACGATGGCTCGCTGCCGCTGTCGCGCGTCGTCCAGAATCGTCTCAAGAAGCCAGAGCGGAGAACCGGAGACGAACAGGTCAGCCTCGACGATCTTGTGCCGGTTTCGCCACCGAGAAATCGCCTGCGCGTCTTGGCCGAGCACGCGCGCTGTCTCCTGAATACCGACGACGACCGGGAGGTGCTCCTTGTCCTCTATGTCGTAGCCGAGAGGGATACCAGCCTTGTACGTCGCTAGCCGTTCTCGGTCGACTTTGCGGTCGCCTTTGCCGTCGAGACGCATGATCGTGTTCAGCAGCCAGTACGGGTTGCCCGATGCGATCAGATCGGGCTCGCCGAGCGTGCCCTCGGTCCGCCATCTTTGGGATGTCTGCCGCTCCACGTGGAAGAGGAAGGCAATCTCGGCGTGCCCGAGGAGCCACGGGACGCGTACCTCTGCCATGAGACGGCCTTCCCCATCACCCTGTGCTCGTGTTCGTCGGCGATGTGCTGGCAGGCTACGCCGTGGCTGTGATCTTAGGCGTGCTCTATGCCGGGCCGCAGCTCCCACGAGCCCACTTCGGTGTAGTACCGGCCGAAGTGCTGGAGCCAGGCCGCGAGCGTCTCGGTCGTTCTGCGCGCCTGCTCGTCTGTATCTCCTGTCCGCTCGGCAATGGCCCGCTGGAGCTCGATGTTGCTGAGACGCTGTTCTGCGGTCAACTGACCGAGTTCCGGGATCGCATGCAGGCGCGCCTCGACCTCGCTGTTGAATGCGTCTTCCGGGAGGCCGGCAGGAACATCGAGCATCGCCAGGTCTCGCACGATGCCGGCTTCGACCAGTGAAGTGAATCTTTGTCGCCCGCTGTAAAGGGCGTAGACGTTCGCCGGTCTCCTTGTCTCCGGGAACCAATACGGGGCTGCTTCGTCCTCAGACGGCGGAGTGACGCGCTCGCTTCTCAGGAGTTCTGCCTGCTGCCGTACGAGGGCTGCCGCGTGGGGCGTGGCGATGGTCGAGCGGGTGTTGATCTGGCCGAGGACGCGCTGTACTTCGGGGTGGTCGATCGGCACCTCCAGCAGAAGTTCCACGTTGGCGTTCGGTACGCGTCCAGTGGCTTTGCCGGTCAGGTTGGCAGAGCCGACCAGACAGCGGCCGTCGGCACGGTAGAGCTTGGCGTGGAGGGACGGACACAAGGCAAAGGATATGCGTTCGTCGCTCTGGGCAGCTTCGACGATCTCCGGGTCCGAGACCCCGGCGGCTACCTCCGCCGGGGTCCAGCGCGTGACACACGTGATCTTCTGGACGGAGGACGGCACCGCCGCGATGGTCTCCTCGAAGATCGCCTTCTTGATGAAGGGGGCGATGATGACCACCTCCTCGGCCGCGTCTTCCATCAGGTCCGCGATCTGCTGCCAGACATGGTCCGGCTGCGTCACTCCTCTTCGCTCCCGTCCTCGATGAAGTCACGGGCGTACCGGCCCCAGTCGCTTCGGGCATCCGCGATGACCCGGCGAGCCTTCTTGTTGGGGATCTCGTCCTCCATCCGCGCCCAAGAGAAGATGAGCAGCTTGAAGGTCTCCGTCGCACGGGCGAGCCGCTGGCGGAGCTCTGCGTCGTTGGCGTCCTCCGGCACGTCCTCAAGAACCGCCATCAGCTTGCTGTGCAGCGGGTGTTCCGTGTTGAAGGACACCTGGAGCATGCCGGCAAGCAGGTCGATGTTGAAGAAGGCGGATGAGTCCTGGGGGCTGGAGATCCAGCGGACGCGCCAGTCGTTCTCCAGGGCCTCGTCGACCAGGGTCTGGGCGGTGTCCTCGTCGACATGGTGTCTCTCGGTCAGCGCGGTCAGCTGCTCCTGGCGTTTGTGGGCTTCCGTCGCCTCCTCTGCGAGGAGGTCGGTCGTACCGGTGTACCCGTCCTCCTGCCGGCGCTTGACGGCGTCCGTGGCCTTGGAGGTGACGTCCTGGTCGTACCGCTTCTTGCCCTTCCGGCCGCCCAGCGTCTGCTGCTTCAGCTTCTTGCGCATCTTGCCCAGGAGACCCTTGAGGTACTGGGCGAGGTCGATCAGCGGCAGCCGGGGGTCGCCGAGTTCCCGCAAACGGTCCTTGAACTGCTTGGGCGTCTCGTCGGGGTCCTGCTCAGCCGACCAGTCGAAGTCGGCGAGTGACGAGAACACGACGGCCGTCTGCTTGTTATTGGTGACGCCGAACACCTCGTCGAGCTCGGGTGGGAAGTCCACCTCGACGCCCCACCACCGCTCCACGGGGTCGTAACCGATTGCCCACGAGGTATCGAGGTCGAGTTCGCGCCCCTTTCGGACGAGCGAGACGCCGATGTTCCGACGAGCGTGCTGCCCCCACTTCTGGGCACCAGCGTCCCGGTTCGGGTTGGCATCGTCGGGCCACGGATGGCCGGAGACATCGGAACGGCGGGCTTCAGGCCGGGCGATGGAGGCGCGCACCGTTACGGTGTGCTGTGTGCCATCGACCGTGATGGGATAGCGGTAGACCCCGGGCTCCGCCTCGTTGCCCATGGGGAAAGGCTCGAACATGGGGGTGCTGCTGAACGGCGCGGGCGTTCCGGTCTTCGCCATGAGGTACAGAGGATCATTGGGTTCGGCGTAGTAGGCGCCGTTGTTTCCTTCGAGGACCTTCCCGTCGCGAACGGGCGCCATCTTGATGTCCACAGAGCCATCGTTCAAGTAGTGCCGGTACACACGGCCGATCAATTCGGCGGTGTTACGCAGGGTGGCGCCAGCACTGTGCCACTTGACGCGGTCCAGGTTCGTCCAGACGACGAGGGTGCCGCTGGTGCCCAGAGGCACCTCGCTCAGGTCGTCCCAATACTCCGGCACACGGCGCGGTACGGGGTCGGGAACCTCGTCCTGGCCCTTGGTGATCTCGTCCAGGTCAAGGTAGGTGTACAGAGCGTTCGCAGCGCCGTTCTTCCACGACCAGACCTCGACCTTGGTGCACTGGGACATGCTGGAGTTGGGCAAGCCCATGCCGAAGCGGCCGATTCGGCTGCGGTCGTCGCCGAGACCGTCTCCGTATTTCAGGGCGCGGCGCAGGAGTTGGCTGTCCATGCCCTTGCCGTCGTCGAGGACGGCGATCTTGTCGACCCGGTACCTGGTCTGGGCGGCACCCTCGATAGGGCTCTCGCAGGCGAAGACCTGTACCAGCGTGGCTTCCGCGTCAATGCTGTTGTCGATCAACTCGGCGAGCGCGTAGGCGGTGTTCTTGTAGCCGCTGTCGCGCATGGCCTTGACGGTCAGCGAAGGGCTGACGATCCGGTAGTTGTTTCCTTCGCCGGTCACGCTGTCTCCCATACATCTTCCCAGTTGGTGAATGCTTCGGCGACGTCGCCGAACCCGGGGAGCTCCGGGTCGACGACGGTGACGATCTCGCAGGTTTCGGTTCCGCCGGCCTTGGGGCCGCGGATGACCCGGCCGACCATCTGGCTATAGAGCACGAGGGACTTGGTCGGCCGGGCGATGACGGCGGCGCTTGCTGCCGGCGCGTCGAAGCCCGTGGTCAGGACTCCGAAGTTGCACAGGATCATCGGGCGCCGCGCCGCGCTCTTGAACCGACGGATGGCGTCGCTTCGGTGCCGCGGCGAGGACTCGCCGGTCACGCATACCGCGTCGAGGCTAGCCGCGGACAGCACGGAGGCGATGAGTCGGCAGTGCTGCACCGATGCCGCGAACACGAGGATGCGGCGGTGCTGCTTCTCAAGCAGCTCCATGATTGTCTGGACGACCTTGAGGTTCCACTGCTCGTCCTTCGCGAGCTCGGCGATGATGCTGTCCGGGATCTCGAACGCTCGCGCCAGGCTCTGCTGATCCCGGGCCGACAGGTGCATGCCGGCTTCCGCGGCCACCGTGCGCATGATCGGTTTGGCCAGGTAGCCCTGGTCGATAAGGGCTGTCACGGGATTCGTGTAGCCCTCGATCTCCAGCATGACCTTCTGACGAGAGAAGAAGTCGGCGAGTTCTTCGTCCTTGGCGATGTCCGCCCAGGTGCGGCCCGGGGTCGCGGTGAGGCCCAGCAGACCGGAGTCGTGACGTACTGTCAGGTCGTCCACTACGCCCTGAAACGTGGGGGCGATGATCTGATGTGCCTCGTCGAACACCGTCAGAGTGGTGCGGGCGGCCAGGGTGCGCAGGAACTGCGGGTCCGACTTGGCGGTTGAGACCGCCTTCTCCAGCCCAAGGACGACCAGTCCGTCGGTTACGTCCGCAAGGTCCGGGGAAGCGCTGCCCCACACGCGGAGGACCGGCAGGGGACGGTCGCCGACCTTGCTCCAGGCGCGCTCGAACTCGGCCGCGGCCTGCTCCAGCAACTCCTGCCCGTGGGCCAGCCACACCACCAGGGCGGGCCCGTGCTGTCGCAGGTGGTCGCAGATCATGCTCATGCCGGTTCGCGTCTTGCCCACGCCCGTCGGCAGGTGGAGCACGGCCCTGCGGGGGCCGTCGTACAGCAGCTCCTTGACCCGGCGCGCCGCGCGGAGCTGATGGGGGAACAGGGCGTAGTCGGGTGTCGTCTCCCGCTTGAGGGAGGGCAGTTGGGGCTGTGCGCGCTCGACCGTGAAGCCGAAGAACTCCAGAAGTTCCCTGCGCTCGTCAGGCGTCCACTTCAGCGCCTGTAGGCACTCCAGCGGCTGCCCCTCGTCCAGCGCCCCGAGCCGTTGCGCCAGTTCCGCCTGCTTGGGCCCGGGAACGAGGGCGAGCAGTACGGCGCGCTCATCCTCGTCCGCGACCAGGAGCTCGGCGTCGATCGCGATCGCGGCGACGGCTCGCAACCGCTCATCACCCGCCGCGCCTCCTTCGATGAGGTCGAGGAGGCCGCACAGCTCCTTGCCGAGGTGCCGGCGGATGTAGTCCATGGGGGCGTTTGCCAGGACTGCCTCGAAGGGCATTCCCGGTGACCACGTCGTCACAGCCTCACCCGACCGATGCGGCTGACGGCAAGCCGTGAGCCGCTCGCACAGGACCGACCACCATCGTGAAGTTCCTCCCCCAGCTCGCCGCACACCAAGCAGCGCTTCAACGTGCAGATACTGCGGCGTTGCAGCGTGCGGACCACAGTAAACGGGACCACTGGCCACAGGAACACCATCAGACTAAAAGCCCAGTCGGGGACGGCAATTGCCCAGACAACTGCCCGACTTCCCGGCCGTGAGACAGATCTTTCAGCATGCGGCTTGCGCGTGAGGCGCGGAATATAGAACATTCATTCGGTAAATGGCTTGAGACACCACGCGTGCGAGTGATTCAAAGAGTGGATCTAGGCTCGCGGCTAGGATCACGGCGAGCTCCTGGTGGAACCCCGGATGCGGGGCGAGGTTTCCACCAGCAGTACATTGGTGTGCGACACGAGCGAGACGGGGTGGCAGACGATGAGTGAGCCGAATAGGCCTGATGCGTCCTATTTTGACTACAATGCCACCGCTCCGATCCGGCCTGAGGCCCTCGCAGCCGTCGTCGAGGCCATGCAATCAGTCGGCAACGCCTCAAGCATGCACCACCCCGGACGGCAGGCGGCTCATCGAGTCGACGTCGCCCGCCGGCAGCTAGCCGACCTCCTCGATTGCTCGCCCGGCGAGATCATCTTCACCTCTGGGGCGACAGAAGCGAACAATTTGGCCCTGCGGGCCGCGTTCACCGCGGGAAGCCCTCTGGTCACAAGCCCTGTTGAGCATCCGGCTGTGCTGGAGACAGCCCGCGCGGTCACCGCCGGGAGCCCCGAGGATCTTGTGCTCCTACCGGTCGGCGGCGACGGCCTGGTGGATCTGGACGCCCTGGCACAGGTCTTTGCCGCGCGTCGTGGGGGAGTGGTCTCCCTGATGGCGGCGAACAACGAGACCGGTGTCCTCACCGATCTCCGCATCGTGGCCAAGGCGGCCCGTGAAGCCGGTGCACTCGTCCACACAGACGCCACGCAGCTCATCGGCCGCCTCCCCGCGGACGTCGCTGAACTCGACGTCGACCTTTTGTCTCTGTCGGCCCACAAGTTCGGCGGACCGCAGGGAGTTGGTGCCCTGTATGTGCGGCGTGGGTCCCCCCTCCCGCACAGGCCGCTCCTCGTGGGCGGTGGACAGGAGCGGGGCTGGCGCGCGGGCACGCTGAACGTGGCAGGGATCATCGGCATGGGAGCAGCGGCCGCGGCCGCGGCGCGCGGCCTCGGCGAGGAGGCCGAGCGGGTCACAGCCATGCGTGACCGCCTTGAGTGCCTGGTCGCCGGCGCCCTGCCCGACTGCCGTATCAACGGCCGTCGCGATCAGCGCCTGCCCGGCGTGATGAGCATTACTTTCCCGGGGGTGCCTGCGGACGCGGTCCTGGCAGCCATGCCCGACGTCGCTGCCTCGGAGGGCAGCGCGTGCGCGTCCGGCGCTCCGACCCCGAGCCACGTGCTCCTGGCGATGGGGCTGTCTCGAGCGGACGCCGACAGCACGATCCGCTTCTCGCTGGGCTACGCCACCACGGATGCCGAGATCGAGCACGCCGCGCAGGCCGTCAAACGCGCCGTGACGCAGGTTCGCGCCGCGATGGCCGAAGCCGACGGTCTCCACTGACCGTTACCCCGTTACCACCTCGTTAGAGCAATCGCATTGGACACAGAGAGGTCCCGGATGTCAGACAGCCGGCTTGGGGAAGCCGCCCTTTTTGCCTTCGCGCGACACGAAACGTTCGCGCCCCGCTTCGGCTGGCTGCACAAGGCATACATGCAGGTCAAACGGGATCAGGGTGCGTTCCTCGCGGCTGATGCCCCCGTGCGGTTCGGTGTGGGCAAGAACATGGTCAACGCCATGCGCTACTGGTCGCGGGCGTTCAAGCTGACCCGTGAGCACTCGCCCACGAAGGGCACACAGGCCAAGTTCTCCTATCCCACCTGGGAGGCACGCTGGCTCCTCGATGAGGACGGAGCGGACCCGTATCTGGAGGAGAACGGCAGCCTGTGGCTGCTGCACTGGTGGCTGGTGTCGTACCGTCCCGGGGCTAAGAGCCACGCGCCGGCCTGGTACACGGCCTTCCACCTCGCGCCATTCTCCCGGTTCACGGTCGCCGACATGACGCAGGTGGTCACCCGGCATGTGAACTTCTCCTACGACAAAAGCCCGGAGGAGGCGTCGATCGTCAAGGACATCGAGTGCCTCACCAAGATGTACGCGCGTAGCGCCCCAGAGAAGGCGGGCTCGCCGGGCAGCTACGAGGACCTGCTTGCCTGCCCCTTCCGCGACCTTGACCTGCTCACCTTTGTCGGGACGCGCGGAAATGCCGAGTGGCAGTTCACCAGCGGGCACCGCACCTCGCTGCCCGCCCGGGTCCTGGCCTATGCCTGCCTCGACTACGCCGCCAAGTTCTCCCGTCAGGCCAACTCGATCTCCGTGGCCCGCCTCGCCAACGAGCCGGGCTCCCCGGGGCGCGCCTTCCGCGTCCGGGAGAACGAGATCGTCATCGCCCTGCAGAAGGTCGCCGCGGACCACCCGCAGCTCAACCTCACCGAGGCCGTGGGGCAGCGCAGCCTCGCCTTCACGGCCGACCCCTTCGAGCTGGCTTGGGAAGTACTCGACGAGCAGTACGACTTCGTCACCCGCCGCCCCGGCTTCCCCACCCGTGAGGAATGGGCCGCCAAGTTCCCTAAGCTCGCCGATGCCGAGCAGAAGGAACTCGCGATGAAGGCTACGGACGCCACTGACACGGACGACACCACCGACACACTCTTTGCCAAGGAGACCGCGTGACCACCGCAACCCCCACGCGGACCCCGAGCAGCCCGGCGAGCTCCGCCCCGGAGTTCCCCGCTGGCATCGAACTCGTCGGCTCCCAGATGCGTTCGACCAACCTCGAGCGCGACGTCGAGGACGCGCTGCACGACCCCTATGTCGGCGCCCGGGCCGTCGACGTCCTGGAACGCATCGCGAGTGCACTGGCGGACCAACGCCGCACCCGCGCCTGGTCGTTCACCGGCCCCTACGGCTCCGGCAAGTCAACCCTCTCCAACATCATCGACGCTCTGCTGGGGCGGGATGTCAAACGGCGCAGCGAGGCCGAGTGCATCCTCGAAGAGGCCAGCCCCGCCCTCGCTCAGCGCCTTGCCGCAGCCCGCGATGCCATCGCTCCTGAGGGATTCCTCGGCGGCGTGGCCACCGCACGCCGCGAATCCGTCGTCGCCACCCTCTCCCGCGCCCTGCACACAGCGGCGGCGCGACGCTGGGGCAAGCGCGTCCCGAAGGCCGTCGCCACCGCCCTGGAGGCGTGCGCCGACCCGGACCGGGCCGGGGCCAAGGAAGTTCTCGGCGCTGTCACGGCTCTGACGGCGGACGGGCAGCAGCCTCTGCTCCTCGTCATCGACGAGTTCGGCAAGACGCTGGAACACCTGGCCGGCCACAACGAGTTCGCCGACGCCCAGCACGACCTTTTCCTGCTGCAGGAACTCGCAGAGAAGGCGGCTGGCCCCAACGGGCTGCCCGTCTACCTGATGACCTTGCAGCACCTGTCGTTCATGGACTACGCCTCACGTTCCAGCGAACTAAAGACTCGCGAATGGGCCAAGATCCAGGGACGCTTCGAAGACATCACCTTCGTTCCCCACCACGGCGACTCCCTGCACCTGCTGCGCCGCCGCCTCGACCGCTCGGTCGTCAACTCTGCGGGGCAGGCCCTGATCAACGCCTCCGCCGAGGCATCCGCGAACCTCTGGACCCAGCACGGTCTCGGCGTTCTCGCCGAACTCGGCCCCGACCACTTTGCCGACCTTTACCCGCTGCACCCCATCACCGCCCTGGCTGCGCCGATCCTTGCCGCCCAGATCGGCCAGCACGACCGCAGCCTTTCGGGCTTCCTCAACAGCGGGGAGCCCAACACCATCCGCCACTCGCTGGCCCAGTACAGCAACGAGAAGGCGGAGCACGCCAGCACGGTGCGGTTGCCGCAGCTGTACGACTACTTCCTCAACTCCGGGCGCACGACCCTGCTCGCCTCCGCCAACGCAAGCCGGTGGATCGAGGTCGACTCACGCATCCGGGACGCCAACGGCCTCCCCGATGCAGACCAGGACGTATTGAAGACCATCGGCGTCCTCAACCTGATCGACTCCGATGGGGCCCTCAGCGCCACCGCGCCGATGATCCACTTTGCCCTCCACGACCCCACCGACGTCGCTGACCCCGACGCCTTCACGGCACTCGAAGAGCGGCTCGCCGCCCTCGTGAGCCGGGGCTTCGTAGTCCATCGTGAGTTCAGCGGCGAGTACCGGGTCTGGCAGGGCACGGACGTTGACATCGACGGTCGGCTCAAGGAGATCATCAGCCACTTCGACGACGCCGCGGTCATCGACCGGCTCAGCAGCCTCATCCCCCAGGCATTCGTGGCCAGCCGCCACAGCCAGATCACCGGCATGATGCGCGTGTTCTACACAGCGGTCAGCGGCCCGGAGACCAAGAGCGTCGCTGCCCCGGACGAGCTGAGGGAGCCTGCCGACGGCCTCGTCGTCTTCCACCTCGGCACCGATGCCGACCGGCCCACCGTCCACTCACCCCTGCCGGTACTCGTCGGCACTACCGCCGACGCCGACGTGGTGCTGACCACGGCCACCTATCTCGTCGCGCTCAAGGAGCTCAGCAACCAGCAGGACATCGACCACGTCGCCCGGCGGGAAGTCATCGAGCGGCTAGTGCAGGCCGAGGCCGAAATGCTGGAGCTGCTGCAGGACGCCTTCTACCCGCCGTCCTCCCAAGCGTCCTGGAGTCTGTGGCACACCGGGATTGCCCCTGGCGAAGAACCCGCCGCCTCCGGCCTGACGGCCCGCAGCTTGAGCGGCCTGGTCTCCCTCGCCTGTGAATCGGTGTACCCGCACACCCCGCACATCCGCAACGAGATGCTCGGCCGCCACGTCCTGACCAGCCAGGCCGCCCAGGCCCGCGGAATACTGCTGACGGCCATGCTCTCCGCCTCGGGCGAGGAAAACCTCGGCCTCCCCGGGTACAGGGCAGAACGAGCCATCTACCACGGTGTCCTCGCCTACCTCGGCCTGCACCGCGAGAACGGGGAGACACAGGCCGAGAGTCAGCAAGAGAGCCTGCTCCCGTACGGCTTCTCCCCGCCCGGCGAGGGCCATGAGCACGCCCAGCCCGCCTGGAACGCCCTCAACGAGGCACTGTCCGGGGCCACCGAGCGGGTCAGCGTGGAAGAGGTCATCCGCGTCCTGATGAGCCCGCCCTTCGGGCTTAAGGCCGGCGTGGTCCCAGTCTTCCTGATCCCGGCCCTGATCATTCGCCGCCACGACGTCGGCCTGTTCGAGGAAGGCACCTACCTACCCCGGCTGACCATCGACGTCGTTGAGCGCCTCGTCAAGGGCCCGGCACGTTTCTCGGTGAAGTACACGCCGGCCGGAGACGGCCAGCGTGGCAGCATCATCAAGAAGCTCATGGTCTCGCTCGGCGTGGAGGCACCGCGCTCCAAGGCCCTGCGCAACCCCGACCTCCTCTCCGTGGCCAGCGCCCTGATCATGCGCGTGGCCGACCTGCACAAGTACGCCCGCACCACCAGGAACATTTCCGCCGACGCCCGCACCGTGCGGACCACGATCACCCGGGCCCTGGACCCCGACGACCTGGTCTTCCACGCACTGCCGAAGGCCCTCGGCCTGCCCGAGATCCCGGCCCGCACCCGCACCAACGCGGAAGCAGCGAACGCCTACGTCGAACGGCTCGCCGCGGCGGCGGACGAACTCGTCGCTATCGACAGCAAACTGCGCGCCCAGGTCGTGCACGTTCTCGCCAAGGAGTTCCGCCTGCCAGCGGAACTGCCCGAGCTGCGCGCACAACTCGCAGCCCGGCTGCGCGGCTTCGCCGACGCGGTACTGACCCCGGAACTGCGCGGCTTCGTCGACTTTGTCCTCAGCGACGACCTTGAGGACGACGATTGGCTCGAACCCATCGTCGTACGCCTGACCAACTCCGCCCTCGGCGACTGGGACGACCACGAGGCCAAGGTCTTCCCACAGAAGGCCCGGTCAATGGCCGCCGCCCTCGACCGCGTCGGACACCTGCACCACGCCGGGAACGAGGTCCGCGGAAGGGAAGAGAAACTCGACGCACAGTTGTTGACCTTGACCGACAGCGCCGGCGTGGAACAACGCACCCTGATCTACGTGCCGGAACAGGCCCGCAGCGAGGCTAACAGCCTCGCCGCCGACGTCTTGAAGCAGGCCGAGAAGGCTCTCGGACCGGACGGAGCAAGGATCCTGCTCGCGGCCCTCGCCCAGCGCGTAACTGATGCCGCAACAGCAGCGAGTGGAAGGAAGGCACAGGGATGACCGAAGGAGCCGACACCCAGAAAGTCCGGCACGTGCTCGGTATCTCCGGCGGCAAGGACTCCTCAGCGCTCGCCGTCTACATGCGCAATCGAGTCCCGGAGATGGAGTACTTCTTCTGCGACACGGGTGCCGAGTTGCCCGAGACCTACGAGTACCTAAACCGCCTGGAGGCCGCCCTCGGCAAGTCCATCGTGCGGCTGAACGCCGACCGGGACTTCGACCACTGGATGGAGGTCTACCAGGGCACCCTGCCCAGCCCCCAGATGCGCTGGTGCACGAAGAACCTCAAGATCAAGCCCCTGGAAGACTGGGTCGGCGACGACAAGGTCATCTCCTACGTCGCTATCCGCGCCGACGAGAACCGCCTCGGCTACGTCAGCACGAAGCCGAACATCGATGCCGTCTTCCCCTTCCGTGAGGACGGCATCGACAAGGACGGCGTCACGCGCATCCTCGACGAGGCCGGCATCGGCCTACCTGACTACTACGAGTGGCGCACACGCTCCGGCTGCTACTTCTGCTTCTTCCAGCGCAAGCATGAGTGGGTCGGGCTCAAGGAACGCCATCCGGACCTGTTCGACCGTGCCGTGGAGTACGAGGAGAAGGTCCGCTATCGGCACACCGCAATGAAGGGCCGCAACTACACCTGGTCGCAAGGCGAATCCCTCCCAGAGCTCATAGAGCGCAAGGAGGAGATCGAGGCCAAGCACCAGGCGGCCCTGGATCGCGCCGCTAAGCGCATCAAGCCCAACCGTCCACTCCTGGAAGTCCTCTCAGACGCACTCGACTCCGACGACGACGAGGCTGGCTGCTCCGTCTGCCACCTCTGATGCCTCGCTGCACGCACGGTGGCCTTAGTAACCCGCTAGGTGTGCTGTTCGGGGACGTTGGTGACGGTCGACACGCTTTAAGCGGTCCTTGAATGGGGCTGAGGGCCTCTCGGTTTGGTGTGGATTGGACATCTACGACCGGACTCCGGGAGGCCCTTGTTCTCCCACCGTAATGCCCCGCTGACCCCGACTGGCAGGCCGCGTCTGGTCCGGTGTGTCGTGGACGACGCCTGCACGACCGCTCCAGCCGCCCGCACGATTCGGCCCGCGCCGACCGCGCATCTGTCACCGTCTTCCCCAAGGTGCAAGCTGTCCGACCCGCAACTGAGCGACACCATCCCCGCACCAGCAAGTCCCTCTTTCCAGGGGCGTGCGGGCCAGTGTGCACCAGGCCTACACACCCCGGCGAGGCGAGGCTAACCTGTCGCATGGTCAGTGTCTTGATTCACGGATCGCTCATGGCCTCATCTGGGATCACGGGCGCGGGGATTCTCCGAGCGATTGAAGAGTACGACCGGCTCGGACCCGAGGCGTTTCGTTTCGTGCTGCCTACGGCTACGGCGCGGCAGCAATGTACCTACTCGTTTACGAGGGGCGGCAGCACGGCTCCAGAACCATAGTCGGCGTTGCCCACCTGTACGACTTCTTGCTTAGCGCTCAAGCCCGCATCCCCAAAGCTCAGCAGTGGCCTCAAGTACGCGGTGACATGGCTTAGACGAGGGTTTCATTGTCGTGGATACGCCCAAAACGTTTTACCGACGTGTGGGAGACATGCGGCCAGCACGTCGCGCGGCTGGCACAGCGTTGCACCGGCCCGTGCTTCTCCTATGGGCAATCGGACAGGCTGTGGCCGGCGCCCCACGCATGCAATCATGGTCGGCGACGCGCGACGCCCTGGCCCCGCTCTTGGAGAAATACGCCCAGGTCGATAACGGCGCGGACGGCGCGCGATACCCATTTTGGGCACTCAAGCACGATGACTTGTGGATCTTGGGCCGTGCAGAGGACCTCATCCTCACCAGCCGCAAGCGACGCCCCACTCCGGAGTCTTTGGACCAGGTCAACCCCGTCGGCGGTCTCCGTGAAAACGACTACGCTCGGCTGCGATCGCAGCCTGAAACAGCAGCCTCTACCGCAGCCAGCCTCATCCTGCGCTACTTCTATCCGCTTCCTCCCGACCTGCTGAAGGACTTCGGGCTGCACGAACTGCTCGCCGGCCGGTGGGCCGACGCACTAAGCCCAAAACCAGGCGAGAGCTTTAAGGACCACGACGCCATCTTGCGCGCCTACGGCAGCCAGAAGATGGCGAGGATCGGCTGCCTTGCTGATGGCATCCTGAGCGCCTTCTCGGACGAGAAGGGGCCGTACGACGACAGCCGCATCCCGGACACGAACTGGATCGCCTACGTGGGAGACGGGCTCTCGGGCGACCAGGAGATCACCGATGGCAACAAGCTGATGGCCGAATACCAGATCGCGAGACGCCCTCTCCGCTTCTGGCACAAGCCGTACCAAGGACCGTTCAGCTTCGAGAGCTGGGCGGTCATCGTTCAACGCCGGTTGCGGTGGGGGGTCGGAAAAGACAAGAAGTGGCGACGGGAGTTCCTCTGGGTTCTCGCCCCCGTGCCCTCTCCGGAGCGCGAGACCTGGTCCGCTGAAGCATTGGAAGCATTGGACGCTGATACAGGCGCTCTGCATGACGACACCGGCACCTACCGCCCAAGCGACGTGGACCCCCAACTACAAGACGCCTCAGAGAGCGATAGGGACGCGTACCGGCGCCTGGCACAGAACGCGGAAGCCAACGCCAACCGCCGAGGACAACTGAAAAAATCGTCACTCGCCGACCGCTTCGTCCGCGACCCCAGCGCACGAGCAGCAGTCCTGCGCCGCTGCAAAGACAGCTGCGAGAGTCCCCGGTGCGACGGCCATCCCAAAGAGCGCACAACAGCGGGCAAGTCAATCTTGCAGGTCGACCACGTTCAAGATCTGGCCAGGGGCGGACCTGACGTCCCCTGGAACATGATCGCCCTGTGTCCCAACTGCCACGCGCTCAAGACCTACGGCGTCAACAAAGAGGAACTTCGTTGTCTCCTCGCTGCTACTGCAAGGCAACTGCACACAGAGGCCCTTCTCTAACCCCCAAGTGCCGTCCGAGCCGTTCGACCACGGTGCGGTCGAACGGCTGCCCCGCCTGCGCCCGCTGTTCATCGCCTGGCAGCCTTACGGCGGGCTCCATTCACCGCCTACGACCTGCGGCGTTCCGAGTACCGCCCTCTGCCGGGGGACACCTGGGGGACCAGAGCCAGGTCAAGGGGCCTGCAAAGGGATACATGGGCGGGCGATGAGCACCTCTTTAGGAGAGAGGCTGAGCGATCTGCGGGCCGAGCTGCGGCTTCGCCGACCGAGGAAGCGAGCGGCTACTCGACCGTGTGGCACCGGTGTTGACTGTGGCTGACCTCTGCATCCGGCACGGTTGTGGCACGAACCTCAGCCGACGACAGTTAGCCCACGACGGTGGTGCGCCGACCGACGACGCACGCGTATGTCTCGCTGCACCCCCACTGCGCTTAGCCACGCTACCGACTTGCGTCGTCGGCCAGAGCAGGCCGCGACGACGGCGCGAGATCCCTCAACTGTGGACGCTGTGATCATTTCAGCTTGGGCCTGTCCCTAGAGGGCTAGTGGTAGCGGGATTCCAGCAGGGAGGTGTGCGCTTGAATCGTCCGTTACGCGGACAACACAGAGGAAGGCGAGTACCCTCAGATCATCAACGCTTATGGAGGGTTATCGGTGTCTACTAAGCAGACCGAGTTGGCAATCCAGAACGCTCTGGCCGACCGCTTGGGAGCCATCGAGCCCGGAATGAGGCTGATTAAGGAGAACTATCACCTTCAGAACAGTGCCGGTACGCGTGGCTTCGTGGATATCCTCGCTCGCGATCGTCACGGCATCTTCGTTCCGATCGAAGTGAAAAAATCCGACAACACCGCCCGGGAGGCAATTCACGAAGTTTTGAAATACTGTGAACTCCTGCGACGGGAGCGCGGGATGCGGGTCGATCAAGTCAGAGCGGTGATTGCCAGTACCGACTGGAAAGAGCTCATCGTTCCGTTTAGCGAGATAAGTCGATCGAGTGTGTACCCCATTACGGGGGTGAAGATTGATGTCGGGTCAGATTTCCCTGCCTCTATGACAGTAGAGCCTGTCACGCCGTTGCCAGTGCCGAACGAAAGGGATCTCTCTGTAGCCGCAATCCGAATGCCCATCGTAAACCGATCTGATGCTGACGAGAAATGGGATTCACTTACTAGGTCATTGGTGAAGGTGGGGATCGAGGATCTAATTGGTGTCCTTGCTGTGAGGCCTCATGATGAGACGGGAATCCTCCATGTAGCCCTTGGTGTGGCGGATGCTAATGACCCCAGGTTGCCGGATTCCGATGAGGACGAAGGGCTTGAGGAGCCGGAATTGCATGCGGCTGAGTATCGTGCAGCTTGCGCTGCCGGGTTTGAGCATCCAGAGGCTGAAGTTACAGTCCCCGAGAAGCTAACTCGATACATGCAAACAAACTCACTGGAGGTCGCTCACGTATATCGCGCGGGAAGCTTTGAAGAGTGGCGTGATCTCATTGATGATTCCGAAGCGGCTGCAATGGCTCAGCACGCTGCTGGTTGGAATCAAGTGCTCTTGCGGTCGTCCGCTAACACTTCTCATTCTCTCGCATGGGGGCGGTTCCGTGCGCGCATCGATTATGTCCTTGAAGGTAACCCAGATTGGACACAGGTGTTGAGCCTATGGCTTGACGAAGTGGAACAGCAAGGGAAGAGCCTTGACGTAGTTTTGCAAGTGTATAATCCCGCCGACTTCTTGACCTCCCTCATTCATGGCTTTGGCGGAGATTTGCGCTCATTGGTTCCCGAAATTTCTGGGGCTGTTGACGCCACGGGAGACGAGGGCAAGCTGATTCATGGCCTTCTGACATGGGACGGGAGGCCAATCAACGACTTGTGGCAAGCCATTCATATTGCCTATCCCACCGTAACTCACTGGGGAATGGCAAGGGCGCTTGTGGGAGCCTACGAGACGGATATGGACCTGTTGAGGTCTCTTGGGTTGAAATACTCCTTGTTTGAATTCCTTCCGGGTGATTCCGCTCTTCCGAGTCAACTGATTGTGGAGGAGGGCAATTTGCGGCGAATCCCGGGCGGCGCAGATGGGGTCTCGTGGCCGGGGGTTCGGCCTCTTCAGGAGCTTCTGCAGCATGTTGACTTCGGGCCCGTCGTCGAGTCCTTCCGCCAGTGCATGACTCCGGTGGACGGCGGCGACCAATGGATAGTGAGTGGTTAGCGAGACCTCTGACGCTCTACTTGAGATTCAGTGTTGAAGCTCTTCGCTGATATCAGGGGTAATTGATTGCTCTGAGCGCGGCACGGGCGCCGGCCGGGCTGGAGCGGGACGGAGGCAGGAGCGCAGGCCCGGCCGGGGGCCGGGCCGCGCGCGGTGAGCGGAGCGAGCCGCCTTGAACCCGTGAAGAAAGTTGTTACTCAGGTGTCGTCTGGGATGTGTCCGGTCCCGGTAGATGCTTGACACTTCGGTCCCAGCTGATGGTTGACAGTGGCCGTGATCGGCTTTTCTGTGCGCGTCGTTGCGGCGTGTG